>SVPO01000134.1 GCA_015065795.1 Oscillospiraceae bacterium | reverse complement strand
GCGCGGTCTGGAGGTCAAGAAGACCGACACCTGGGGCAACATACTCAACCTGTTCTTCGAGGAATATGTTGAAGAAAAGCTGGTTCAGCCTACATTCATCTACGACTATCCCGTGGAGATCTCTCCCCTGACCAAGCGTAAGCCCGACCGTCCCGAGCTGGTTGAGCGCTTTGAGCTGTTCATCACCCAGCGCGAGTTCGGCAACGCCTACAGCGAGCTTAACGATCCCATCGACCAGCGCGGCCGCTTCATGGATCAGATGGCTCTGCGCGAGGCAGGCGACGACGAGGCAAACATGATCGACGAGGACTTCCTCACCGCTCTGGAGTATGGTATGCCTCCCACAGGCGGTCTGGGCGTGGGCGTCGACCGTCTGGTCATGCTGCTCACCAACAGCTACTCCATCCGTGACGTCCTCCTGTTCCCCACCATGAAGCCTCTGGACGCTGTCAAGCGCGAGGAAGTTATCGTACAGACCGCCGATGGCGTGACCACCACCGCCGCCGAGGTCATCGACTTCTCCAAGGTGGAGATCGAGCCGCTGTTTGAGGACACCGTGGATTTCGAAACCTTCAGCAAGTCCGACTTCCGTGCCGTCAAGGTGCTCAAGTGCGAGGCCGTCAAGAAGTCCAAGAAGCTGCTGCAGTTCACTCTGGACGACGGAACCGACAAGGAGCGCACCATCCTCAGCGGCATCCACGCCTACTACGAGCCCGAGGAGCTCATCGGCAAGACCCTCATCGCCATCACCAATCTGCCTCCCAGAGCAATGATGGGCGTTGAGTCCAACGGTATGCTGCTCTCCGCCATCCACTCCGAGGAAGGCGAAGAAAAGCTCCACCTGCTGATGGTCGATCCTCACATTCCTGCAGGCGCAAAGCTCTACTGATCACTGAAACTCAAAAGGACTATGACACCAAAATGTCATAGTCCTTTTTGTATGTACAATAACATCAAAGACCTAACAGCTGCTTTTTCTTTGCATCAAACTCCTCTTGGGTGATAATGCCCTGATCAAGCAGATTCTTGAACTTGAGAATCTCGTCAGCAGCGGAATTGGCAGATCCGACAACTTCTACTGAATCGTTATTTTTGTATTTTTCAAAGACCGCTCTGATTTCTGCACCAACATAGTTTGCAAAGTCATTGGTTTTGCCAAAGCTGAACATACCGCTGCAAAACAGGATCCGGTTGGTATCGTTCATCGCATTTAGATTCTGTGCACCGTGTAAGTCAATACCAACAACTCGGTTCTTTGCATTCATGCCTGTAAGGAACACTACCTGTGCAAACTGTGAATTCAGATTGGCGGATACAATATCAATACCCGAGTATTCCTTGAAAAACCATGTCATTTTCTGCATTCCGTTGAGATACCCAACAACCTTATTGTCAAAGATGTCAAGTGTATCATAATAAAGGTTACTGGCAAGAGTTGTTCTCTTTCTTTGCTCTACAGGGACAAATATCCGATTGATCAAGTTCTCCATAGTCTACCTCCAGTAATATCCGTATATCGATCAGTTGCAGACAGCAAAATGCGTCTCGCATTACCGTTTTGCATATTATACCATAATCTACGTCTATTATCAACAGTTCTGTATCAATTAATCAAATCCTGCAAGCATCTGTTTCTCAATGGATTATTGCTCCCCAATACAATGAACCCAAAAGGACTATGACCGCAGTTCGCGCGTCATAGTCCTTTTTTCACGCCTCCATCAGTCTGCGCAGTTCCTTGATGATCCTGCTCTCCCTGCGCGATACCTGCACCTGCGTCATCCCCAGCATCCGTGCTGTGACCGTCTGTGTCCGGCTGTTACGGTAGCGCTCGTGGAGCAGCCGTCTGTCCTCCTCACTCAGCGAGCTGATAGCCGAACGCAGCGCGGCGATCTCGATGACTCGGTCGTCAAAGGGCTCCACCGCTACGTCTATCTGCCGTTCCTCATCCTCCTCCGAGTGCGCGGTGAGGGAAACCGGTCGCTGGGATGCGCACACCGCCAGCGTAAGTTCCTCGGGAGCGGTATCCAGCAGCTGCGCAAGCTCACCGATGGACGGCGTTCTGCCGTGCTGCGCGAAAAAACGTTCGCTCTGCGCCGCTGCTTTCATCCCCAGTTCCTTCAGTCCGCGCGACACCTTGACCGTCCCCTCGCGCCGGAACAGCTGACGCAGCTCGCCCAGAATCACGGGCACAGCGTAGGTGGAAAAGCACACGCCCCTGCTCTCGTCAAAGGAATCCACCGCCTTGACAAGTCCCACGCAGGCTGTCTGATACAGATCGTCGTATTCTATCCCCTTCCCCACATAGCGATTGACGCAGCTGCGAGCAAGCCCGAGGTTGCTGCTGATGCGCTCGCTGCGGTCAGGCATTGTCCGCGCCCCGTCTGATGATGCGCTTTTCCATCACGACCGTGGTGCCGCTGCCCGGCTTTGAGCGCACCTTCACCTTATCCATAAAAGATTCCATAACGGTGAATCCAAGACCGCCTCGCTCCTCGCCGCCTGTGGTGAACAGCGGTTCCATCGCCTGCTTCAGGTCGGCAATGCCGCAGCCCTTGTCCCTGATCCTGACGCAGATGCGCCCGTCGCCGTATAGCTGTGCGTCTATGTATATGCGCCCGATCTGCTCCCTGTAACCGTGGACGATACAGTTGGTCACCGCCTCGGACACAGCCGTCTTGATGTCGTTGAGCTCGTCGATGGTGGGGTCCATCTGTGCGGCAAAGGCTGCCACTGCCACCCGTGCAAAGCTCTCGTTCGCTGAACGGCTGAGTATGGTCAGCTTCATTTCGTTGATTATTCTGTCAGACATTTTTCTATCCTCGCTTTCATTCAATTCCCTTGATGCCCAGTCGCCCGAGACCTGCCAGGCGCATCATCTTTGCCATGCCGATGGGCACGTTTATGACCTCCACCGAGCCTCCCGACTCCTTCATCAGCCGGAATCTGCCCATTATCAGCCCGATCCCCGAGCTGTCCATAAAGCCCACCCGTGAAAAATCAAGCCGCAGCAGCTTCGGCTCCATCCTGACTGCCGCGCTGTCGATCTCCTCACGCATCGCCTTTGCTGTGTGATGATCTATCTCCCCCTCCAGCAGTGCTGTGAGAGTTCTTTCCTCCGCCTGAATCGTAACCGGCATGAATTATACCTCCTGCAAAAAATAACACCCCGTGGGTCATCAAAGAAATGATAACCCATGGGGTGTTCGTAATTTGTCGTATTCAGCCGCGGAGCACGTCAATGAGCTGTGCGCGCACTCTGCCTGCAAGATAAAGCGAACCGCAGATAACCAGCGCGGTGTTGTGCTCACGGGCGTAAGCCACCGCCTCCTCAACAGCCGCTTCGGGTGAACTGCACACGACGGTACGGGTGTATTCCCCTGCCGCCTGCGCCAGAGCTTCAGCCGTCTGGCAGCGGTCGGAAAAACCGTCGGCGCAGTATATCCTGCCGAACAGAGGAGCCAGCATCCCCAGCTCACAGCGGTAATCCTTGTCGCGAAGCACGCCCATGACGGCGATGACTTCACGCCCCGACAGCAGATTGCCCACTGCCTTGGACAGTGCCTCCGCACCGTTGGGATTGTGTGCGCCGTCGAGGATGACCACCGGCTCGGTGCTCAGCAGCTCCATGCGCGCCGGGATAAACGCCTTTGCGATCCCGGCGGCGATGGCGTCCTCACTGACACCTGCAAGGCGCAGCAGCTCCACCGCGGTGACGGCGTTGTCGATCTGATGCCGGCCCACAAGAGGGATGCGCAGCTTCAGGTCACCGTAGAGTATGTCGGTGCCCTCAATGCTTTCACCCAGCACCTCCACGCTTTCACGGTCGGGCACGATGGGCGTGATCCCCTGCTGAGCGCAGCAGTTCACCAGCACCTCGTGCGCCTCGGCAGGCTGTCCCGGCTGGATTACCACACGGGAACCTGCCTTGATTATGCCTGCCTTCTCCCCTGCGATCTGCGCCACGTTGTCGCCCAGTATGGCGGTGTGGTCAAGATCGATACGGGTAATGGCAGCCGCAAAGGGCGCGTCAATGACGTTCGTTGCGTCCAGCCTGCCGCCCAGACCAGTCTCCAGCACCACGAAATCGCAATGCTGCTCGGCGTACCACATCAGAGCGATGCAGGTGATGACCTCGAATTCGGTGGTCTCGTCCTCATCGTCGATGATGGCTGCCGCCTGCTCCGTAAGACGCGCAAGGTCAGCCTCGGGTATCATCTGCCCGTCTATTTGGATACGCTCGCGGAAGTCGCAGATGTATGGCGACGTGTACAGACCCACCCTGTACCCTGCCGCCATCAGTCCGGCGGCGGTCATGGTGCAGGTGGAACCCTTGCCGTTTGTTCCGGCAACGTGTATGAACCGCAGCTTGCTCTGCGGCTCTCCCAATCGGCAAAGCAGCCTGCGTATCCGGTCAAGACCAGGCTTGATACCGAACCGCAGGCGGCTGCCGATGTACCTCAGTGCATCGTTATAATTCATTTATTTGTACTGCTCCAGAGATGCAAGAATGATGCCCTTGCGCTCCTCTGCCTTGGCAAGCTTGGCGCGCTCGGCGTCAACGACAGCGGCAGGAGCCTTGTCAACGAAGTTCTTGTTGGACAGCTTGCCGGAAAGGGCGGCGATCTCCTTCTCCACCTTGCCCAGCTCATTGGTCAGACGGGCACGCTCCTTCTCCTTGTCCACCAGCTCGTCCAGCGGAATGAGAATCTTGGCGCCCTGAGAGATGATGGAAACAGCGCCGTCGATGGAGAAGCTGTCGCCAACCTCAACAGAGGAAGCGCCGGCAAGACGCTCGATGAAGGAAGCGCCGTGGGTGAAGGTGTCGGTGTAGGAGGTCTCGATGAACATACTGGTCTTCTTGGAGGGAGGCACGTTCATCTCGCTGCGGCGCATACGGATAGCCTTGATGGCGTCCATGATGCGCTCCATTTCCTCGGACTCCTCGGGGAAGATAAAGCGCTTTTTGTAGGTGGGCCACTTCTGGGTCATCAGCACATCGCCCTTGTGGG
>SVPO01000006.1 GCA_015065795.1 Oscillospiraceae bacterium | reverse complement strand
CGGGACAAGGTGACCTCAAATGTAGAGCGTCTGCCGTATCTTGCGCTGATGCTCAAGGAAAACACCCCGAGGATAAAGCCAACTCCTGCACAGGACAGCGAATTGTTTGCCTTTGCTCAAAAGGACGGCTGGAAAGACCGTCTTGACCCTCACATGGTGGAGATCATCAAGAATCTGATTGCCGATTATGAACAGGCGAAGCACCGCATACGCTCAAGCCGTGTTCAGCGTCCCGAAATGACTCGCAAGGACGATGTAGAGCGGATTCTTTTTTCGAGAGGTCAGGAGAAAACATATTCCGCAGATGAGCTTTAAGCACTGTACTCAACCAAGACCCCCGAAGAAATCTCCGAGATGTGCGCTGCTCTTCGTGAACACAAGTGGCACTTGATGCCGCCCGACAAGAGGCTTGACTTCCTTAAGATGAATTTCTACTCTTTTTACGCACTGGATTACTTTGAGTTATTTTCCGACTTCCGCCACGGCGGCTATCGTATTCTGTGGGACATTGTGTGTGATTATGATGATATGTACCGCTCACAGACCACAAAGAAGAATCACTTCTCATGCAAGGGCGACAGCCCGGAACTGAAAAAGCTGCTGCAGCTGGATGGCACACGGCACAAGCCCGACTACAAGGAAGATTTGGCGATTCTTGTTCGCGACATTCTCCGTGAGAAAGGCATCGGCACAGATGATGCACTCAAGTGCGCTATTGCTCTTGGCGAGCGTAGTTTCGCCTATGAAGTTCTGCTCGTTGAAGTGGAGCGACAGGCAGCGACTACCGAAAAGCCAAAATATGCCGCAACGGGCAAGCGTGATACATCGTATCTCGGCAGATTTTCCTTTAAGACGCTTCTTGATTTCGAGGGCATCGGGAGAATATTCACCATCATCGCCCGTGGGTATCTCTTTCACAATCGTGACGGCAGTTTGCTTGATGGTGATGCTTACGAGCGAGCCGACTATGCCTATCGTGCACTGTGCGCGTGGTGCAGTATCCCCGAAAGGAAAAATGCCACCCCGAAAGCGGAGTGGCAGAGTAAATCGGATTTCCGTGAGTATCACGAGGAGTTCCCAGAACTGGTGAACGCCAAGGGCGAGGGCTGGTTCTATCGTCATATTCACGGCATAACGAGATTTACCAGAAACAACCCCGACCTCGTCAGCGACAGTGCACAGAAAAGTTGTCAGCAGTTGGCAAAAGGCTTTGACAAGGAGTGGTGCGACAAGGTTGTGCACTATCAGGTACCGCTCTTCACATCAAGCACTCGGGCGAGCTGGGGTATACGCTTCGAAGGTGTTGTTGCCGACGCACTCACTCTCGGTCCGCTACGCAACGAAGAGCCGGATATTTCTCCTGAACTTATGGAGAGAGTGTCTTCGCTGCTCCCGAAAGGAGTGCCGGCAGATGTAGTCTGTATCCTGATTGCCTATTACAAGGCTAACAAACCTGACGACAGCGACTGGGTAGTGCTGCCGGTTGCCAGCTTTGATGCGTACTACGGGAATACCAATTTCAGCAGAAAGTATCTGAGCAAGATACCTGAGGAGATTATTGAGAGGTCAGAGCAATGTTTTGGGGTTAGCAGGCATAAAGCAACTATCGGATATCTTAGATAGCATCGATCGGCAACCTGGACGAGGTGTCAAAGCACATCCCTGCCGCCTCTAATTTTCATCCAATCGTGATTCAATAAGTCACATATGACTATATCATAGGTATATCTCTTTGCTATTATTAGTCTCAACAGCTTACTGCATAATGATGTTCATTCAGCAAAGCCTCTTCATTTGGTTCTCCATTTTATATATGCTAAGTTATACTTCCGCTTCCAAGCATCCACCTAAGAAGCACACTTATGCCTGTTGGTTGATAATCACTAGGTGGCCAATAAATTTATCTGCTTTAGTGAGTATATGTAGAACAATTATGAATGTACGATACATTTTTCTCTTTAATCACGATAGAACCGAATCCGGCATCAGATCCACCGATTGCGACTCCAAATCAAACCTACAAAATTTGCTGAGCACAGTCGCTTCAAACACAAAGTTATCAAACCAACCATCCGTTGCAATATAGTATATCTGGTCATCCTCGCCCCAACTATTAATTATCTTCCATGTGTACTCTCCGTTGGAGCCTATTTTGACCCCTGTTATCAGCATGCAATGATTAATACGTAATAATCTACAGTCAAACCCTTGATCTCGTTTCGGACAGAATAGAATGGTTTTCTCTTCACGTACTTGTTTTTCCGTAACGGCAAGCACTCTTGATGAGCAATCTGTATATCTAGTATCACATGCAATCGGCACTGAAAACCCCTCACGGATTTGAGACACGATTATCTTCTTAAATTCTAAAAAATCCACATTAACATATTCGAGGCAAGAAGACAGAACGCCATATCCGTTATAAGGTAGTCTCACTCTAGTATTGGTCGGCGTTGAAAAACTTCTCACACTTACTATGCTCTGACGATCATGAAAATCATTTTCAAAGATTAAGGTTGCTAACCGTTTGGGATCTATCTCAGGCCTATCCATTTGTAGCGCTTCCATTTCATTTTGCCTCAATATAATCGAAGTTGGGGGAGTGCCACAGCTTTCACACAGGTACGAATACACATTCAGCAGACATCGCCTACTATATTCCTGCACAACGTCTAAGTCGCATTCTCTAATCGTAACTGATATTTTTTTCATATATCTGCTTAATGTTAATCCTATTCTTTCTCCGTTAAGTGAATCGGTTGTTTCTGGCATTGACCTATCGGGCACCACCCCATACTTTGTAATTACCTCAGCTGCATTAAGCCAGTCTCCTCCATCGTCAATGCCCGAAGAAAGAATACTCTGAACCTCAGCTGAAGAAAGAGGCATATTCTTAGTTTCTATAATATTATTTATAAATAAGTTGCATTTTTCCATGTAATCCCAAAAAGTTATATAGTTAAGAGACAGACAAAATTCGCCTAGCAATGTTTTTGCCTTAAAACGCGATACCCCGTCGGCAATTGCACTTATCAACCAACATCTGTTAGTTTCTCCCTGAGGTATATTTTTTATATATGACAAGTCAACATCAAATGTTGTGTTTATGTAATCAGTTTGTTGTGACAAATCCTGTGAATCCAGCTCCGTGCCGCACGGACTTTTAATATAGTTGTTACGAAAGAAATCTATATCGGCTATTGAAAGATTATGATGCTTTTTTGTTCTCATATTAGCACTTCCATTCACTTATACGATAAAGTTATTGCCAAGGATTATTCATGCACTGATAATTATACTCTTTACGGCAATTTACCAGATATTTTCCTCCATATTTCGATGCTGGCTCCACCTATTATTCAATCGCCTTGATTGCGACTTCTTGCGGAATTCAGTAACATAAAACGAGCGCGAGCACTTCACGATAAAGTACTCGCGCCCTAATTTCCTTACTGACCGTTACAAGTTCCCTGCTTGCAGCCACGAGAAGCTACTGCTTTCTTCTCAATGATAACCGGCTTAACATACTTTTTCATGAACTTTTCCTCCTTTCGAAAATATTATTATTCTTCCATTGTCCAAAAATAGCACTCCTCGACAGCTAATTAATTGGTCACCAATCTCTCAACGGAATGCTCATAAAGACTTCATCGCATTATGAATCTATGCGCCACTACATGTGCCCTGCTTGCATCCTCGAGATTCTATCACCCTCTTCTCAACAATAGTCGGCCTTTCATAATTCTTCATGCATCATTCACTCCTTTTCTGACCTCAGCAATTCTTTTTGCAGAGCTCGAACAACCGTAAAGATCTTTATCTTCCATATACGCCAATCCCGGGCATCTTATGCACCAACTGTGCAATTCGCAACTCGCACATTTTTCTGGTACCTGCGTGCATAGTTTTCTCCAATCAATAAGTTCTTTGGACGACATCCAAATATCTCTTAGTGACTGAGTCCATATGTTTCCGACATTCAATGTTAATGTGTTGCACGGCCATACAGTTCCATCGAAATTAATGCAAATATTGCTGTGCCCAGCGCTACATGGAATACCTCCATCATTTCTGCTAATTAGTTCCCCTCGATATTGTTCATTAACTCTATCGGTCTCCCGAACAATAGTGTCCAAATCCGAGCAGATTTGAAAATCGTGTGGCTCAGTGTCCCCATTTGTTTTGGAAAAAATGGTAGGTGTTGTCCTGTATGCAAAACCATTCTCTCTGGCATACTTCTCCACCTCTCGGTATTCATATTTATTGTCCTCCATCAGAGGGGTTTTTACCGTAATGTCTATATTATATTTTTTAAGCAGAGATATGTTTCCAAGTGTCTTTTTAAGCGAGCCCTCAACACGTGTTATCTTGTCGTGAATTTTGGCGTTCAAGGAGTACACTGTAGTCGAAAACTCGCTGATGTAAAGATCTGCCAGTTTCCTCACATACTCCTCGTCAAGCGCATATCCATTACTCATTAGAAATACTCGCATATGCTTTGATCTTGCATAACTTATTAGTTCCAACAAGTCCTTCCGAAGAAGAATTTCGCCACCCGTAAATGTAACATTCAATGCCCCGAGAGCACGTGCTTCATCTATGACACGAAAAATAATCTCTTTAGGCAACCCATCGGAACAGTGACCTGGAATATAGCAGTGCACACAGTCATGGTTACATTTTGAAAGAAGCACAAACATAATTCCAAACAGTTGGGTGTCGTTTTTGCATTGTTGTGTCAGCAACTCAATATCAAAGTTCTCCATTTCCCATCACTTCCTCCTTTTGAACCAATCCAAAAGATTCAAGTTCTTCAATAAACATCAACAGATCTTCATGTATCTGATCGCGACTATCACTTTCATAGTAATCACATAATGTAGATGTCATTCTGTCAACATCATTATCGCTTATCATCGCATTCCAGAACACCTCTGCACTGTCACAAAAGATATATACCAGTTTTGTTATTTCATTAAAAACGTATACCGAACCAAAAAACTCCTGCCATGACGTCCATTTCGTCAGATATATTTTCATGTTCATCCCCTCGCCAAAATGTCGCACACAATTTGCTTTTTTCAAGCATATGATAACATATTTTTCAGCGATTGTAAATAAATAACCCCAGAATCACACACTTGCTCTACATGTTTCCTGATTAACCGTTGTTTCTATATACATATCATATTTTGCTTTTCATAACGCTAAAAACATCATCAAATATATCTTAAAACAATAAATCAAACAGAGCATAATCTCTCTGTAGATCTAATTCCCGCAAATATAATCTTATCCTTCTCGCATCATAAGGATAACCATAACAATATATATCAGAATTATTGCAAGGATTAACATAATAGCAATATCAACTCTTACAAAATCCCCCTGTTTTCCCTTTTTTAGACCATAGTATGCCCTCTTCTCTTCAAGATCGTTTCTACTGTATGAGATATTGGTTCACCTCTTTCACGTTCATAGTTGTACTATTTTCTGTTACACTTTGTCTTTTATTATACTATGAGATTATTCAATGAGTCAATTTGATTACGTAAAACACACACCAACGTCATCTTAATTGCATAACACCCACATTGATTATTAATCTATTCGGAGTTTATGTACTAATACTCAATCTCTAGTTGATCCTCCGATTGTATAATTAAATCTAGACCAACATTCTCTGCAGTAATCTATCTGGATTCTTTTTTACCACACTTCAAGTCGTCAATGTCACTGAACATAACACTACAGAATTTCTTTGCCAAATAATTATTCTGCAAACGAGAATTCACCTGTGTTCATCATATGTAGACATGGTATCAAGAGAATATTCCGGCAACATAACTTCCTTTTGGTAATGCCTATACTGTCAAATACATACCCTACACATATACATCCATGTATCTCATAATCCAGGTAATATCTTCGAGCCGTCCGTGTGCATACAAGACAGTTCCTGTCTTTTTTCTCAATATACTGATAGCTATCTCTTATGTAGTAGCAACGCACAGTATGGCAGACCATTATTGCGCTCAAAATAACCTATGTGCGCGTATGCATTTTTATCTCATAAGGTCAATCTGTGCTGTTGAGCAACAACCTTTTACATCGACGGAATATCCGTGTCAATAATCATCGTCCTTTCTCTACCGACAACAAAGGTGCAAAACACCCAGCCCACATCATAGGTATGATACACATTTGGCGCAATCTCGATCACCGCCACAGGCTCACGTTTCACAGCTCCGTCACTTCCTTTTCTGCATAACGAAATAATACTCAGTAGTGTCATGATTATACCACAGTCGCAAACGAACTCTACGATCCTATGTTTATCACTTATTTTGTGCCGGTTTAGCCCAAACAGCTTATCTGTTTCGTATTTTGTAATATAATGTATACGAATCACCCGATAATCTCGGGAAGGAGAAAGGAATGATATCTATAAAAATTTTTTCAAATAAGAAAGTCAACAATAATTGTTTGAAACTCTTTCAGTGTGCGGTTGTGCTGGCGCTACTAATCTCGGTCATCGCGCTGTCAGTGTTTTATCCCCGCAGTACGACACCCATCCCGGAAACGCCAGCACATACCGACACAGTGGAAGAAGCAGCACATGACTCCTCATGGCCGGAAGAAGAGCCAAACCCAATAGACATATTTTTTACACTTATTCGCTAGACGACTCCACTTCCTCAAATATGCACATGAAGCTCTATAACGCCGCCAGAGCTGATGCGTGGCTAGCAGAGGTAGAGCACGGTTATTCGCTGCTGAGAAGCGTCGTAAATCCCACCATGGATCCCGAAAGCAAAAACGCTTATCTCGAACAGATAGACCGTTCACGAGAAAGCTTTTTGCTGTACGCAGAGGAAAGCACATATCTTGAAGCCGCCGCTGCCTCCTCCAACATGTTTACAACAGAAGAGTCTGACTACAGTGTAATTTTCGGGTCAGCGTTCGGCGGATATCGTCTCTGGCTGCAGGGCAATCTGTACCGCGCGGAAGCATTTAGGCTTTACTCCATGCTAAAATATATCTGCAACTTTGAGAACTGTTCCAATGCTTTTGTATTTGATCCGGATTCCTTTCTGACATCTGCAATAGAAAACTACGATATAGTACTTATCGACTGCAGAGTTCAGAACAGTCAGTGAACTTTGTTTATTGAACCGCTCTGTTATGTTGCCAGCATTAAAGGCCAGCAACATAACAGAGCGGTTTAATATTTGCATCCTGCACCCAATCCTACAACTCAAACATAACATCAATTGAATTATGTGTATAAGTGCATTTCGGGTCAATTGATGTCCGATAAGTTGAGACTTATTTACGCGGTTAATAACGATAATATTTATTGATTCACAGGAAGATTACGTCATACATAGTATCTAAGTAAGACTTATTTATTGTGAAATCGTTAGTTTTCGCATGGAATGCAAGTTTAGCAAAACGTATTTCAAATCTATTTTTCATTTGTGCATATCATTTATCCATATTGTAAGTGCAATACCATGGAACATTTCAGGATATATTGTATTTTCGTATCTGCGCAATTTATTATTGTACCTTATCTGTTCATGCAATGCCAACAATCGCTGTTGCATAGAGATCTGATGCAAAAACAGCCGGCATGAAGATAACAGTTCTCCATGCCGGCTGCTTTTTGTGGCTATATTATTGTATCGTACGATGATGATCCAACTCCAGCAATTCTTTTTTCATACCCATTGCCGCGTAATAGAGTGCATCCGAAAAGTCTTTTTTTTCTACGCGCGGCAGAATAATATGCGCCAACTCTGCCATCTCCGGGTCCATATAGATAGCCGCGTAGAGAAGCGTTTGATCATCCATCGCCGATATTCTGTTTCTTGTGCTTTTCATCGTCAAATCACTCTCTGTTTAGGGGAACACAAAATTCATCTGATCTATCCGTTTAAACTTAAGCTATTGCGATTATTGATTCACCTTGCCTCGGATAATCGACAAGAATCCTGTGCTCCCCCTTTCATTTTTCATCCTCCTGTATTAGGGCTGTTACCGGCAGCTGCCTAAACCATGCTTCATACATAAATCTTTTACACCAAGTAAATCCGGACAACTCAAGCGCTCTGCGTAAATCTATATTTGCGATGCAGGTGCGCTCTCGATTTGCAGGTGTTAGGCAGAAATATTATCTGACATCTGCGAAACGCTCCGTAGTAATGCTGTATATTGCGTTAATCGCAGAAAACAACTCGTTAACTTTACAATCAGATAATTTCCGGATGTGTTTCCTGTGGTTTCATCAAACATGTTTCAATAATTCCTTAATGATATACTATTGTCGCCTGGTTATAATCGTCTACTTACCACAAATAATGCTTTACTTCAACTGAATAGTAGACCTAAACCTCGAATCTTTGGTTTTTGACTCATTCTGGTATTCGCAGACATTGAAACATACTTTGTTCGGAAATCACAAGTGTTACAAATAATGCTTTCGGATTTTCCAAAACTTTCATATAATGCCGTCAACAATCTTTCGCTTCTCTTTTTTTCAAAAAACAATGCTATCCGATGTAATATCCTGTTCGCTGATACAAAACTTTTTAAGTATCCATTTTCAAAACAATCATAATAATATTTTCTTCTAAAGAATGATGGTCTGAAACGGGAATTAAGTTTTATCGGCAATATGGAATTATACCACAGATCTTGAAGACGAGACGCAATCGAAACGACTAGCATATAATCCTCTGACAAATCGCTTATGCTTTTTTCGGTTTGCAACCAATAACTCTTTTGTAACATTGTGGTCTCCTTTCTCTGATATATGAACAGCACTATACATCATACCGCTCACGTAGCTTTGCAGGGGGCTGCCGGAGCAGCGCCCCGATGCAAAACTGCCGTTTATTCTGTTGTGGGAAATGTATAGCGCGGATTGTGGCATTTCTGTGGTTGATCTCAACAATGGTAACGTGGGTGGAGCATCCGCTCCGGAATAGTCTTCTTTTTTCCGCATCAGTGAGTGGTACCGGGGATCTTGCGGTTAATTTCAAGGTTGACCTTGCTGTTGCTGTGCTGGATATACTCGCATAGCACCTTGCTGTCCGCGCTGCCGGCTGCAGCGCGGAGCACGTCCACGGCTTTATCTTCGGCACATTCCTTCAGAGCTGCCATAGTCTGGCTGCGGAGTTTCTCATGGACATACAGACCAAAATACTTCTCGGCACCGGCAATTGCGTAGTCAAACATCTGAGCCACCGTCATTCCGCTCTCCTCGAGCAGTTTGAGGAAGCCTTCAATTTTCTGATGTCGGCATAGGTTGTCAAGCATAGTATCCTTGTTCAGGCCGCATACGTCGGAGGTGTATGTACGGCAGGCCATGCTGAGGGTGGCTCTGAATCGGCAGAACTTCTTGCGCTCCAGAAATGCTGCGATAATAGCGTTGCCGTTCTCGTTGTCTTCCTCATCTTTGGTGATGAGGTCGAGAAGACGTCTTTCAACATTAGTTCTGCGCTCATCGGAGAGAGGTTCTCCTACAGCAGTATTCTCGATGTTCTTGAGAACAGCAGTTACACCGATATTTCTGCCAAAACGCTCTTTGGAGAACGCAACAATGAGTCTGGGAACGGTATCGGAAAGATAATTGCTGACATCTACGGCAGCTGCACCAGAGGCTCTGGAGAAAGCTTTGACAGCGTTGAGTCCTTTCACTCCTGGATGTTTGTAGAATTCGTACCACCAGCGGCTTTCTCCTACAATATCATCAGGAATGCCGTCAAGCGACCCTGTGATAAACTCAATGACATCGAAGCAATATCCGGCAGCTCTTTTCGGTATATCACCGACATTGTCAATGCTATACCAACTAAGCACCTTGAAGAAAGTGTTCCGGGCAATTCTTCTGATATCAGGAAGAACATACTCCATAATGAAGCCAACCAGTTCGGATGCCTCAAAACGGTGGTATCTCTTGTATTCATCCGCCGTTTTCTTGTAGCTTTTTACAAAACTTTCGATCTGGCGGAGGAAATACTGCTCGAACAGGATGCCGGCTGCACTGTCGCAGGCGGCGAGTGCGGAATTGAACCACTCGCAGATAACGAGTACTGCTATAAAAACAGGGGAAATAAAAAAGAAGACTGGGGATCCTTTGTACACGACCGAGTCCATCACGGTGTTGAGATCAGAATGGTGCTGAGAATTATGCCGATCGCGCTGATCATTTCCGTAAGATGTAGGCTTCATTATTGAAACCCACCTCCTTTCGTAAAGATCAGACGTGTGGTTTATTCTGTCAAATTCCAACTATAAACATATCCTCTTAATAAATATGCATGATGCATAGCTGCACAGGGGCCGTGCAGGCTTCCAAGTTAAGTACACACCTGAGCGCTTCACCTCCTTGCCTGACAGGTTTGATATTTGCAGGACGTAGTCCTGCAAATATCGTGAAGATTCCGTAATAACGGACGTGTACGTTAAAAACAGATTACCATAATTTCTATGTTCTGTCAACGATTATCGTTCCGACACTATTGTAGAAAAAAACGCGGAATCTTCTATGTCCTCAAGTGTGTGTTTTAAATATATGGGTTGACCTTTCTCTGAATATTCGCTATATTAGTACGTTGTTCCTGATGCTACTGTGACAGAGCATCAAGAAGATATCCTTCGTCAAAGCAGAAATCTCCGTATCCCTCACGGATCGTGTTGAGATAATAATCTGAAGGAGCACATCGCTCCCCGCCATTCATTATGTATACCATAGCGGTGACGATCTCGCCATTGAACCGGAGGTCAACATATTCCTTACGGTAGAAATGTGGGAAACCCTCATAGCGGTCAAGCGCCTCCTCACAGGCTTCGTCTATCTTCCACACCCCCACAGGCACGCTGGCACCGGCACAAGGGATGATGGTAGCCACTCGGTTGAACACGAGCTGCCACCCATCAAGAACCCCGCTGCCCACCGCAAATGCGGTGGGACAGCGGCAAGCCATCTGGGACTTGTTGAGGTTGGATCCGTAAGCAAGGTAATACTGTGTTTTCATGCTGCATTCGTCCTTTCGTCGCTGAGATTCGCCAGCAGATGCAGACGAGCTGTGGCGAATTCATCGCCAATCAGTCCCATCTGAACCAACCAGGTGCGAAACTGCCTTTTTTCGTATGAAGTCTTTCTCTTTCGGAAGGAAACCCAAGTCTGTTCCTTCGCCTGATTGCTTATTGCAAGACAAAGCTGTATGTACGCCTTGATCTTTCCGGCGTGAGTTACGCTGTTGAACATGCGGAATTCGATACCCTTGCCCTGCCACAGACTGTGCAGGTTGAGCATATGGTATCTGGTTGAGTCATAGTGGAAGCAGCTGAAATCATCTCCGTCATACCAGATGAACTTGACATCGTCAAGTTCGCTGTCGTCATTCATGTCCTGCATCTTGGTGAGAAATCTGCGGTCGATCTTCTGACACCAGTGCTCACGGGTGGGATGGATCGCAAGTGCCTTGAAGATGAGATCCTCCTTGCTTGCCATGATGTTAGCAAGGTTCTTAAGAGATTTTGCGGTATGCCCTTCTGCGTCCACATGCACATGGATGCCGCAACTCTGATTGACATACATTCCGGCATGTCTCAGCTTGCGCACGATTTTCTGAATCTCCGTTATGTCCCTGTATTCGCACACCGGAGTTACCAGCTCGCAGCGATAGCTGCTGTCGCTGGTCGGTTCACGTCGTCTGGTGAAAGCGTGAACGCTGCCATCGCTCATTACGCGCCAGGTTCGTCCACTTTTATCAAGCACGGCGTACGTGTCATAACCGCCGCCGACGTGCCGCACCGAGGTATCGAAGTACCGCGCAATGATTTCAGCTGCTCTGCAGCGGCTCATGCCGGTAAATTCGATCTCCAGTCCGAAGCGCTGCTGCTTGAGCCGGTATGCCGGGTCGAAATATTCCTCGATGTCTCCGTTAATCCATTTAGCCGCAAAGCTTGTCATGTCCATGTCGGTGAAATTCGGAGCATACTCCGGCCGATTCCATAACCGCTCAACGCAAAACGCGGGCGTAACAGGGTCACCCGGCACTTCAAGGATATCCGGTGTGAGCAGCAGACTTCCCTTGTCAATGAGCCAGTAGGTCAAAGTTCTGCTTCCTCGCTGCTTGATCTGCGTGCTTTCCGGAACAAAGGACGCAGAGAACTCCTCACACCATACCAGACCGTGCTTGTTGACGGCGGAAGCACGAAATACCGTATACCGAAGCATCGAATCACTGACCGACCATACAGAGGTGTAGTAGGTCCTGATGGTGTTCTTGTTGACTCTGGCCCCGCCCTCCGGAATAAGATACATACCGTCCAAAAAGACCAGCCGCCGTCCGGTGGCGCTGTCTGCGATGACGCCGGTCTTGCATTCCACCGGAAAGCTTTTGGTTCTGCAGTCGGAAATATTAATCATCGTTCATCCCATCTCCGCTAAAGCGGATCACGCGCTGAAACCGAGAGGATTGGTTTTCTTGCTCGGCCAGACCTTATCAAGATCTTCAACCGTCACGGTATAGCGCTTTCTTCCCTTGCTGAGAAGCATATAGATCGCATGATCCACAAGCTGCTCGATCATTTTTTCATAATCACGCATGGAGCCCTCTCCTACGCGTCTGATAACTTCTCCTGCCACCTCCGGTGCAAATCTGACCCTGCCCTGGACTCCGCTGCTTTCGATAGCTCTGGGGATAGTCATATTTTCCACTATAGAAAGTGCCTGTTCGGAAGTATAAGGCTCAAACCTGATGATATCCATTCTGTCGCGCATAGGCTCCGAAATGGATGATAAATCATTAGCCGTACAGATAAAAATGCTGCGGGAGAAGTCCACCGCCACCCCCACTGATCTGTCAGTAAACGCCCCGTTCCACATCGGATCGAAAAGAGCAAGCAAGGCCGCTTCCACAGATCCGTCTGAAGAATCGGTAACTGCCTTATCGATCTCATCAAACACAAAAACCACGCTGAGGGCTTCCTCCTCGATCACCGATTGCAGGAGACCTCCGATGCGGCTGTTCTCGTAGTGTCTCTCACTGCCGCACAGGGCAATGGGGCTGTTGAGCGATGGCACGTTTATGTATCTGATAGGATAACCCAGAGCAGATGCAAGGCACTTGGCAAAACAGCTCTTACCTTCTCCGGGAGCACCTACAAAGAGCAGAGGCCTACGAAAACGACCGTTGACTATGAATGACGCCGTCTTGCGAAGCATTTCAGCTTTTTCGGCTTCTCTGCCGATGATGTTTCTGTCAAACTCTTCGCTGATCCCCTTAAGCGTGATATAAGGGGTTCTGTACTGACCAAACGGGATAGATTCCACGATCTTAGCCCACGGCTTCATTCTGTTTTCGGTCCATTCAGCATACTGCTTGGGCGAAAGGTGTTTCTTGACGCGTTCCTCGATCTTTTGCTTCTCCGCCATGCGGCGCTCAAAGCTCAGCTCAAATTCAGTCTGCTCTTCTTCCTCGATGTCATCATCTAAAGCTTCCAGCTTTTTGTCGATTCTTTTGATGAGATCATCAATGTTAAACGATCCGTGTCTTTCCTGGTTCTTCATTACTGCTCCTCCCTGTTCGATTCATTTTTGTTGTGCCGATAGGTACGGCTGATCTGCGCCATCCGGTCATCAGATCAGCCGTACCACGGTCGCGTTTCCCGTCCACAAAACCTGCGGGACCCTTTTCGCGGGCATCCGCGTGGCCAAGTGCCACATCGTCCCCCCCTACCCAGTAAACTTAGCAGAACTTCAAATAACCTTCAATAGATTCCGGGCAATCACACACAAGAGCAAAATAATGTTTTATTCTCTGGTCCATTTTGCTCATTCGTTGCTGATTACAACCAAACAAAACACCCATCTGCGCCTGCCATTGAATGGCGGAAGCGCAGATGAGTGTTCACAGTTCGTTATGATCACGCGCTGCTAGGAAGCAGCAACACAAGGGCCGAAATACTGGCTCAAATGCAGTTTTTTCTATGTATGGATCAGCTACATCCTGTACGCTTTGCTTCGCCGAAGCGCTGGTAATGGACGATCTCGCGCTGGCGCAGGAATTTGATGACATCGCGCACGTCGGGATCGTCGCACATACGCAGGATGTTGTCGTAGGTGGTTCGGGCTTTCTGCTCGGCTCCCATATCCTCGTGCAGGTCGGTGATGATGTCACCCTTGGACTGGATGGTCGCGGCTGTCCAGGGGAATCCTGCGGCTGCCTGAGGAAAGACGCCGTTGCCATGGTCGACAAAGTACGCCTCAAAGCCTGCCTTCTTGATCTGATCGTCAGTGAGGCAGCGCGTGAGCTGGTGGACGATGGTGCCCACCATTTCAAGATGGGCAAGCTCCTCGGTACCGATGTCGGTCAGAATGGCTTTGACCTCAGGATAGGGCATGGCGAAGCGCTGGCTGAGATAGCGCAGAGAGGCACCCAGCTCGCCGTCCGGTCCGCCGTACTGGCTGATGATGTATTTCGCCATCGCCGGATTGGTATTTTTGATTCGGATGGGGTATTGCAGCTTCTTTTCGTATTGCCACATATTCAGCAGCTCCTTTGTGTGTGATCGGTTGTGCCGTGGTGTTGCGGTCGTTCACGACATATTATGCCTGCGGCAGCTGAGATGACACTGGTCAATGCGTCAGATAATGTTGAATCAGTCTGCGGACGGTGATATAATGACAAAGGATATGACTGCACACGCAGGACAATAACTGAATATTTATGGAAGAATGTGAAACTATGACCTCTGATAGAATTATCATAAAGGGGCTGGAGATTTTTGCCCACCATGGCGTGCTGCCCGAGGAGAAACGGGACGGGCAGTATTTCTATCTGGATATCGAGCTGTCGGTGGATTTGTCTGCGGCATCGGTGAGCGACGAGCTGGGCGACACCATCAACTACGACGAGGTGTGCCGCATTGCAGGCGAAGTGATGACCGCATCTGTCTACGACCTCATCGAAAAAGCCGCAGGCGAGGTGTGCACTGCGCTGCTGAAGGCGTTTCCCACGGTGGAACAGGTGGATCTCACTCTGCGCAAACCCTCAGCGCCTGTGTGCCGCAAGGTGGATTATGCGGCTGTGCGGCTGGTCAGAGGGAGAATCTGAATGAAATCACGAGATATTACATGAAACCCAACGAAATTCTATGAAGCAATATCGTATTTCCTGGTGTCATCGCGCGGTCGGCTCCTGTGCTGACTGAATCTCCGTTTTGCTGCGTACGGCAATGCGAATTCTTTTGCAATAACAAAAACGGTACCTGCTTACGGTTGTTGAGTCGCAGCAGGTACCGTTTTCATATTTTCGTTTACACGTCGTACTTGTCTCCCATACGAGCTGCCAGAATCGGCTCCACCAGAGCCTCCAGCAGCAAACCCTCAGCGGTATATTCCTCACTGAGGATCTCGCCCGTGGCTCGGATGTCCGCCGCAACGCCCAGATCGGTGAAGGGAAGCAGCAGCTTCTTTCGCACCGGCTTGACCGGCATGGCATCGTCGATGGCCGTGAGCAGGCGGTCAAGCCCCTCGCCGGTCAGGGCAGAGATGCGCACACCTGTCACGCCGGCAAGACCCACAGGGTCGGCTCGGTCGCATTTGTTTATCACGGTGAGGATGGGCTTGTCGGATGCCCCCAGCTCGTTGAGCAGGTCACGGGACACCTGCAGATGGCTGCACATATCCTCGTCGGAGCCGTCGCACAGCAGCACGATGATGTCGGCGTCGGCTGCTTCCTCCAGGGTGGATTTGAACGCCTCGACCAGATGGTGGGGCAGGCGGCGGATGAATCCGACGGTATCCACCAGCGTCACCGACGCACCTGACGGCAGCGTCAGTGCACGGGATGTGGGATCAAGGGTGGCAAAGAGCTTATCCTCCGCCAGCACGCCTGCATCGGTCAGGCGGTTGAGCAGGGTGGACTTTCCCGCGTTGGTGTAACCCACGATGGCGCAGGTGACCACTCCGGTCTTTTTGCGGCGCGCGCGATGGGCGGCACGGCGCTTTTCCACCTCGCGCAGTCGCTCCTTGAGCAAGTCGATCCTGCGGCGGATGTGACGGCGGTCGGTTTCCAGCTTGGTCTCACCGGGGCCTCTGGTGCCGATGCCGCCGCCCAGACGGCTCAGCTCGGCGTGGCTGCCGGTCAGACGGGGCATCATATATTTGAGCTGAGCCAGCTCGACCTGCAGCTTGCCCTCCACCGATCGTGCGCGCTGGGCGAAGATATCCAGAATAAGCATGGTTCGGTCCAGCACCCGTGTGGAGGTCTCGCGCTCCAGATTGCGTATCTGAATAGGGGTCAGCTCGCGGTCAAAGATGACCAGATCAATGTCGTTAAGGTCGCAGAACTCGGCGATCTCCTCCACCCGACCGCTGCCCACGCAGGTGGCGGATACGGGAGAGGACAGCTTCTGGGTCATCACGCCGATGACCTCGCCGCCTGCGGTGGAGGTCAGCTCACGCAGCTCCTCCAGCGATTCTTCGAAATCAGCCTCGCCGCAGTCAACGGAAACCAGCAGCACCCTCTGGGACACCTGCTCGTTTTCGTACATGCGGTCCTTGCCCTGAGGCGAGGACTTTTCTTCGTCCTCATCCTCGTCGTAATCGTCGAAATCCTCGTCCCAGTCGTCCCCGAGGGGCTCGAGGAGCAGGGCATCCTCCCAGTCCTCGCCGTAATCCTCGTCAATGAGGTCGGCATCCTCGGTCAGGTCGGGGTCGTAGATGTAATCCTTGTCGTTCATAGTTCTCCAATCGTATTGTGCGGTTCACCGCGATGCGGCGAATGTCAGTATTACTTGCCGCCTGTGAGCAGGCTGAGCACCTCGGCACGGCTGCGTGCGTCGGAGCGCATCCGTCCACGCAGGGCGCTGGTCTGAGTGAAGCTGCCTGCGGCACGGGCTCCGCGCATGGTCATACACAGATGCTCGGCTTCGATGATGACCGCAACGCCCTGAGGCTGCAGATGATCGTTGATGAAGTCGGCGATCATGTTGGTCAGGCGTTCCTGCACCTGAGGACGGCGGGCAAAGCTGTCCACGATGCGTGCAAATTTGCTCAGACCGATGATGCGTCCGCCGCTGGGAATGTATGCGATGTGGCACTTGCCGATGAAGGGCAGGAGGTGGTGCTCACACATGGAATACAGGGGGATATCTCGGACGAGAACCATCTCGTCGCTGCCCGAATCCTCGCTGAAAAGCTTGAGGTGACGGGTGGGGTCGTCGTGGAGTCCGCCCATGCACTCCTCGTACATTCGCGCCACACGGGATGGGGTCTCCAGCAGTCCGTCACGCTCCGGATCCTCGCCGATGGCGATGAGTATCTCGCGGACCGCCGCTTCGATACGCTGGCGGTCAACGGAGGATTTTGGTGTGTTGCTCATTGTTATCATTTCCGTTTCTGTATGGATTATTATGAAATTCTGTGAATCTGTATGTTGAATTTATGATGCGCTGCTCACGCGGCATCGGCAGTCGAGACATCGGACGCCGACACGTTTTCCGGTATCACCACAGGATCCCATTCTGCATACCAGAGAGTTGTGGGAACCTTTTCTCCCAGCTTGACCCAGCCCACACGCGTTCCGCCGTCGGCGGTGAAATACGCTGTGCCCTCATGGATGGCAAAGCTCTCGATCCTCTGCGCCTCGGTGGGCACCAGCACACCGGGACCGCCGATGGTGGGGCAGGTCTTCATGTCTCCCGTGATGCTGACAAAGCACATGACATCATCGGTGACATTGAGCGGCGTACCAGATATTCCCTCGTCGAGGAAACGGGTGTACTTCATGGTCACAAGATTATACCGCCAGAACTGACAGGAGGAAGCACGGATGGTGATCTTGCCCGGGGCGTTGAAATCAAATTCCGTTGCAGAGGCTTCTCTGACCGTCTGGGTCATGTAGTAGAGGTAATCGCCGTGCGCCGAGAGGTTGCACACCTCCTCGTCGACGAGGAGCTCCGTGCCGGTGCCGTCGGGCAGCATACGGTAGATGTGTCCTATGGGCTTGTCGGCTTCGGCGGCTTCGATCCAATACTTCGGGGGGATCTCCTTGCCGGTGATCCGGCTGATCTTGCCCGGCTCGTAGTCCGGATCAAGCACGTTGTCCATGGGCTTGCCCGGCTCATAGCAGGTGCCGGTCTGCTGTATGTAGTAGATCATACCCTTGAAGATCATCATCTCGCAGGCTCCCACCGAGGCGACAAGATAGGGCGTGGCAACGTCATCGTCACTCACTTCGGCAAGGGACGCGCTCAGGATGTCACCGTAGGGATCGATGTAGTACACCTTTTCATTGTAGAAGGTGACGCAGCGCAGGTTGTCCTCCAGCAGCACCAGCTGCTCGCGCAGACCGTCGGCGCTGACTCTGACAAAGGCACCTTCGCTGTCGATACCGTACAGCCAGCCTTCATACCAGCACATATTGGACAGGGGCTTCCAGCCGATCTTGAGCATCTCGCCGGTGGAGCGCTTGATGCGGTACAGTCCGGGATTATCGCCCACAGGCTGGGAGCAGAAGATGAAATCGGAGTTTACCGCGGCGGCGTTGCCTGTGGCAACATTACCAACGGTGGTACCGTAGGTATCGGGCTTCTCGTACATGCAGGCTTTGATTTTCGGAATGGCGATGAGCGCCGTGACCAGCAGCACGATGCACACCGCAGCGATGATGATCGGCTTGCGGTGGCTTTTGTCCAGAGCGGCGCGCTCCAGTCGCTTGAAGCGGCGTTTGAACATATCGGAAAAGCCTTCCTTTTTCGGGGCAAAACGCAGCTTGCCCGGTTCGGATGGCTCGGGATTGTAGGCTTCCACGGCACGGGTCAGGTCAGAGCCGCACCGCTTGCACATCTTGCTGTATTTGTCGTTATTGAATCCGCACTGTCTGCAATACATAAATCCTATTCCTCCGCAGCGTAGCGCCGACCAAAGGCGGCCATCATAATGTCGCGGTTTTCACCGGTGTATTCAAGCCCGTTATCGGTCTCCTCCGGCCACACATCCACGATGACCGCCAGTTCGCTGCCCTCCGCCAGCTGGCGATTGATGGCGCACAGCTGCAGCAGCCCGGGAGTCTTTGCCTGGAACTCGGTCATGGTGATGTCCGCATCTGCCTCGTCGTAGACGTTGTTGAGTATATTCTTGAGCTTGACCGCCTCGTTGAAGTTCAGGTGCTCATTGATTATGCGGCTGGCAACCATGGCGTACATATAAAGCTGCTCCTGCTCGCCGCCGTTCCAGTTGGGATAGTTGAGCAGACGGGCAATCTCCCAGCCGGTGTATTCACGGGTGCCGGGTGCCACGTTGAGGTTGCGGTCGTTGTTGGGGGAATCGTATTTGATGGCGTAGGGCACCGTGATGGTCACTCCGCCGAAGATGTTGATGACCTTGCGCATGGAGGTGTAGTCGACGCTCACGGTATACACCCGGTCGCAGTCCACCATTTCGGCAAGCGCCTGCGCCACCTGAGTATTGCCGCCCTCGGCAAAGTGCTCGGCGAGGGTCTTTTCTCCGCACAGCACACGGGGAGAAACGCCAGCCACATAGACGCGGCTGTCCATGGGATCAAAGCGGGTGAGCACCATATTCTCCACTGCTGTGTGGTCGTCGCTGAGCTTGAGCACCAGCATGACCAGGGCATCCTCCTCGCCCATTTCCTTTTCCTCCATGGGCGACGTCGCGGTGACCTTTTCGGGAGCAATGATCTCGGTGATGACCGTGCCCACGCCCCACACTGCCAGCATTATCACCAGCAGACCCACCAGTCCTGCGGCGGCGTAGAGCACCAGCTTGCGCTTCTGCTCCTCGGCGGCGGCGTACCCCTTGTAGCGGCGGCGCACCTTGCCCAGACTGCTGTCCAGCTTGAGGATATCTTTCTTTTTGCTCATAGATTATAAAATACCTCGTCAAGATAAAGACCGTCGGGGGGCGCGGTGTGTCCCGCGCGTCCCCGGTCACGGGAGGCGATGATATCCGCCATGGTCCCGTGCTCTATTCTGCCGGCTTCCATGTCAAGGAGAGTGCCGGCAATGATTCTTACCATGTTGTAGAGAAAGCCGTCGGCGGCAACGGATATCTTAACCATATCACCTGCGCGCACCACATCGAAGTGGGTGATGGTGCGCACGGTGTCCGCGTCGGGGTCTCTGGGGTCGATGGAGCTGCCTGCGGCACACAGGGCGGAACAGTCGTGTGTTCCCAGCAGCGCGGCTCCGTTGGCTTTCATGCGCTGTGCGTCCAGCGGATACTTCCAGTTGGTCGCCAGACGGTCAAGAAAGGGATTCTTTACGGGAGAATTCCATATCTCGTAGCTGTAGCGCTTGCCTGCGCAGTCATAGCGGGCGTGGAAGCCCCCGGGCACCTCGCGGCAGGCGGTGACGGCAATGTCCCGCGGCAGCTTTACGTTGAGTGCAGGGATGAGCCGCTCGCAGGGAATGGCAGCGTCGGTGGAAAAGCTGACGCAGAACATACGGGCGTGCACACCGCTGTCGGTGCGGCTGCAGCCCTTGATGGCAGGAGCCGTGCCGAACACCTGCGCCAGCGCGTCCTGAAGCCGCGCCTGCACCGTGTCGGCGTTGTGCTGGATCTGCCAGCCGTGATAGGCTCTGCCGTCATAGGCAAGGGAAAGCAGCAGTGTTCTCATATCTTCTCCAGCATACCGGATATCCATCCGGCGCTCAGGTCGTAAACATCCTTCCAGTAGATACCGTTGAGATACAGCACCGCGGCGCAGAGCCCTGCGGTGAGTATCAGCGACGCCCAGTCGCGGAAACGGGCTTTGGGCTCGTTGAGACGGGTGCGCCCCTTGCCGTCGGTGTAGCATCGGGTCTCCATCGCCAGAGCAAGGTCATATGCCCTGCGGAATGCCGAGACGAACAGCGGCACGATGATGGGCACGAGAGCCTTGATACGCTTGAAGATACCTCCGCTGTCAAGGTCGGCACCGCGTGCCTTCTGGGCACTCATTATCTTCTGGGTCTCCTCCATCAGCGTGGGAACAAAGCGCAGCGCGATGCTCATCATCATGGCAAGCTCGTGGGTCTTGACGCCGAAGATCTTCAGCGGTGAGAGCAGGCTCTCGATGGCGCCCGTCAGCTCGGTGGGGGTGGAGGTGAAGGTGAGCACGGAGCTCAGTGCCATCAGGCACACCAGACGCAGTGCCACAAGGCAGCTCTGGCGCACGCCCTCAAAGGTGATGGACAGCTTCCACCACGACCAGATGACGGTGCCGGGCATATAGAACATATTCAGTGCCGAGGTGAGCAGGATGATGAACCAGATGGCTTTCATGCTGCGCAGGAACATCCTCAGCGGCACACGGGTGAGCAGGATGATGATCAGGGTGCTCAGTGCCACAGCCGCGGCGGACATGACCGTTCTGGCAATGAACGCAAAGACGATGAGCACGATGAGCTCCACCAGCTTGAAACGGGCATCCATGCGGTGAATGACCGATTTTGTGGGGTAATACTGACCGAAGGTGATGTCATTCATCGCTCTGCCCTCCTCTCTCCAGCAGACGCACAGCCTCGGCAAGTCCCTGCTCCACGGTGTGCACCGAGGTGCTGACCTCATAGCCCATGCGCCTGAGTTCGAGGAATATTCTTGTGACCTGGGGCACGCGCAGACCGATGCTCTCCAGACGTTCGCCGTCGGAAAAGACCTTTTCGGGCACATCGCAGCACACCACGCTGCCGTGATCCAGCACCAGCACGCGGTCGGCACAGTCGGCGACATCCTCCATGGAATGGGACACCAGCACGACGCTGCTGCCCGTGCGGTCGCGGTACTGCTTTATGCGTCCCAGCAGCTGCTCCCGCCCGGCAGGGTCAAGACCTGCGGTGGGCTCGTCCAGCACCAGCACGCGGGGCTGCATCGCCATGACGCCTGCGATGGCTGCACGGCGCTTTTCGCCTCCGGACAGCTCAAAGGGGGATTTGTCCAGCAGAGCCTCATCCAGACCGGCGAACTCTGCCGCCTGCATCACCGCCTGCTGCAGCGCGTCGCCCTTGAGGCCCTTGTTCTTCGGACCGAAGGCGATGTCCTTGCGCACCGTATCCTCAAAGAGCTGATGCTCGGGATACTGGAACACAAGACCCACGTCAAAGCGAGCCTTGCGCAGGCGTTTTTTGTCGGCAAAGATATTCTCGCCGTCCAGCAGCACCTCGCCGGAAGTGGGAGTGAGCAGTCCGTTGAGCATCTGCACAAGGGTGGACTTGCCCGAGCCGGTGTGCCCGATGACGCACATCAGCTCGCCCTGCTCCAGCGTGAAGGTGCAGTCCTTCAGGGCGTGTATCTCCATTGTCGTCCCTGCCGAATAGGTCAGGGACAGGGATCTTGTTTCGATTATCGGTCGTGACATAGTTACCGTTTATCCTTCAGATGATTATTTGTCGCTTTTCGCCTTTCTTCTGCGAGGGGCAGCCGGCACTGTATCTGCCGCAGGCTCCTGCGCAGGCTTTTCCGCAGGGACGGGATGATCCTCGGTGATGAACTTTATGCCCCGTTTCAGCTCGGCGGCGTTCTCTCCTGTGAACAGGTAGACGTAGTCGGAATAATCCCAGCGGTCGGGCTCCTCGGTGCGTCCGTGGGCGGTCAGCTTCAGCGCCAGCCTGTGCAGCACCTTTTCGTGGAGATTTTTGTAGCTGCGCTCAAAGCTGCGCATGGCAAGAGCAGCAAGGCTCACCCTCTCAAGAGGCAGCGCGACAGCTGCGGGCTCCTGATCCTCCCCGTCGGGCAGGGGATCGGCTGAACCGTCGGTACGCTCGCTCCATCCTGCGCAGGGGGCTTCGGTGAGCAGCACGGCTCTGCCCTCAGCCCATGAGCGGCGCAGGTCGCAGCCGAATTCCATATCCAGCAGGTCGATGATGTATTCGTGGGGCGGCACCGGCTCAAAGGAAACGAAGCACACCTCACCCTTTTTGCCCACTCCGCTCACGGCGGCGGCAAGCTTTACGGCGGAAATGTGGAAGAAGCCGTCGGCAAGTCCACATTCGGCGGCGGCAAGGGCGCACCTTTCCGCAAGACCGTCCACTGCCACGGCAGACACCGACTGACCGTCCTCAGCGCGGAGATGAGCACCGCAGGCGACCACCTCGCCGCCCAGCATCAGTCCGTCCACCGACAGCTTTTCGCCATCGGGACAGACGGCAAAGACGTATTCGTCCTTTGTGCTGCCGCGGAGCAGGGATTTTACCCCTGCGTCGGCAACCACAAATGTGCTGCCCAGACGCTTGTTGCCTGCGGCGACGGCGTACAGGGGATAGCCGTATTCCCCGGCGAGAGCCAGCGGCTTTTTGGGCGTTGAGGCAAGCACCCGGGGAGTGAGCGCGGAGGCACCGATGCCGATGTCGGCAAGGGCACGGTATTCCTGCTCGACCTGCGCGGGCTGTGCGCACACCTCACGGCTGAGGGCTGCCACAAGATCGCGCCAGTAGGGATTGAGGCTCTCGATGCGTTCCACTCTGCCGAACTGCCATTCATAATAGCGGCAGGCGCGGTACACCTGATCGTAATCGTGGAGGTCGCCCACACGGTAGTAGGCGCTGAGCGCTCCCCGAAGGTCGGGGGCGAAGGTCTCGTCACCGGCGTCTCCGATGCCCAGCACGGTGTGTCCGGCGGCGCGCAGTGCCGCCACATAACGGCGGTGTCCTGCAGGGTAGTTGGGCGAAATAAAGATAATATTCATAAAGCGCACTCCTTGCGTCATATATGCCGGCTGCATGAGGATGTGCCGCTGCCTTCGCCGGCAGTGCACTCCCCCATTCTTAACGATTTATTATATCATATGTATTCCCTGCCGCCAACTGTTTTTACTCATAAATATGCCCGATTTATCGCTTATTCGAGGAATTTTCGTCTGCGCGCCGATACTGTTGCCTTGCAAGGGATTTTGTGGTATATTTATGATGAATGATTATCTGCGGCAGGAGGGCATCCGATGATATGCTTTGAGAACAACCGTGAATATGTGCTGCGTCCTGCCGAGTACGCTCCCTTTGAGGACAGTGTCGCCCCTCTGCTCGAGGAGGAGGAAACGGTGCTGCTGGTGTGTCAGGCTGCCGGCAACGGCATGATATTCACCAACCGCAGGGTCATCGCCGTGGATGTGCAGGGTATGCTGGGCACCCAGAGCGACGTGTGCTCGCTGTTCTACCGCAGCGCGCAGACCTTTGCCTGCGACCGCAGTGAGGAATCCTGCTCGCTGGAGGTGTTCCTTGCCGGACACAAGATGGTGCGCTTCCTGTTTGACTATCCCGACGCCGACCTGTCTCCCGTGACTACGGCTCTGGCTCGTTTCACCCTCTGATCGGGGCGTTTTCGGTATTTTTGTGCACGCATATTACATTTCGTATTGCGTATTTCCGTCCCACAGGCAAAAAGCGGTTGCAATGACCCGTTGATTGTGGGATAATGATATATTATCGGCAGCACCTGCCGAGATCCGGAGGAACAACCAATGAAAAAGATTCTGCTTGCCGCCGCGGCACTGGTCACCGCCCTGACCCTGTTTGCCGGCTGCGGCGATAATTCCGCCGACTCCGTATCCATCGAGGGCACATGGGTGTCGGCTGACGGTTCCGTGCTGACCATCGACAACGGCGCTCTTTCCCTCAAGGACAGCATGGGCGAAAATATGCTGTCCCAGGACGTTCTGCCCTGCGAGCAGCGAGGCAGCTTTCTCTATCTGACCATCGGCGATGTGGACGCAAAGGTCTTTGAGGTATCCGTCGACGAGGACGAAATGACCCTGAAATACACCGTGGATGTGCAGGCGGATATGCAGCACACCTACGACCAGCCCATCGTGCTGACCCGTTCCGAGGGTTGATTACCGGATTATTCTGTGGAAAGGGACCGGGCTTTGCGCCCGAAGGTGAAACTACATGAGCTTTAACGACTACAACGACGATTACAGAAGCAATAACGTAGACATAAGCGCCATGGCTCCGCTGGATGACGACGATGTGCGCAAGTCCGGTGCCGAGCGCGAGGACGCTTCCGGCTGGGACAAAATGTCCGACACACAGCGCAAGCTGATCGCTTTCGGCGTACTGTTCGGCATTGTTGTCTTCCTTGTGCTGATGCTTGCCGTGGGCAGCTCCTGCGGTGCCTGCGCCGACTGCGCCGCCAAGGCAGAAACCTCCGCTTCCGATGTGGAGGACAATGAAGGCAGCGACCGTCTGCCCGGGAATGTCATTGAGGACGGCGTATCCGATGCCGACGCTCCCGACGAGGAGGTCAGCGGCGCGGACGTTTCCTCCGGCGACGCACAGGAGGAAATCATCGACGACACCGAGTACGTTGAGGTCGCCAAGCCCGGCGGACTGAGTGCCTGCTCCCATCAGGCGGACAACGAGGCCGGCGGCGGCAGCGATACCTCAGGCGGCGGATTCCTCGGCTTCCTGTTCGGCTGCTCGGGCTGCACCGAAGGCTGCAGCATCGACGTCAGCGACAGTCTGACCGACCAGCGTGAGGATTCCGACGATCCCACCCGTCAGGAGGGCATGATCCTTTCCGGCAGCGACGCCGAGGATCACCTCTGGGAGACTCAGCCCGACGATGAGGCGTACATGGCAATGCTCCGCACTCAGCTGGCAGATATCTCCGAGCAGTTCTCCGCACTGAACGCGCTGGACACCACCCTTGCTCCCTACACCGATCCCCAGCGTGTGCGCGAGAATGACCGTTTCCGCAAGCAGGCGGAGGATATCCTGCTGTGGTGCGATGCCGCCGAGCGATACGACGCTTCCGCGCTCACCGGTGATGATGCCTTTGCCTGCAATATGCTCAGCGTCCGTCTTGCCGGCAACCTGCGCAGATACATCGATGAATATCCCCTGATCATCACCGGCGCCACCTCCGGCGCGGATGTTCTGGACAAGGCCGACCATCTCAACGCCATCACAGGCGACATCGTGGAGCTGTACGCGGCTCTCAATCCCTCCCCCGTTACCATGGTGACCGAAGACACCGCCGAGTGATCCTGCTGTCATCGACATCATTCACCCGACCGCTGCCGAGCTGCGCGGTCGGGTGTTTTCTTTCCGTGAAAAATAAACTTCGCGGATTCTGTAACAAAACTTTCCTTTCGGAGTCTAACGTGCGACGGAACAGAAGTCGACCGATGATCCCGACAAGGAAACAGAAAGGCAGGTGATAGTGTGCGTGAGAGTTTTTCCGACGAGGTGCTGTGCGGTGAATACCGCGCGGTGTACCGCTATGTGCTGACACTGTGCCGCAGCGACAGCGATGCCGAGGATATCACTCAGGAGACCTTTCTCCGTGCGATGAACGCCCGTGAGCGCTTTGAGGGCAGCAGCAGTCTTTATACATGGCTGTGCGCCATCGCAAAGAACCTCTGGCTTACCCGATGCAAAAAACAGAACCGCGAACAGCCCTCCCAGCTGCCCGAAGAAAGCCTGTGCAGCAGCGAACCTCCGCTGGAGCAGCGGATGGACGACCGGGACGACGCCATGCGCATACACCGCATCCTGCACACCCTGAGCGAACCCTACAAGGAGGTATTTTCCCTGAGAGTGTTCGGTCAGTTGTCCTTTGCCGACATCGCCGGGCTTTTCGGCAAGACGGAAAACTGGGCACGGGTGACCTGCCATCGGGCACGCAGGATGATCAGCGATATCATTAGAAAGGAAGACGATGATGAATAACAATATTTCCCTTGACTGTGCCATCGTGGGAGATCTGCTGCCTCTGTATCACGACGACGTGGTCAGTGACACCACAAAAGCCGCGGTGGAAAGCCATCTCGACGGCTGCGAAAGCTGCCGCACTGAATACGAAGCTCTGTGTGCCGAGCTGCCCATCGGAACAAGGCAGGACTCCACCGGTAAACGCTTTTCGGCGATGATGAAGCGGCAGAAGATAAAGAAGATACTGAGCATTGTGCTGCCTATACTGCTGGCGGTCGCCATACTGATCACCGGCTATTCTTTTCTGTTGGACAATCCCATTGTGAGCATGGACGAGCAGGTATCAACTCCGCTGGTTTACCGCTATGAGACCGAGGCGGGAATAAAATTCTTCATCCTCTTTGTGCATCCGATGTACGACGGTGCTCTGGAAAGCGAGGCGCACACAGAGTACACCAAGGACGGTGCCGCGCTGTACATCGAATTCGACCGCCCAATGCTGGTTACACGTGTGGACGATGAACCGTCCCTTGATGTTTTCGTCTATGATTTTCAGGGATCGCCCGGTGGAGCTCCCTCCTGCGCAGAGGTCACCGAAGTATACCTTGGCGGCCAGGTCATATGGAGCGAGGCGAAAAACGGCGGCGATGTCGTGCCTGACTATGTCTACGAGCACGACCGCTTCGACGGCACGTACATCGAGACGTGGGATGTGGACTACGATGAGAATGACCCCTCAAAGTGTACCATGACTGCCGGGTATAACGACGGACGCACCGTGATATGGGATTTCGATGGCAACATAATCTCGGTAATCCCAGCCGAAATCTGATACAAACTGTAATATCGTCCGGAAATATAACATAACCGCCGTGGAATCTGCCTTCCGCGGCGGTTATTTCATGCTCTGATTCAGTTGATGTAGATTCGCTTGAGACTCTGCTCGGCGGAGCCTACCACAGCTGCGGCGGCGACGCACAGCACCTTTTCCGCGCCGGCAAGCCGGAGCACCGAGGCACATTCGTTCAGGGTGCTGCCGGTGGTGATGATATCGTCGCACAGCAGCACGGTGCGGCCCTTGAGACTGCGGCAGTTTTCATTCAGCTCATAAACACCGCTGACGTTGCGCTGGCGTTCCTGTCTGGTGAGGGAATGCTGCACGCTGTTGCGCGTGGTCTTGACCAGCACGCGATTGCTCATCGGCAGCTCCAGCAGTGCCGCCGTCTGGCGGGCAAGGAGCTGCGCCTGGTTGTAGCCACGCTGGCGCTGGTCGGCAGGGTGCATGGGCACAAAGGTGACGACGTCGATGTATTCTCCGGAATACTCGCGGCGCACCACAGCCGCCATATATTTTGCGTAGAAATCGGCGACGGTGGGTGCATTGTGGAATTTGAAGCGGTGCATGCCCCGTCGGACGGATTTGGTGTACACAAAGGGCGAGACGCAGCGGTCGAAGACAAACGGCTCCTCTCCGCAGGCGCAGTCAAACGCCGGTCGGCCGCAGTGCAGGCAGACGGGCGGCTTTATGTATTCGAGGGTGTCGGAACACTCTCCGCAGATGCGCTCATTGGGCATCAGCGGAGTGCCGCACAGCGGACATCTGCGCGGAAAGAGCCGGTTGAGAGCGGCATCCTTTACGTCGTTGAAAAATCCCATGGATGGTAGCCTCCGTTGTCAGATCTGTGCGCGGCGGTCATGCCGCGTCGGGTCAGCTCTCGGTGAGGAAATAGGAGAGCGCGGAGTATCGTTTGGTCTTTGATCTGCCGTTTATCATTTCGGCGACAATGTCCCGCTGTCCCACCAGCACCAGCAGAGTGCGCGCACGGGTCACGGCGGTGTACAGCAGGCTGCGGTAGAGCAGCTGGGGAGCGCAGGGGCACATGGGGATGATTACCGCGGTGAATTCGCTGCCCTGGCTCTTGTGCACGGTGACGGCGTAGGCGTGTTCCAGCTCGGCGGCGTCGTCCAGCTCGTAGGTCGCCACGCGGTCGTCGTAACACACCTCCAGCTGACCGCCCAGATGGTCGATGCGGCGGATGATGCCGATGTCGCCGTTGAAGATGCCCGTGCCCTCCTCGCCGGTGAGGTGGTTCTTCCACTGGACATCGTAGTTGTTGCGGATCTGCATGACCTTGTCACCCTCGCGGAAGATCACTCCCGGCAGGCGCAGCTCGCTGCGATCCTTGTGGGGCGGATTCATGCGCGCCTGCAGGCGGCGGTTGAGCTCCTTTGTGCCGGTGTTGCCCTTGCGTCCCGGGCAGAGCACCTGAATGTCGGTCAGGGGGCTGTAGCCGTAGGCGTTGGGCAGGCGGCGGAAATAGAGATCCTCAATGGTGTCGGCAACCACATTCTGGTCGCCCGACTCAAGGAAGAAAAAGTCGCTGTTGCGCAGGGCGAGGTTGGGCATCTCCCCCTCCACGATGCGGTGGGCGTTGGTGACGATAGCGCTGGTCTGCGCCTGACGGAACACCTCGGTGAGCTGCACCACGGGCACTCGCCGTGAGGAGATGAGATCACCCAGCACATTGCCTGCGCCCACGCTGGGCAGCTGGTCGCTGTCTCCTACCAGTATCAGGCGGCAGCCGTTGGGCACGGCGCGCAGCAGGGCTTCAAAGAGGGCGGCGTCGGTCATGGACAGCTCGTCCACTATCAGCGCGTCGCACTCAAGGGGATTGCGCTCGTTGCGCTCGAAATAGGGCACGTCGTTGACGCCCCACTTGACCTCCAGCAGGCGGTGGATGGTCTTCGCATCCCGTCCCGTGACCTCGGTGATGCGCTTGGCGGCGCGTCCCGTGGGGGCGGCGATGGCGACGGTCTGTTTGTATGATTCAAGGATACTGATGATGGCGTCAAGGGTGGTGGTCTTGCCTGTACCGGGACCGCCGGTCAGCACCAGAAAGCCCTTGGTCAGCGCGGCGTCGATGGCCTGCAGCTGCTTGCTTTCATAGACCGTGCCCTTGAGGCTCTGCACCATCTCAAGGTATTTCTGATAATCGGTGATGGGGCTTGCCGGGCACTGCAGCAGAGAAAGCACCCGACCTGCGCAGTAAGCTTCGGTGGCGTACTGCTCGGAGAGGAACACAAACTCCCTCTCCCCCAGCTCATCCACAACCAGCTCCTCGTAGTCGATGAGGGATTCGATGGTCTCCTCGATGGTCTCCAGCGTCTGTCCCAGACGGCGAGCCGCCACGGGCACCAGCTTTTCACGGGGCAGGCAGGTGTGACCGTTGTTCTGGTTGTGATAGAGGATATGCTTGACGCCTGCGGCAAGTCTGCCGAAATCGTCCGCCGGACGCTCAAGACGGGCGCACGCCTCGTCGATGCGGTCAAAGCCTATGCCCAGCTCGGGCAGACACAGCACATAGGGGTTTGCCTCCACCATATCGAGGGTGGCAGGTCCCCACTGCCGCCACACCGCCATGGCCTCGGTGGCGTTGACCGAATACCTTGCCAGCAGGGCGATGGCTTCGCTCAGACCGAACTGCGCCTTGTAGCGCTCGGCTATCTCCAGCGCCTTTTCTTCGGTGATGCCTTTGACTTTTGCCAGACGCCGGGGCTCGTTTTCGATGACGTAGAGGGTCTGGTCTCCGAAAAGCTCGACGATCTTGGCGGCGGTGGCAGGTCCGATGCCCTTGATGGCGCCGCCGGAAAGATAGCGCATGATGGCGGCGGCGGTTGCCGGCATCTGCCGCTCGAAGCTGTCGGCGCGGAACTGGGGTCCGAAGGTGGGATGGTTCTGCCACTGACCGTACACCGTGAGATTCTCTCCGGCGTACACCTCCGGCAGCGCGCCCACAACGGTGTCGATCTCCCCGTCATGCTCCAGCTCCAGCACGGTAAAGCCGCTCTCCTCCTTGCGGAAGGTTATGCTGTCCACCACACCGATCAATTTTTCCTGTCTGAGCTCGTCCATAATAGTCTTCCCGTCAGTATGATATCGAAAATCAAAAAGGCTTGCTTTCATCTATTATATAACAAACACCGTACGCAGGCAACGACTTTTTGCTTGCGCACGGTGTTATTTGTATGAATATGAGCGCGCTTTACGCCAGTGTCAGCCAGTCGGTGGTCAGGGAAACATCCAGCCAGCGTCCGTCCTCCGCCCGTTCGTATGCCGAATAGGGCGGCGAATCCAGCAGCTCCACGATATCGGGGCTGTAGTTGGCGATGACATTGACGTCGTAGATGCCGTTGTAGCGCGGGTTGGAGAGATATTCTCCCGTTTCGCAGCCGGCGAGGAAACGCCAGCCGCTGTCCATCCAGACGGTGGGCATGACGCGGTACATCCGTGCGATGGGCAATCCGGTGACCAGAATGGTATCCGGCGCCATGCACATTCCGTGCCCTTCGGCAAGAGGCCGAAGCTGCTCGGGGGGTATGAGATATTTTTTCACAGCGTTCAGTCCTTTCCGATAAAGGTTCTTCCGTCAGCTTTCGTAGGCAAGCAGAGCCACACTGCCCGCGGGGATGTAGAGATAATCACCGCCGGAGTGGTTGCCCAGCATGGGATATGCCGAGCGGAAATCCTCGGGCAGCAGCAGGGTCTCGTCCCTGTCGCCTGCATTGATGACGGTCAGGACGTTATCGATTGTTCCCCTGCGAACATAAGCCATGATGCGTCCGGAGGCGTGCACCACCTCGAGATCGGCACCCTTGAAGCAGTCCAGGGTCTTGCGCACGTTGGCAAGGGTGCGGTACCAGGAGAGCATCTCAATATCCTCCTCGCCCCAGGGATAGCAGGCGCGGTTGAAGGGATCGCGGTAGCCTTCCATGGCGATCTCGTCGCCGTAGTAGATGCTGGGCACGCCGGGCAGGGTGAACTGCATCGCCGCAGCAAGCCTGCACCGCTGAACACCGCGTTCTCTCTGCTGGGGAGTGAGCTTCTGCTCGCTCTGCCAGTCTCGGCCTCTGCCGCAGGAGGGCTCACCGGCAAGTGCGGTGATGATGCGCTCGGTGTCGTGTGTGCCCACAAGGTTCATCAGCATACGGGTGACCTGAGGGGGATAATTCTCCACCACGCTCATGATGGATTCCATGGCGTGAGCGGCGTCCATACCGTTGAGGAAGTCGATGATGGCTCCGCGGAAGCAGTAGTTCATCACCGAGTCAAGCTGCCTGCCCAGCAGATATCTGCGCCGCTGGGAATAGGCGATCTTGTTGCTGGCATCCTCCCAGACCTCGCCGATGATGATCGAGTCGGGCTTCTGCTGCTTTGCGGCGCTGCGCAGGGAATCGAGGAATTTGTCCGGCAGCTCGTCGGCGACATCCAGCCGCCAGCCGCTGGCACCCTCACCCAGCCAGCGCTGGACGATGCCGCCGCCTCCTGTCAGGTAACGAAGCACCTCGGGGTCGTTTTCGTTGAGCTCGGGCAGGGTCTCAAAGCCCCACCATGAGCTGTATTTGTCCGGCCACTGCTGGAAGCTGTACCACGAGGAATAGGGGGAATTCTGCGAATTGTAGGCTCCCTCGGAGGAGTAGCGTCCCTCACGGTTGAAGTAGACGCTGTCGCTGCCGGTGTGGGAAAATACGCCGTCCAGAATAACGCGGATACCGCGCTCCTTTGCCTCGGAGCACAGGCGGTTGAATTCGTCGGTGGTGCCCAGCAGGGGATCGATGCGGGTGTAATCGGCGGTGCTGTAGCGATGATTGTCCGCCGACTCAAAGATGGGATTGAGATAGATGCAGGTCACGCCCAGAGACTCAAGATAGTCGAGGCGCGAAGTGATGCCCTCCAGATCGCCGCCGAAGAAGCGGTTGTTGCGGAACACACCGTCCTCGTCCGGCTTCCAGTGGGGAGGCGAGCCCCATGGGTTCATGCGCCGATCACCGGGCACGTCGTTATATCGCATACCGCTGCGGCAGAATGAGTCGGGGAAGATCTGATACATGACGCCGCCGTCCAGCCAGTCGGGGGTAACGAAATCCTTTTCGTACACCGTGAGCTGCCACGAGACGGGGTTCATGGTGATCTCGCCCTTGCTGCCCCAGCCGCGGCACAGCAGCCGCTCGCCGGTTCTTGTGGTCAGGGAAAAATGGTAGAAATACAGCGACGCGGTCTCAAAGGGCACGTCGGTCTCCCACCATTCGGCGTGATCGCCGTTCATGCCGCACCAGAACATCTCGCTGACGCTGTCGGTATTGTTCAGTTCGTCGTGCACCAGCACCTTTGCCGCCGAACAGCCGATGTCACGGGGCAGACAGATGCGAAAATGCACGCTTGTACCCTCGGCAACCGCGCCGAAGGGGTTCTTGTAATCAGAATTGCGAGAATCAAACAAAGTGAGATTCATTCCATAATCATCCTCAAATATTCTTTTACACTCTTTTTTCCGAACGGAGCGCACGGGAAGCAGCTGTGTTCCCCGTGCGCGCAATCACTCATATACAATCTGTAATATTTCTTTCCGGCTATACAATATCAATTCGTTATCCGATCCAGTCGGAGCGTATCCGACCGAGGGTTCCGTCGCTTTCCATGTCATCATAAAGCGACTGTATGCGCTGTGCAAGCCTGGTGTCACGCTGGTTCATGGCGATTATCAGACGGGTACGGGAAATGACATCCCCCAGCACCTCGTAATCGCTGTCCACGCCGTTCATGATGTAAAGGTAGACGGGTTCATCCACCAGCATGGCGTCTGCTCTGCCGGACGAGATCGCTTCAAACTGTTCGCTGGCGATCTCACACCAGATTATTCCTTCCAGCTCGGATTTGAAAACCTCGGCTTCATCCAGCGCCGCAGCTGCATCCGAACCGGAGATGATCGCCAGCGTGCCGCCCTTCAGGTCGTACAGACGGGAGACATCGGAATCGGAGGGAACCACCATGATCTGGCGGTAGTCAATGCCGGCATCAACGGTCTGCATTGTCGCCTCCTCCTTCTGTCCGGGGGATGGCAGGTTGACGAACAGATCGATCTCTCCCTCGTCCAGCGCCGCACGGGCATCGGAAGCGGACACAAACACGAAACGCGGCTCCACGTCCAGACGATAGGCAAGCTCCTTTGCGATATCCACCGAAAGACCCACGGGGTCGCCGCCGGTCTCAAAGGACAGGGGGAGCTTGTCCGGTTCGATGCCGAACACGATCTCCTCCTCGGCAAGTATACGCTGCAGCGCATCCCGATCATCTCCGCAGCCCGAAAGCATAACGCAGCACAGGGCGATGATCGAGACGGTCAGCACAAGCAGTATATTCTTTTTGCTGTTCATTGTATTCATACCCATCAGCGAAGCTTGACGATCTTTGCCGGGCAGACCTCGGTGCACTTGCCGCAGCCGGTGCACTTGGAGGAATCGATGCTGGCGCAGAAATCGGTGACGGTAATGGCTCCTGTGCCGCACACCTTGGTGCACTTCATGCAGCCGATGCAGCCTGCCTTGCACACCTTGCGGGTCTCGCCGCCCTTGACGCGGCTGGAGCAGAACACGGCAGCGGTGCCGAGCTTTTCAAGGCTGATGATGCCCTTGGGGCAGGTTCTGACGCACTTGGAGCAGCCAACGCACAGATCGCGGTTGACCGAGGCAACGCCGTTGCAGGTGGAGATGGCACCGTATTCGCACACGGAGGCACAGTCGCCCAGACCGATGCATCCGAAGGCGCAGCTGGCAAGACCGCCGTAGAGCTGCATGGCAGCGGCGCAGGAATTGACTCCCTGATACTCCAGCTTGTCGGAGGTGTTGTCGTAGGTGCCGAGGCAGTGGACCACAGCCACCTTGCGCTCGACGTCGGCGGCAGCGATGCCCAGAAGGTCTGCGATCTCCTGAGAGACCTTGGCTCCGCCGGGGGCGCACAGACCGTTTTCTGCCTCCCCGGCAGCCAGAGCGGCGGCGTAGCCGGAGCAGCCGGAGTATCCGCAGGCACCGCAGTTGGCACCGGGCAGGACCTCAAGAACCGCCTGCTCCTTTTCGTTTACGGGAACGGCCATCAGCGCCGAGGCGACGGCAAGACCGACACCTGCGATCAGACCCACGCCCGCAACGATGAGAATGGGGATCAATATATCTGACATTTTTCAGTTCTCCTTATTCAGTCAAGTGTCCGGGGGGATCAGGCAAGACCCAGTCCCTGAACGATGCCGGAGAATCCCATGAAGGACAGGGCAACGATGGACGCGGCAACCAGAGTGATGGGCAGTCCCTTGAGGCTCTCGGGAATATCGCTCTGCTCAAGACGTCCGCGCACGCCGGCGAACAGCACCATTGCCACAAGGAAGCCCAGACCGGCGCCCAGAGCGGCGATGATGGCGGCAAGATATCCCTTGCCGAAGCTCTCGTATCCGGCGGTGCCGAAGTAGGACTCCACCACGTTGAGGGTGACGCCCAGAACGGCGCAGTTGGTGGTGATCAGGGGCAGGTATACGCCCAGCGACTTGTGCAGGGCGGGGATGTACTTCTTGAGCACTATCTCAACCAGCTGCACCAGTGCCGCTATGACCAGAATGAACACCAGCGTCTGCAGATAACCCAGCCCCACCGAATCAAGCAGCGCGTAGATGGGGAAGGTGACCAGAGTGGCGAGAATCATAACGAAGATGACTGCCGCACTCATTCCCACGGCGGTATTGAGCTTCTTGGAAACGCCAAGGAAGGGACAGCAGCCGAGGAACTGAGCCAGAACGTAGTTTTCGGTCAGGATGCCGGCAACGATGATGCCCAGCAGCACAAGTCCGAAGGAGGGACCGCTGCTCGCGGCGGCGGCGATATCGGAGGCGGAGGTCACCGCGTCGGTACGGGAAATAACGTCCGCAGCGGAGGCAACATCGGCTCCGGATACATTGGCAGCGGAAACAGCTGCCATGATGAGAGACTTAAGCATCCTCCTGACCTCCCTTCTTCATGGAACAGGTGGCGGCGGCAGGGCAGTGCTCGCAGCCGAATTCCTCAACTGCAGGCTTCTTGCCGGTCAGCTTGTTCACCGCTGCGATGAGCATACCGAACACGAAGAAGCCGCCGGGAGGAAGCAGGAAAATGATGATGGGAGCCAGCACGGAGCTCTGGGTGATGAAGGAGAATTCAAAACCGAAGAAGGAGCCGGCGCCCAGGATCTCGCGGATGGTGCCCATGGCGAGCAGCGCGGCGGTAAAGCCGATACCCATGGTCAGACCGTCCAGAGCGGACAGAGCCACGTTGTTCTTGCTGGCGAACATCTCGGCACGACCGAGGATGATGCAGTTGACAACGATCAGGGGCAGGAAGATGCCCAGGGACTTGTCGATGCCGGGGGCAAAAGCCTTGACCAGCATCTGCACGATGGTGACGAAGCCGGCGATGATGGTGATGTACGCCGGGATGCGCACCTTGTCGGGAATGACCTTGCGCAGGGCGGATATTGCCATGTTGGAGCAGATGAGCACCAGCGTGGCGGCAACGCCCATACCGATGGCGTTGCTGGCGGAGGTGGTGACCGCCAGAGTAGGGCAGGTGCCCAGCACCAGACGGAGCACCGGGTTTTCGGTAAGGATACCGTTCCTGAAGGCGCTGAGAATGACCGAGCCGCCTGACTGCTTTTCGGTACATTCACAGGCTTTTTCCATGTTCTCGCTCATTACTGCGCACCTCCTTGCTGATTTTCTGCGTCGCTGGGGGTAACGTCGCTGCCGGAAGCATCGCTGGCGGAGACGTCGCCCACACTGACGACGGGAGCGGCATCGGGCAGACGGAGCTGTCCGGCTGCCATGAGCTGCTCGAACTGTTCGGCAGCCATATTGACCGCTTTGGTGACCGCGCGGGAGCTGATGGTGGCGGCGGTGACGGCATCGATCGTGCCGCCGTCCTTGGCTACCGCCAGACTGCCGGCATCGGCAGAGCTGACAAACTGGTCAAGGAAGCCGGGATTAGCCGCGTTTGCGCCCAGACCCGGGGTTTCGGAATGGGAAAGGACGGACACGCCGGTGACGGTCCTGTTCATGTCAAAGCCGACCATGACCTGAACGTCGCCGCCGTAGCCCTTGGCGGAAGTGATGATGACGCAGCCCACGGCTTTGCCATCGTCGGTGGCGAGATAGCCGGACACGTCGCTTCCGGATGCGATCTCGGCAAAGGATGTAAACTCAAGCTCACGACCTGCGGAGGGGAACACGGTCTCGCAGGCGGCATACTCGTTTTCCAGAGCGATCTGGGCGATACGTTCCTTGGTCAGGAGGTTGGCACCTGCCAGCAGTGCGGAGATAACCACGCAGATGGCGGTGAGGATACCTGCGACCTTGACGATCTCCTTTACATCCAGCTTGCTTGCCGCAGTCTGCTGACTCTTTGCCGCAGGCTTCTTTGCTGCCGGTCTCTTTGCCGGTGCGGTGTTTTTCTTGCTCATGCCTGCTCACCCTCCTCTCCGAAAGGTCTGGGAGTGGTCAGCCGCTCAATGTGCGGCGTGAGAATGTTCATAAGAAGGATGGCGAAGGATACACCCTCTGCCATGGCACCGAAGCGGCGGATGAGCATGGTCAGCAGACCGCAGCCGATGCCGAACACCAGCTGTCCGCGCTTGTTGACGGGGCTGGTGACGTAGTCGGTCGCCATGAAGAAGGCACCCAGCAGCAGACCGCCGGAGCAGATCTGAGCGACGGGATCCAGACCGAACACAAGGGACAGCACCGCGGCGGTTGCGATGAATGTCACGGGGATATGCCAGCTGATGACCTTGCGGAGCATCAGATAGGCACCACCCAGCAGCAGCGCGATGGAGCAGGTCTCGCCCATGGAGCCGCCGTGCACGCCCAGCAGCAGGTCGATGGCGGAGTAGCTCTCCGGGTCGACCAGCGGAGTGGCTGAGGAGACGGTGTCAAGGCTGCTGCCCATCCATCCGAAGGGCTGGCTGAAGGTGGTCATTGCCGCCGGGAAGCTGAGCATCAGCACGATACGGGCGGTGGCGGCAGGATTGGCAAAGTTGCTGCCGATTCCGCCGAACATCTGCTTGACCACAACAATGGCAACGATGCTGCCGAACACGGCAAACAGAGGATTGATCTCAGCAGGCAGGCAGAAGGCAAGCAGTATGCCGGTCACCACTGCCGAGAAGTCGGAAATGGTCTGAGTGCGCTTCATGACGCGGCGGCTGAAATACTCAGCCAGCACGCAGCTCAGCACGCACACGGCGGTGAGCATCAGAGCGCGCCATCCGTAATAGATAAAGGATACGACCAGAGCCGGCAGCAGGGCGATGACCACGTCCTGCATGACGATCCTGGTGGTCTCGCCGCAGTGGAGATGGGGCGAAGCGGAGACCAGCAGATGCTTCTGGAAGTCCTCGTCGTCGGAATTGAGGCTGGCGTCGGCAAGACGCTGTTTTGCGTCCGCTTTGGCTGCACGGACCTTGTCAAGGTCACGGGGACCGATGACCGGTACCGGCAGAGAGGGATTGCTGTTCTTCTGAGGCTGAGCCTTTTTCTGAGGAGCCTTCTGCGGCTGCTGAGATTTCTGAGGCTTTTTCTCCTCCGCAGCAGGCTGAACGGGAATTTCCTCCTCGACCTCGGGCTCCTCGGCGTCTCCGCCTATGACGATATCGCCGTCGTCCTCGTCGTAGTCGTCGTCCTCGTCGGAATCGTCGTCTTCGTCGTAGTCATCGTCCTCGTCGTAGTCATCGTCCTCGTCGTAGTCATCGTCCTCGTCGTAGTCATCGTCCTCGTCGTAGTCGTCATCCTCGTCGGAATCGTCGTCCTCGTCGTAGTCGTCGTCCTCGTCGGAATCATCGTCCTCGTCGGAATCGTCATCCTCGTCGAAATCGTCGTCTTCGTCGAAATCGTCGTCTTCGTCGAAATCGTCGTCTTCGTCGAAATCGTCGTCTTCGTCGAAATCGTCGTCTTCGTCGAAA
>SVPO01000133.1 GCA_015065795.1 Oscillospiraceae bacterium | reverse complement strand
GCAGAAGGGTATGGAGATATACAGGCTGAAGGATTTTGCGTCGGAGCAGTCAAGAATGGGCTGCTCGTAGCGCATGGTCTCGGCGCACAGCTGATATTTCTCCGGCGAACAATGGAACAGATCGATCATGCGCTCCTTTGCCTTCTCCACGCCGATAGTCTCGTGCAGCATACGCAGCAGCTTGACCGGACGCACGCCGGTGAGCACGCCCCAGGGCGGCTTGTAGCCGGTTGCCTCCACCAGAGTGGAGAAAAGCACATCGGCAAGCACCAGATTGCGGTCCATCTCGTCGAGCCCCTCGGGCATGACCCTCTGAGCGTCGTAACGGCGGACGCTGCCGCTTTCGTCGGTTATGATAAACGCCGCGCCTGCGGTGTCGGTTTCGTCGAGGATAATCTGCGTGTGCAGAGCGTCGTGTGCCTCTCCGTCCTCGACGAAGCGTATCTTCTCGTCGGGGAAAAACAGGCGGCACACCCTCTCCAGCTCCACGCGGAAATCGTGTCCATTGATAAATATCGTCATAGTCTGACCGTGTTACTCCACAAAAGGATTATTCCGGCGCTCGTAGCTCAGCGCGGTGGGGGAATCGTGACCGGGGTATACTTTGTAATCACCATCGAGCGCCATCAGCTTTGACAGCGACTCGCGCAGATGACGGCTGTTGCCGCCGGGCAGATCGGTGCGCCCTACGCTGCACTGGAACAGGGTGTCTCCGGAAAAGATGACATCCTCCGCGACGAAGCAGCAGCTTCCGGGGGAATGACCGGCAGTGTGCATCACCTTCAGCACAGTGTCGCCCACCTCGATCTCGTCGCCGTCGCGGAAAACCTTGTCCGGCTTGGGAAACACAGTATCGCGGGCCATCATGAAATACTTCACGCCGTTGTACTGAGGATCATCCACCCGGTTTTCTTCAAGGAGGTGGATCATCACCGGAGCGCCGGTGTAGTCGCGCAGATCGGCGGCACCCATGGTGTGGTCAAAATGGCAGTGGGTGAGCAGAATGGCAACGATATTCTCCTTGCCTATGCGGTCGATGTGCTCCTTCATCTCGTCGATAAGCTCGGCGGCGTCGATGATGACCGCCTTGCCGGTACCCTCGTCCTGAAGGATGTATGTGTTGACGCCCAGCGGACCGCAGACGTAGTTGCTGATTCTCATATTCTTTCTCCTGTTACATCAGATCGGTGTCCATCAGAATGGTCACCGGACCGTCGTTGAGCAGCTCCACCTTCATGTCGGCTCCGAACTCGCCGGTCTTGACCTCCTTGCCGGTCTTTTCGCCCAGGAGCTTTATCATATACTCGTACAGAGGAATGGCGGTCTCGGGACGGGCGGCAGTGATAAAGCTGGGGCGGTTGCCGTGGCTGCAGTCACCGTAGAGGGTGAACTGGGATACCAGCAGGATCTCACCGTCCACGTCGGCAAGGGAGCGGTTCATCTTGCCGCTCTCGTCCTCCATGACACGCAGTCCGGCGATCTTTTTGGCCAGCAGCTCTGCCTGAGCGGCGGTGTCATTCTCGTGGATGCCCAGCAGCACGAGATAGCCAAGACCGATACGGGAGCGTTCGACGCCGTCAATGGTCACCGAAGCGTGGGTGACGCGCTGGATAACTGCTCTCATTGTTTTTCCTTTCAGCCGGAAATCATCCGGCGGTGCGTTCTATGCTTATCACGCCGGCGATGCGGCTCATTTTTGCGATGATGGATTCAAGATGCTCCTTGCCGTTGACGGTGATGGTGGTGCTGATGACAGCGTGACCGTCCTTGGTCTGACGGGAGTTCATCTGCTGGATGCTGATGTGCATATTGGAAAGCTGTACGGTGATGTCCGCCAGCAGACCCTTGCGGTCGTTGCAGTACATACGCAGCGTGGATTTGAAATCGCGCACGGAGATGCTCTCCGCCCAGTGTGCCTTGACCCAGCGCTGAGGCTCGTCGTGGGATTCGATATCCTCCGGTACGTTGGTACAGCTGCGCTTGTGGATGGATACGCCGTAGCCCCGGGTGATGTATCCGATGATCTCGTCGCCGGGCAGCGGACTGCAGCACTTGGACATCTTGATAAGACAGTTCTCGATGCCCTCCACCACAACGCCCTCGGAGGAGGTGCGCTCCTTGTGCTCGGGAGCGATGATCTCGCCCTGGGCAGGAGTGTTTGCCTGCGCCATCATGCGGTTGTAATCGTCGCGGATACGCTGCATGATACGGGAAAGGGTTATGCCGCCGTAGCCCACAGCCGCGTAGAAATCGTCAAGGGTGTCCATGTGAGCCTTGCGCACGATATCCGACATGAAGGCTTCCTCGTTTTCGGCGGTCAGCTTGATGCCGTTGCGCTTGAACTCTCTGGCGACGTCCTCCTTGCCGTTTACGATGTTCTCGTCGCGGCGCTCGTTCTTGAACCAGGAACGGATCTTGCTCTTGGCTTCGCCGGTGCGCACGATCTTGAGCCAGTCGCGGCGCGGGCCGGTGGTGATCTCCTTGGTGGTCTGGATCTCAACGATGTCGCCGGTCTTTACCTTGCTGGTAAAGGGGACGATCTTGCCGTTGACCTTGGCGCCGAACATACGGTGACCGACCTGGCTGTGGATAGCGTAGGCAAAGTCGATGACCGTGGCGCCGTTGGGCAGGATCTTGACGTCACCGCGGGGAGTGAATACGTAAACCTCCTCAGGGGTGATGTCGGTCTTGATCTGCTGCATGAGCTCGGTGGGGTCGCCTGCGTCGCCCTGATTTTCCAGCATCTGACGGATCCACTGAAGGCGTTCGTCCATGTTGTCCGCGCCGTGCACGCCGGTTTTGTACTTCCAGTGGGCGGCGATGCCGAACTCGGCGGTCTTGTGCATATCGGCGGTGCGGATCTGCACCTCAAAAGGCACGGAACGCCCCTCGGAATGATCCTGGGTGCGGATAACCGTTGTGTGCAGGGACTTGTAGCCGTTGGGCTTGGGCATGGTGATGTAGTCCTTGAAACGGTTGGGTATAGGCACGAACATGGAGTGGATTATGCCCAGCGCGGCGTAGCACTCGGCAAGGGAATCGACGATGATGCGCACGGCGTAAACGTCGTAGATATCGGAAAATTCCTTGTTCTGCACATACATTTTCTTGTATATGCCGTGGACGGACTTGATTCGTCCGTCGATGGTGGCGTGGGGCATCTCCTTGTGGATGGCGCTGGAGATGGAACCCTTGATGATGGCAAGGAACGCCTCACGGTTGTCCTGCTGAGCCGCCAGCTGGTCGGTGATGGTCTGGTAGCCGATGGGGTCAAGGTAGCGCAGGGAGATGTCCTCCAGCTCCTCCTTGACGGCGCGGATACCCAGACGGTGAGCGATGGGGGCGTAAACCTCCATGGTCTCCTTGGCGATGTCGCGGCGCTTCTGCTCGTTGAGAGCGTTCAGCGTGCGCACGTTGTTCAGACGGTCGGCGAGCTTGATGATGATAACGCGGATGTCGCGGTTCATGGCGATGAGCATCTTGCGCAGATTCTCCGCCTGATGCTCCTCCTTGCTGGCAAAGGCAAGCTTGCGCAGCTTGGTCACGCCGTCCACCAGCTCGGCGATGGTCCTGCCGAACTTTTCTTCGATAAATGAGAGCTCAATGTCGGTGTCCTCGACAACGTCGTGCAGCAGCGCGGTGATGATGCACTCGCTGTCCATTCCCAGCTCAACGAGGATGAGCGCCACGGATATCGGGTGAACGATGTAGGGTTCGCCCGACTTGCGCACCTGATCGCCGTGTGCCTCGTTGGCAAGCAGATATGCCTGCTCAATTGTTTTCATATCGTAGTCTCTGCCGCTGTTGTGTATGGCCATTACCAGTTCGTCGTAATTGGCGTAAGCAGACATATCCTCAACTCCTTTTCGTCTCTCTCAAGCTATATTCTTCTTCAGTATATAAGTATATGTCATTCGCCCTTCAGCGAAATAAGACGCTTCATCATCGGGCTGCGCTCAAGCTCGCAGCCTATGGGGGACGGCACGGCGGAAACCAGCCTGCGTCCGCCGACTATCCTCGTGGATACAAGTCCGCACTCGCGAAGCACCTCTATTGCGGTGCGCACCTTTGCGTAGGACAGCGTGCCCAGACGCGCGCAGATGGTCTCCGGCTCGTCAAGTCCTGCGCTTGCCCGTATGTAACGGTAGACAGCTGCGGTGTCGTCACGGGAAGGGTGCAGCTGCTCCGCTTCATCGCGTTCAAGGGGCTGCTCCGAGCGCAGACGCTCAAAGAGCCGCTCGCCGCGGATGATATCCTCGCAGTCGGTGGAGCTGAGGCGTATATCGCGCACCACGGCGTCCACCGAGGTGACTCCGCGGAAGGTTTTCGCGCCCACGGTAACCACGCAGTCCACGGTGTCCCCCGGCTTCATTCGGAAGCTCGAGGTGTCCACGCCGAACAGCATGGCGGTCAGCTGTCCTCTGCCGTCGGACAGGGTCAGCCGCTGATGACCTCCTCCGCCCACTGCGCGCACGTCACGCAGCTGAGCGCCCCTGATGGTGACCAGCGGAGAAGGGTTGCCTGTGCCGAAGGGCTCCAGCGGAGCAAGACCGGAAGCCAGCGTCAGATTGACGTAGCTCACCGGCAGCTCGCAGTCGGTCATGAGCTGCGGCACGGGGATATCCACCGTCGCCGCGTAGTCGTTTATGCGGCGGCGGAAAAGATCGATCTTGTCGGTTTCGATGGTGAATCCTGCTGCCTGACTGTGACCGCCGAAAACAGTCAGCAGGTCGGCACATTCGCACAGTGCCCGATGGAAGGAGAATCCCTCGGGGCCGCGGCAGGAGCCACGGGCGATATCACCCTCGATCGCCAGCACGATGGACGGTTTACCCATGCGCTCGGCAAGACGGGCGGCAAAGATTCCGATAACGCCGCTGTTCCAGCCATCGCCGCTGATGATTACAACGGGCTCATCGGCGATGGACGGGTCGTGCTCGATGGCTGCCCATGCCTGACGGGAGATATCCCTTTCGCAGGCGTGGCGGCGTGTGTTTTCTTCGTTGAGCCACTCGGCAAGCTCTCTGCACTCGTCGCTGTTTGAGGAGAGCATCAGCTGCACCGCGCGGTCGGGCTTGCCCAGACGTCCGGCGGAATTGATGCGCGGCGCAAGGGAGAAAGCAATGTCGGTGGCGGTCAGTCGTGACGCGTCCGCGCCGGATGCGATTATCAGCTGACGGATACCCGTGC
>SVPO01000132.1 GCA_015065795.1 Oscillospiraceae bacterium | reverse complement strand
CGTTGAGGTCAAGGTCCTGCAGGGTGAGCGTGAGTTCTCCCGTGACAACAAGCTGCTGGGCGTGTTCCATCTGGACGGCATCGCCCCCGCACGCCGCGGTATTCCTCAGATCGAGGTAACCTTCGACATCGACGCCAACGGCATCGTTTCCGTTTCCGCCAAGGACAAGGCAACCGGCCGCGAGCAGCACATCACCATCACCTCCTCCACCTCCATGGATAAGTCCGAGATCGAGAAGGCTGTCCGCGACGCCGAGATGTACGCCGCTGAGGACGCCAAGCGCCGCGAGGAAGTTGACGCCCGCAACGCAGCCGATCAGATGGTCTACTCCACCGAAAAGCTGCTGGACGATCTGGGCGATAAGGTTAACGGCGGACAGAAGTCCACCATCCAGGACAAGATCAACGCCCTGCGTTCCATCAAGGACACCGGTTCCATCGACGAGGTTAAGGCAAAGACCAAGGATCTGGAGCAGGAGATGTACAAGCTCAGCGAGATCCTCTACGGCCAGGGCGGCCCCGGCGCAGGTGCTCCCGGTGCAGGTGCCGATGACATTCCCGACGCCGACTATGTCCCCGATGTTGACAACAACTGATAATTAATCCCCCCGGTTTATGCCGCCCGTCCCGAAAGGGATGGGCGGTTTTTCCGTATTTTGTCAATATTTTGCACAAAACGATTGTAAATTCGTTCAATCGGTTGTATACTGATATTATCGCTTTCCACTGATAAACTGAGCATGTACGGAGGTAACAAGTATGAACAATACGCCCGTTAACCCTGCAGAGAACGCGACCGTTCCCGTTTTCAACGCAGCGCCCGTTCCTGCCCCCGAGGCCCCTGTCCTCAATACAGCGCCTGCCGCTAACGAAACACCTGCCTTCGCGGCGGCTCCCATCCCCAACGCCGCTCCTGCTCCCACCCCCGCCCCCGAGCAGCCCAAAAAGAAGCGCAAGCTGTGGCTGATCCCGGTGTGCATCATCGGCGTGCTGCTGCTTGCCGCCGGCGGAATCTTCGGCTTCTTCGCCATGAAGGCCGGCAACGCCGACGAGCTGTTTGAAGCAGGCAAGTACATGGAAGCCCGTGCAGCTTACGAGCCTCTGAGTTTCCTTTCCAGCTATGCCGATAAGGTCAAGGAATGTGACTACCGCATGGCTGAGATGACCCTTGAGGCAGGCAATTATCTCGTTGCCCGCGATCAGTTCCTTGAGCTGGGCAGCTACAGCAACAGCGCCGAGATGGCAAAGGAATGTCTCTATCGTCTTGCCAACAAGCAGCTTGAGGACGGCGATCACATCTCCGCTGCCGAGAATTTCGACGACCTGGGCAGCTACAAGGACAGCAAAGAGCTCTACACCGAATGTTTCTATCTCAACGCCTGTGAGCTTGAGGCAGCCAGAGAGTATGAGGACGCCATCGAGGTCTTTGAGCTGCTGGAAGGCTACAAGGACAGCGACAGCCGCAGAGTCAGATGCGCAATGAATCTGGCTTCCGAGCTTTATCGCAGCGACAAGTTCGAGGAGTGCGCCAAGCTGGCGGAGGAATACGCCGAGCTGCATCCCCACGCCGCTCTCTATCGTATCCTTGCCGAGCTGGGTCATCTGAGAGAACAGGGTGCCGAGATGGAGCGTCTGCGCGCCATCATGGATATCATCGCCAAGTACACAAACGAGAATCCCGATGCCAAGGAAGCGATGGAGGATCCCGAATTCTTCGTTCTCCGCTTCTTCGGCGCTGACTGGGAAGCTGACAACGGCGATTCTCTGGACGCCGACCTCGAGGAGCTCACCATCTACTACGATGTGTCCTGGTACACTCCCGACGGTGCCCCCTGGTACGCCTGCGACGAGAATTACCTTTTCTTCTTCACCGACAAGAACGACGAGTTCTGGTTTGCCGTTACCGGCTTTGATTCCTACGACACTCTGCACCCTGCCGAGATGTACGTCACCGACAACGAGGACAAGGAATACGTATTCCATAACGTCTCCAGCGAAGACTGATGCATGAACAGCCGCGCCGCCCTTCGGATTTCGCCGCGGCGGCGCGGTTTTTGAAAATCAGAGAGTCAGGGAGATCATTGACATTATGAAGAAAACAACCGCAGGTATTATGCTGAAAAAGCTGCTCTGTCTCGGAGCCGCTCTGCTTTTTCTGTCCGGCTGCTCCTATGAGCCGCCGACCGCTGTATCCCCTGCCGCCGATATAAGTGTTGAAACGATCTACCTGCAGGCAGCCGAGCTTGGCGAAGCCGGATGGAATTTCAGCGCCTATCTGAAATACAACGCCATCCGCGGTTATGAGGATTCGGCGGAAAAAGCCGAGCACCACCTGCGCCAATACGCCCAATGGGCGATGGACCGTGGCTATTATGACGAGATATATTACGTCGTCCGCTATCATATGGATACCAACGACGAAGCCAACCGCGAGTACATCATCGCCTGTGCCGATCAGATGCTCGCCGAGGGCAGCGAGGACAGCACCTGCTACGCCGAGATTATTCTGGATGAGATCGGCGAATCCAATCGCATCGACGAGATGGAAGAACAGCAGCTGCAGGCGGAGTATGAAGCCAAGCTGCAGGAGGGTATCGCCCTATACCGCGCCGGAGATTACAACATGGCGTATGCCGCCCTTCCCGACAGGTATTCCTACGACGATCCCGTGCTGGAGCTGTATCACGATCTGTGCCACTACAGCAGCACATTCTCCGACCCCGACAGCTGTACCCCTGCTACCATAACGTGGCGCACCGGAGAGGAACCGGAAGCCTTTATGGATCGGCTGCTTGTTTACGCCGATACCCCTGATTTTGTCGGCAGAGAGGACGCCGCCGATTTCCTTTCCCACACCGTAATGGATATGGTTCGCTTCTTCGGCAGCAGCTGGAAGTGCGGCGATTATTATATCCGCCCCGATTTTGATCCCGACCTCGGGTACGGCGAGCCTTTCGTGGAGCACAACCTCCCCAAGGATTACTTCCCCGAGATCGTCAAAATGTATATCGACCATCCGAACGGCTGCATCATTTTCTGCAACTCCAACGGCTTCGAGGTGTTCCGTCTGCTGGGCTTCAGCTCCGACGCAAAACACCCTGACGAGATGTATATTCTCGACTTCAACGGCAGCGAGCTGACCTTTACCCCCGCGTGACAGGTCACTGCCCGTCCGCAACTGTAAATCAATGAGACATTATTCAAGGAGGAAAACAAATGAAAAAGATCATCTCCGTAGTTTCCATCGCCCTTTGCTTCTGCCTGTTCCTTACCGCCTGCTCCACCAGCTTCTCCTACACCTTCAACATTGAGAACGGTGATCGCATCAAGGTAAAGCTGGACACCACCAACGGTCACAAGCTCGAGCAGAACGACGGACAGTTCACGGTTGTCGAGGAGGGTAAGGATCCCATGTACGGCGCGTTCCTCACTGAGGAAATGTTCGGCGATTACATGGACACAGCTCTGACCAAAGACGTTCTCGAGTCCGGCGAGGATTTCTGTATCTTCCAGCAGGACGGCGAGCTCGGCCGTGAGACCTACATTCTTTTCATGGTGGACAATTCCGACACCGGCATTGTTCTTGCCACCCTGCAGGACGAGGCAGGCGCGCGCGCCCTCTATGACCTGCTGACCATTACCGGCAATCCCAAGGACTGATAACCTTCGATAAATGCAGCGCCCCCACGCATGGACAGCCGTGCGTGGGGGCGATTGCTTTTATTCATTTGCGCTGCCCGAGGAGATATTGCTTCGGGCGGCGATTATGTGGGCGGTCATGAGCTGCTCGGCGCGGTCGCCGTCGTGGGCGGCAATGGCGCTGAGTATGGCTCGGTGCTCCTCCACCGACTGACCGGCTCGCTCCGCCGAGCGCATGGAATTGCTGCGGGCGCGGCTGACGTAGCTGTGAAAGCTGGAAAGCATGGACTTGAGCGGACGGTTGCGCGAGGCGTCGAAGATGGTGTTGTGGAACTCGCCGTCCAGCTGCCAGAGCTGCTCGGGCTTGCCCTTGAGGAGATAGAACTCCTGCAGATCCGCCAGACGCTCCAGCGCCTGCACCTCCTCGTCGGTGGCGTTTTCGGCGCACAGACGTGCTGCCAGACCCTCGATGCGGATGCGCACGGCGTAGATGTCGTCGATGTCCTTTTCGGAAACACCCACCACCGTCGCGCCCTTGTTGGGCACCAGACGCACCAGTCCCTCCAGCTCCAGCTGACGCAGAGCCTCGCGTACGGGAGTGCGGCTCACGCCGTACTTCTCGCTGAGCATGATCTCGCTCAGGCTGTCTCCCGGCTGAAATTCACCGTCGATAATGGCGCGCTCCAGGCTTTCGAACACTACAGCGCGCAGGGAGCCTCCGCTTCTTTCTCCGCTCATTTTTTCTCTCCTGTGATGGAGGTGTACAGCACCTCCAGCTCATCGTCGCTGATGAGAGTCTGACGACCGGCGGCGTACTGCTCCTCGATCCACTTCTGCATCTCCAGAACCACGTCATCCTTCTTGGAGACCATCCTGTCGCCCTTGAGGCGGTAGTGGGCGTTGATCCAGTAGGCAACACCGGCAAGACCGGATACGTTGCTCACAGCCACACCGGGAGCACGGCCCAGCAGACGCTCGGTGTCGAAGATATTGTAGATCTCCTGATCCTTCATCATGCCGTCGGCGTGGATGCCGGCACGGGTGACGTTGAAGTGCTCGCCCACAAAGGGAGTCATGGGCGGAATGTCGTAGTTGGTCTCCTTGGAGATGTACTCGGCAAGCTCGGTGATGGCAAGGGTGTCCATGCCGTTGAGGGTGCCCTTGAGGGAGGCGTATTCAAAGACCATTGCCTCCAGAGGCACGTTGCCGGTGCGCTCGCCGATGCCCAGCAGGGAGCAGTTGACCGCCTGCGCGCCGTACAGCCATGCCACGGACGCGTTGACAACGCCCTTGTAGAAGTCGTTGTGACCGTGCCACTCGATCATCTCGCAGGGCACGCCGGAATAGTGCTGCAGACCGTAGATGATGCCGGAGACGCTTCGGGGCAGGGCAACGCCGGGATAGGGCACGCCGTAGCCCATGGTGTCGCAGGCGCGGATCTTGACGGGCACGCCGCTCTCCTCGGAAAGACGCATCAGCGCCGAGGCAAAGGGCACAACAAAGCCGTAGAAGTCGGCACGGGTGATATCCTCAAAGTGGCAGCGGGGACGCAGACCGGCGTCGATGGCCTCCTTGACGATGCCCAGATATTTATCCATCGCCTGACCTCGGGTCAGACCCATCTTGTTGAAGATATGGTAGTCGGAGCAGGAGACGAGAATGCCCGTCTCC
>SVPO01000131.1 GCA_015065795.1 Oscillospiraceae bacterium | reverse complement strand
GAGATCTGCGCCTGATTGACGATCTGCACCGCAAGCTCGTTGTGCTTCATGCCCGAGCCGCTGAAGATGGGCAGCTTCTGACCGCGGATGAGGGTCATGAGGGTGTCGATGGAGGACACGCCCGTGCAGATATAGTTGCGCGGATAGATACGGGAGACGGGGTTGATGGGGGTGCCGTTGATGTTGGCGGTGGTTTCGGCGTACACGCCGCCCAGTCCGTCGATGGGCTCGCCCGAGCCGCTGAACACACGTCCCAGCAGCTCACCCGACAGGGGCAGCTCCAGAGGCTTGCCCAGCAGACGGGTCCGGGTGTTGACCAGCGAAATGCCGGAGGTGCCCTCAAAAACCTGTATCACTGCGCGGCTGCCCTCGATGGCGACGATGCGTCCGTGGCGGACAGATCCGCCCTCCAGACGGATCTCCACTACCTCCTCATAGGAGGGTGCTTCCACATTATCGAGCACGATAAGGGAGCCGTTGATTTCCTTTACGCCTTTGTATTCATAGATCATGCTGATGAGCCTCGTTTCGTGGTGAGGATATATTTGCGGTTCTTATGCCGGACTCATGGAGACGGTGACCTGTTTCTCCGTTTCGCCCTCAAACCGGAAGTATGCGGTGTCGGTATAGGAATCGTAGACCACACCCCAGCCGCCGGCGCGGGTGGCGGCACGGCCGATGACGCCGAGTATCTGCTCTGTGGTCATGTGTCCGTCATATTGGGAGTAGCTGCCGGCAAGCAGAGTCATTATCCTGCCGGTCTCCGTATCAAAGCCCGCAGCGCCGGTTAATCCGTCGGGGCTGTATACGCGCTCGTTGGATATGTAGGGGATGTTTACCCGGTACATCTGTCCGTCGTACCACTCTATGGCTGCGGTGCTGCCCTCGCGGTCGCTGATGAGCAGATGATAGTCGCAGCCAAAGGAGGGATAGATGTCAAATCTGCCCAGCATCTCCACCGCCTCCTCCACTGTAGTGGTGGAGTCCAGCAGCATTCTGACCGCTGCGGTAACGGTGAGATCGGGACGCACGGTATCCGTGACCGGCCGGGGATCGCCGGGCAGCTCCACCGCCGTCACGCACAGACCGTGGTCGTTCATGCCGTCCAGCGGCAGATAGACCGACGCCAGCGCGGCATAGCCGTTGAACAGACCCGGTCGGTCATATGGAGTATAGCCAAGGCGGCCGATGTCCACAGTGGTGACTGTTTCTCTGCCGTCGCTCCGACGGGTGGACACTATCATGGTCATGGTCTGGCTCTGGCAGCTGTGACTGCGTCCGGTCAGCGCGCGGCTGTTTTCGCAGTCGGAGTTGAGCACGGAAAGCACACCGTCGCTGCTGCCCGAGGGGCCGCTGACGACGTCGGGCATATCCATCAGCCCGAAGAAATACTGTCCGCTGAGAAACTCCATCAGCTCACCGTCGGTGGAGACACCGCCCTGTTCGATGAGGTCGTCAAGACCGTAGCTGCCGGAGTAGGTCATGCTGTACACGTTGGCGTTGACCTCCACCTCATCGATGGAGACGATGGCGCGCAGCCCGTGGGCGCACAGGATGTAGTAGGCTACGCCGCCCAGCACCAGCAGGCTGGCAAGCAGACACAGGAAGGTTGAGAATACCTTGCCCCGTCCACCCTCCGCGGATTCGGGTTCGGGCTCTGCCTCGGGCTCACTGCCGTCAACGGTGACGCTTCCGTCGGAAATGCCGTTGACCAGCCATCTGAGCAGGTCTTCATCGCCGCTGACAGTGACGGCGGCATTGTCCTGTGAGCTGTTGAACACCAGTCGCTCCGGTTCGGGATTCTCTCTGGGAGGACGGCTGGCAAAGACACGCTCGATGGAACTGTAGTCGTCCTCGGGGCAGTCGGGCTCGCTGGTTTTCACCTCGGGACAATCGGGGGCTTCCGCCTTCGCATCGGGGCTTGCGGCAGCGTTATTCTCGGCGGAGCCGCCGCTGAATATCCGCGCGGCACGCTCCAGCGCCTCGACCTCGGCACCGATGTTGCTGAGCGCCTGAGCCACGGTCAGCCCCTCGGCGTAGGATGCCTCCGCACTGTCTGCGGTCTGAGCGTCCTGTTCGGGCGCGCAGACGTGTTCTTCCTCCTCCGGGCAGACGGGCGCGCCCTCCAGCCGAAGCTCCTGCTCGTTGTTTGTGTTGTTATTCATTTGTATCGTTCCCTTTCTTTGATCAGCGTCAGACAGTCAGTGAGGACAGGACGCTGTCGGTCTCCCTGATATAATCATCCAGCAAAGTAAGCTTATCGTTCGGTATATCGTATTTCATTCGTGTCACCTTGTCGAACAGTCCTGTTGCGACAATGCGTGACAGCGGCACTCCACGGGCGATGACCGCGGCGGAGCGCTGATGGAGATTGAGGATGGCGCGGAGCATTCCCAGCTGCTTTTCCATGGGGACGTAGGTGTCGTCCTTGTGGAAGGCGTTCTGCTGCAGGAAGCCCACGCGGATCACTCTGGCGGTCTCGATTATCAGCTTCTGGTCGTCAGGCAGCACATCGGCACCGATGAGCTTGACGATCTCCATGAGCCGCGCTTCCTCCTGAAGCAGAGATGCCAGCTGTGCGCGCTGGGACATGAAGTCGGGGCCTGCGTTGTCGTGGTACCACTTTTCCAGATCGCCGGCGTATTCGCTGTAGGAATTGAGCCAGTTGATGGCAGGATAGTGTCTTGAGTATGCCAGGGATTTATCCAGCGCCCAGAAGCAGCGTGTGAAGCGCTTGGTGTTCTGGGTGACCGGCTCGGAAAAGTCGGAGCCCTGAGGGGACACGGCTCCGATGATGGTCACCGAGCCATCGTTGCCGGACAGGGCTCTGACCAGACCGGCGCGCTCGTAGAATTCCGAAAGACGGGAGGGCAGATATGCCGGGAAGCCCTCCTCGGCAGGCATCTCCTCCAGACGACCGCTGATCTCGCGCAGGGCTTCCGCCCAACGGGAGGTGGAGTCCGCCATGATGGCGACGTGATAGCCCATGTCGCGGTAATACTCGGCGATGGTGATGCCGGTGTAGATGGATGCCTCACGGGCAGCCACAGGCATATTGGAGGTGTTGGCGATGAGCATGGTGCGGTCGGTCATGGGTCTGCCGCTTCTGGGGTCGATCAGTCCCGAGAATTCCTCCAGAACCTGACACATCTCGTTGCCGCGCTCGCCGCAGCCGATGTAGACGATGATGTCGGCGTCGCACCATTTTGCCAGCTGGTGCTGAGTCATGGTCTTGCCGGTACCGAAGCCGCCGGGGATCGCTGCCGTTCCGCCCTTAGGGATGGGGAACAGCGTGTCGATGACCCTCTGACCGGTTATCAGCGGAATATTAGCGTATTTGCGCTCGGCAACCGGACGGGGCAGGCGGATGGGCCAGCGCTGACACAGGGTCAGCTTTACCGTCTCGCCGCTGTCGGTTCTGAGCCGCACGATGGATGCGTTGACCTTGTAGTCGCCCTTTGAGGCAACCCACTCCACGGTGCCGCTCACATCGGGGGGCACGAGGCAGCGGTGCTCGATGGCGGAGGTCTCGGGACAGGTGGCGTAGATCTGACCGGGCTGCAGCCGGTCGCCCACCTTCACGGTGGGGGTCACCTGCCATTTGCGCTGCTCATCCAGAGGGAACATATCGGCTCCGCGCTCGATGAAAGCACCGCTCTTTGCTTCGATCTCCTTGAGGGGACGCTCAATGCCGTCAAAGATATTGTCCAGCAGTCCGGGTCCCAGCACCACAGACATTCTGCTGCCACTGGAATAGACCGGATCACCGGGACGAAGGCCGGTGGTCTCCTCATAGACCTGTATGGTGGTGGCGTCGCTGTCCATGCCGATGACCTCGCCGGCAAGGCGCTGCTCGCCCACGTAGACCATTTCCATCATGGCAAGGCTTGTTCTGCCCTTGATGGTGACCACGGGGCCGTTGACGCCGTATATTCTTTCGATCTTGTTTATCTGCTCCATGCTGTCATTCCTCTATTGTCAGTCCCGAGGTGCGGCGGAAAACCTCACGCTGCGCCGCGAGACGTGAATCAAGGGTCATGTCGATGATCGCGCCGCGAAGGGTAAGCTCCGCCGTAAAGCCGCCGATCACAATGGACGGGTCGGTCTCCACCGCGCAGCCGGGGATAAGGCCGCTCAGCAGATCTGCCTTGCCCTCGTCGGCAGGACGCACTCGCACAACGACCCTCTGCCCCTCCGCCTTGGCGGCGGCGGTCTGAGCAGCACGGGTGAGATAATCGTCGTATCGTTCGCCTGCGGCGTACTCCTTCAGGCTCTTTTCCGCTTCGGCAAAGACCTCGTCCTCGATGGCGGCACGCTGCTCAAAGAGCCTGCGCCGCGCCTGCAGCTCATGGGCAGAGAGCTCCCGTACGATGGACGCGCGCACCTCGGCGGTCTCCCTGCTGATATGGACGTAGGCTTCGCGCAGGGCTTCTGCCTCCGCCTTGTCCAGCTCGGCGCTGGTGTACTGCTCCATGTCCTGCAGTATGGTCAGCCGCTGCTTTTCGGCATAGCTGTTTATCGCCTCAAGAAAAAGGCGCAGTTTTTCCTCTTGTGACTGCATAACGCACTCCTAAGTATGAAATATGGATCGCCGCCTAGCAGCGGTATCAGATCCGGATGCCCACCGCCTCGCGGACGTATCGGGCGATGGCTTCTCCCGAACCGCCCTTGCCGGTGTGGTCGGGTATGGTGACGATGAGAGGACGGGTGCCGCTCTGCTTGAGCTGCTCCACCCTCTGACCGCCCCGCTGATAGGACGTGGCGGTCATCAGCACCACGGCGATGGTCTCGTCTGCCACTGCGCGCTCGATGGCGGCGGCAGTGGATTCCTCGTCGGGGGCAAACTGCCCCTCGATGCCTGCCAGCCGCAGGCCGGTCAGGGCGTCGCCGTTGTCGCTTATGAGGAAGAATTTCATCAGTATTTACCGAGGATCATGATGGAGATGACCAGACCGTACAGGGCGATGGATTCGCCCAGAGCGACGAAGATCAGCGCCTTACCGAACGCCTTGGGATCCTCGCTGGTGGCTCCGATGGCTGCAGGGGCACCTGCCGCAACGGCGATACCTCCGCCGATGCCGGAGATGCCGGTTACCATGGCGGCTGCCAGCATACCCAGACCCTTGGAGGGATCGTAGGAGGGAGCAGGCTCGGCTTCCTCATCGCTCTCCGCGCTCTGGGAGGCAGAGGTGGCAGCGGGCACGTCACCGTCGCTGACGGCGCTGGCGGCAAAGGAGGTGGCGATGCAGGCAACAAACAGGCAGGCAACGATCACCAGATTGACGCGCACAGCCTTGGCAGCGCTGCCGCTCATG
>SVPO01000005.1 GCA_015065795.1 Oscillospiraceae bacterium | reverse complement strand
AGGTTGGCAAAACGTACAAGCTGTGGATAGGCGGCAGCTGCAGCGGTCAGCCGCAGAACGGCATCTATACCGACGGAAGCCTCTCCGATGCGGTTGAGGTATCCGATGTCACCGTTTCTCAGATCAACACCAACTATGGCGGCGGTGGCGGCTTCGGCGGCGGTGGCGGCTTCGGCGGCGGTGGCGGCTTCGGCGGCTTTGGCGGCGGTCCGGGCGGTCCTGGTGGCCCGGGTGGTCACGGCGGCGGTCCGGGCGGCTTTGGCGGCCCAGGCAGAGGCTGATACAGCTCATACAAAATCAAAGACCGCGGAACGGTCGGCGTGCGCCGGTGTTCCGCGGTCTTATTGTTTTTCCATGAGTTTATTATCTCTGACCTGTCACCGTAACGGGGTTGGGCTCGTCGGCGCAGATGAATTCCACCTCGGGGAAACGCTCGCTCAGCATCCTGCACAGCGGAGCCACAACCACCGACTCGGTCTCGTAGTGACCGGCGATTATCAGCGTGAACCCTGCGTCCCGTGCCTCGATGATCTCGTTGTGGCGAGCCTCACCTGTTATCAGTGCGTCCACATGATCTGCAAGAGTGCTCCATTCGCTGCCGCCAGAGCCGCCGATGAGCGCCACGCTGCGCACGGGCTTTCCGCCGTCCACAACGCGAACGCCGTCACAGGCAAGCTTCTTTGCGACATATTCACCCAGTTCGGCTGCGCTCGTTGCCCTGTCCAGCGTTCCGCATACACCCAGCTCCAGCCACTCGGGACGCTCAAAGCCTGCAAATCCCAGCGCGTCGGCGAGACATGAGTTGACGCCGCCCTCGGCTATGTCGAGATTCGTGTGTGCGGAGATAACATCAACGCCGCCGCTGATCAGCCGATACACAGCACCGTCGCCGGATATGGACTTGGCAGGACGGAAGATGACGGGATGGTGGGTGATGAGCAGCTGGCAATGCCGCTCGGCGGCCTGAACAGCCGCGGGCAGACTTGCGTCCAGCGCCACCATTACCCGATCCACCTGCCGCTGTACCGAACCGATAAGCAGTCCGGAGTTGTCAAAGCCCATCTGTGTCTCAAAGGGGGCAAGACTGTTGAGATAATCGTAGATCATTCCGGTTGTGGTCATAAGTATTTCTCCTTGGGGTTATTGCTTCTTTTCAATCTCAAAGGTGCTCACCAGCGCGTTGGCAAGTGCCCGACCGATAGCCTCGTGGTTGTCCATGATCCACTGGGCGGTCAGCTCGTTGTCGTGGAAATCGGTCTCAACCAGAATAGAGACCATGCCCAGATTGTAAGGATCGCGCACCTCGGCGTATCCGACTCCGCCGAAGGACTGCAGCGCGGAGTACATCTGCTTGTCGAGATTGCACTTCTTAGGAGCGATGGCGTTGAGCTCATCCACAACCGCCTGTCCCAGCTTCTTGCTCCGTCCGGAAGCACCGCAGTAATAGCTGCTTGCGCCGTAGCGGACCGCGTCTGAGCCGGTGGCGTTGGAGTGTATGGCGAAGTAAATGTCAGCCTTGAGCTCCTTTGCCTCAAATGCCCGTTCGCGCAGATCCAGATCGGGATTTGCGGTGTACACAACGCAGTTGTATTCCTCCTTGAGGATACGATGGGTGACCGCGGCGACCGCCTCCATCTGCTCCTTTTCGGTGGTGTTGCCGATGATGTACGGGTTACCGCCCTGACGGGAGGGGGAGAGGTAAATGACGATAGGCTCGTCCTTGGTGTATTCTCTTGTGGCAAGGGTCTTGCAGCTGTTAGTGATGACTACGTCCTCACGGGAGATCCATCCGGTGGAACCGTCCTTCAGCTCCACGCGGAACCAGCGAGAGCCGTCCGAGCCGGATTTCTCTCCGAACACACGGACGGTTGTGCCGCGCTTGAGCTCCTGAATAAGCTCGTGCTCGGGTCCTGCGTCGGTGTGCATGGTGGTGACCGCCTTGTCCACCGTCACCTTACGGCTGAGGTAATAATACGGATGGCAGGCAAGCTCGTCGGAATAGCCGCCGAAGAACTCAAGGTCACCAAGGGAAACGTACGCGCGGACCTTGTACCGCTCGGCATACTGCTCAAGGTCGGTGATGGAATAGCTGCTTTCCGATGTGGTGGCGAGCAGGTCATATTCACCGCGGCTGCAGCTGTAGGCATAGATCTCGTAGCCTTCGCTGCGCTCGGAGGGCTGCCACGATATTGTATAGGTGCCGTCCTCAGCGGTATACTGGTCGATGCCTTTCACCCTTGTGGGCAGCGTGACGGCAGTGATCATATCGGAGAACTCGCCGTAGCTGATTCCGCTGTCGTGGCGCAGGAATCCGCGGACGCGATAGCTGGAAAAGTTGACCGACTCAAGACCGGAGATCTCATAATGGGTATTGCCGCACTGCCCGAGCAGCTCGGTGGCTTCACCGGTGTCGGGGTCAGCGCGATACAGTTCAAAGCCGGTCACTTCCGAAGCGACAGTCCAGCTCAGCAGATATCCGCTGTCGGTGGTGTCTCCCTGCGTCAGCTCGCGCACGGGCATGGGGCTTGTGGCGGTAACGATCTTCTCCGACCAGCCGCCGTAGCACCGCTTGGTGCCGATGTCTGCGTAGGGGCGCATACGGAAAGTGTAGGTGGAGGAAGCGTCCAGCCCGAGGATGGTGTGCTGAGCCTTCGGTGATTCTCCGCAGTATTCGTAGCCCGACCATCCGCCCATGTCGCGTTCCATCTCATAGCCGTCGGCGCCTGGGATGGCGTCCCACTCGAGGGTGACGGAACCGTGGGTAGCGGTCTGATGGCGCAGGGTGTCCGCGTCACCGGGCTGAGTCTTGACGGTGAATTCCTCCGCCGCAAGCTCGGTGTAAACGCCGCTGCCGTTTTTGCAGTAGGGACGGATGATATACTTTCCGGAGCTTCCGGTTTCCAGTCCGGAAAGATATGCCCAGCTCAGATAAGCGTTCTTGACGTGGACATACTGAGCGGTGACGTCGTCAAAGCGCAGGATCTCATATCCGGCTACTTCATCAACGGGCTCCCAGTCTAGCCACGCGCTGTTCTCGCCTGCATCGGTCTGCTGTATTCCGCTGACCATAGGCAGAGAGCCGTTGAGACGGAAATACTCACCGCCGCCCTGCGGACGCAGCAGGAAAGCGCCCAGAGCGACAAGAACCAGGATTATCAGTGCAGCGAAGGTGTACAGGAGTGCTTTCTTCACCTTGCGTCCGATGTTGCGCTCGTAGACGAATCCCTCGTCGTAATTCTCGTCATAATCGTACTCAAAGGATGCGGAGGTCTCCACGGGAGTGCTCACGGACTGAAGATCATACGCGTCCTGTCGGACGGAACGGCTGCGCTGTCTGCCGGCAGGATCCTGCTGAGCGGCAGTTTCCTGCCCCGACTTTTTGCGGAAGCGTCCCTCAGGCTGATGGATTCTGCTGCCGTCGTATCCGGGGGAGAATCTGCGCCGCACCGCATCGCTGCGGCTGCCTGAGTTCGGCTCGCGATCCTGCAGCGCGGCAGCTTTCCGTGATTTCGGCTTTTCCTCCGAACCGGAACTGCGTGCCTGCTGCGGAGTGCCTGATGAGGAACGCTCACCGTACTGAACATCGGCGTTGGAGCGGAAGCGCGATCTGCGTCCGGGCTTTGCCGGCGCACGGTTGTCGGAGGCAAAAACATCATCGCTGATGTCGTAGCTCTCCGGCTCGGGAGTGCTGCGATTGCCCTTGCCGAAAAACTCGTCGAAACGAGGGTCGTTGCGTTTGTTGAATGCCATAGATGTCTCCTTGAGAATGTGCCCGTGAGGGCAGGAATCGAAAAAGCTGAATACAGTTGGCTTTTTTACTGGGACGTGCTATAATTCCGATATACAATTGATATAGCTTCAGTTCAGACGGTATGACACCGGCTGGCGGTTGCGGAAATACACCGCCTCGGTGAATCCGGCGGCGAGAGCCTGACGTGCTCCCTCCGTCAGCCCTGCGGCTATCTGGTCGGGCTTGTGGGTGTCGCTGCCCAGAGTGATATGCTTGCCGCCCAGCTCGCGGAACTTCCTCACCAGACGTGTGTCGGGCATCAGAAATCCGTTTTCGCGCCGGGTGCCGGAGGTGTTGATCTCCAGCGCCTTGCCGCGCTGAACAAGCGTGGTGAGTATCCGGGTGTATTTCTCCTCGTAACGGGTCATGTCCAGCTGCACGCGATCCCGTCCGTATATGTATCTCAGGGGATAGGTAAGATGGGCAAGAACGTCGAAATCGCTCTCCTCCGCCATCCTCAGCACCTCATCAAGATACTGGTCATATATCTTTGCAGGGTCGCACGAACCGTCGGTATATTTCAGATAATAAAAATCCCTGCCGTCACGGAGATAATGTATCGACCCAAGCACGATGTCATAATCGGCGATGTCCGGCACTCGCTTTGCCGTCTCGGGATGATAGGTGGGCTGACCCAGCTCCACGCCGCACAGCACATTGAATCCCTTTTCACGGGCGCGAAGGGCTTCCTGCGCCGACTTGCGCAGGCGGCGGAAGCTCCAGAGCTTTTCCTTTCCCTGAACGTTTATCTCGCAGTGATCGGTTATGGCGATGCCGCCCAGTCCGCGCTCGGCGGCGGTCCGTGCCAGCCACATCACCGACGGCACGCCGTCAAAGGAGCGGCAGCTGTGGTTGTGGCAGTCTACGATACGGCTCATATCCATCAGTGGGTCACCTCCGTTACTCTGCGGTCATCCGACCGTTTGTGCGTACAAATACGTATTCACATTATATTATAACATATTTTCGCGCGGCGGACAACCTGCGCGTCACGAAAAAAGAGGTTTTGTTATGAGCGAAAAAAACAGCAGCATCTTTGGCTTCAACAGCGACGACGTGCGTTCCGGCGCGGTGGAAATGCCGACAGAGAGCGGCGAGGAAGCCGCTGAAAAGATCAGAAGAAAGCCTGTGGGCAGATGGGTGTACGTCCTGGCGGTGGCAGTGGTGTCACTGATCGCGGCGGTGATGCTCATCAGCAGCTTCGTGGATCGCGTCAACGACGGACTGGTGATGGAGCTGCAGACCGGCGACATCATGCCCTCCAACAAAGCGGACGGTCTGTACACCGGCAGCTATTCCGCCTCGGATATGGGGGCGTCAGTGAGTGTTGACGTTGCCGGCGGATACATCATCAGCATCACGCTGGACAGCTATGCAGGCATCGACACAGAACGCGTCCTGACGGTGTTCGACGCGATCATTGCCGCCCAGTCACTGGAGACGGGTGACGACAGCATCGGTACCCAGCCAACGGACAAGATCCTTCTCCTTGCCGTGCAGGATGCCCTGAACGGAGGCGGCGTACAGTGAGCGGCTGCAATCTGTGCCCCCGTGGCTGCGGCGCGGAACGCAGCGGCGGTTCAGTCGGATTCTGCTGCGCCTCCGACACCATGCGCATCGCCCGTGCAGCGCCGCATATGTGGGAGGAACCGCCCATAAGCGGCTCGAAGGGCTCGGGCACCATCTTCTTCTGCGGCTGTTCTCTCGGATGCGTGTTCTGCCAGAATCACGATATCTCACGCAGCGGAACGGTGGGCAGGGAGATATCGCCTCAGGAGCTTGTGCGGATAATGTCCGACCTTGAAGAACAGGGCGTGCACAATATCAATTTCGTTACCGGCACCCATTTTATCCCTCAGATCATCGCCGCGCTGAAAGTCCGCAGACCTTCCGTGCCCATAGTGTGGAACAGCGGCGGCTATGAGACGGAAGAAGCGGTGGAAATGCTTGCGCCGTGGGTGGACATCTGGCTGCCCGATTACAAATACGCCCTCAGTGCGCCTGCGGAAAAATACAGTGCCGCCCCCGATTATCCCGAAACGGCAATGAAGGCGCTCAGGCTCATGCGCGCCAGCCAGCCGGAGAATATCTGCGACTGCGACGGTATGCTCAGAAAAGGCATGATCGTCCGTCATCTGGTGCTGCCCCTCAATGTGAAGAATTCCATAGCAGCCCTCGAGCGCGTTGCGGAAGAACTGCCGGGAGTGCCGGTCAGCCTCATGAGCCAGTATACGCCTGTGGTGAGCGATCCGCGCTATCCCGAGCTGGACCGGAAGATAACCGCACGGGAATATGATAAGGTGTGTGCGCGCATGGAAGAGCTGGATCTGGAAGGTTTCATGCAGGAACGCGGATCCTCCACCGGAGAATTCATTCCGCGGTGGGAACTGTGAACCGCACAAGCTGTGATTTGCGTTTGGAGCATGAGAGAGCATGAGGGAGCATGAGAGAGCGTGAGAGAGATATCACCGATTTTTCTGCGGAAATGGCGATTTTATGCTTGACTTTGCCTGCGAGGTTTGATATCATGTGCCTTGCGACTGAAAAGATCAATACTTATGGAGGAAAAAAGCAATGAGCACTTATATGCCCAAATCCGAAGCTATCGAGCGCAGCTGGTATGTTCTCGATGCTGCCGGTAAGCCCCTCGGCCGCGTTGCCGCTCAGGCTGCCGTTCTGCTCCGCGGTAAGCACAAGCCCATCTTCGTTCCCCACGTTGACTGCGGCGATCATGTCATCATCATCAACTGCAGCAAGGCCGTTCTGACCGGCCGCAAGCTGGAGAAGAAGATCTACTATCGTCATTCCGGTTACATCGGTCACCTCAAGGCTGTCAAGGCCGGTTCTCTGATGAAGTCCCGTCCCGAGCGCGCCATGATGATGGCTGTTCAGGGAATGCTTCCCCACACCAGCCAGGGCCGCAAGGCTCTGACCCGCCTGCGTGTCTACGCCGGTGAGAACCACAAGCACGAGGCCCAGAAGCCCGTAGCCTGGAACTGATAAGGAGGGACTTTTACAATGTACGAGAAAGGCACATATTACTACGGCACCGGCCGCAGAAAGTCCTCTGTCGCCCGCGTCCGTCTTTATCCCGGTACCGGTCGTGTAACCATCAATAACCGCACCATGGACGATTATTTCGGACTTGAGACCCTCAAGCTGATCGTCCGTCAGCCCCTGGAGCTCACCAAGACCGGTGAGCAGTTTGACATCGTCTGCCGTGTTACCGGCGGCGGCGTCACCGGCCAGGCTGGTGCTATCCGTCACGGCATCTCCCGTGCCCTCCTGCAGTTCGATTCTGAGAAGTATCGTTCCGCTCTCAAGAAGGCCGGCTTCCTGACCCGTGACCCCAGAATGAAGGAGAGAAAGAAGTACGGTCTCAAGGCCGCTCGTCGTGCTCCTCAGTTCTCCAAGAGATAATTACTTTATCTTCGTTTGCAAAGACCTGCATCCATCCCGGGTGCAGGTCTTTTTGCTGTCACCGAACATCCATGCTCTGCTTGTCGCCTGTTTGTTCGTATAGTGCGTCGACCATATTGTCTGTTCAATCACCTGCTTGCCGAATGCTTGCGGTTGATTTTGTGCCTGCGGCTGGTATAATGATAATATACCGCTTGCGTCAGGAGGAGTACAAATGAGCAGCTCACCGCATCCCCACCGCGGCTTCATGCTGGATGTCAGCCGCCACTTCATGCCCGTGGAGAATATCAAACGCCTGCTGAAAGCCGCACAGTTATGCGGCCTTAACATTATGCACTGGCACCTTGCCGACGATCAGGCGTGGCGCGTGGAGATAAAGAAATATCCCCATCTGACCGAGGTCGGTTCGGTGCGCGGCAATTCGTATTTCGGCAATGTGTCGCAGACGGAAAACAACTGCGGCTTCTACACGCAGGAGCAGGTGAAAGAGATCGTCGCCTTTGCCGCTGAGTGCGGCATCGACGTCATTCCCGAGATCGAGCTGCCGGGACACGCCAGCGCCATGCTCACCGCCTATCCCGAATACGGCTGCCGGAGAACCATCCTCCGTGACGGAAACGAGGAGATCATCGATCAGCCCTACAGCTACGCTCTGCGCTGCGACGGCGGCATATTCCCCAATCTCATCTGCGCAGGCAGAGACGATGCCATTGGTTTCTTCAAGGACATCCTTACGGAGATCATCGGGCTGTTCCCGTATCCTGCAGTGCATATCGGCGGCGACGAAGCACTCAAGCTGCACTGGCGCCGCTGCCCCGACTGCCAGAAGCGTATGCGCGATGAGGGGCTGGCAAATGAGGAGGAGCTGCAGCGCTGGCTGGTGCTCACCATCGGCGAATTCCTCGCTCAGCATGGCAGAAGCACCATCGTCTACAACGACTGCCTCGCAGGAGGTATCCTGCCACAGCACTTCATCGTACACCACTGGCTGGGCAACGACAAAGAGACTGCCGAGTTCATGCAGGCAGGGGGCAGAGTCATCCGCTCCGATCTGGATGATTTCTATTTCGACTATCCATATTCGTCCATCGACGTGGAGCATATCCGGAACATGGCGCGCACCCCTTCCTATGCCGTCGGCTGCGAGGACAGGCTCATAGGCTGGGAGTGTATGCTGTGGACCGAGCGCATCACCAACATCGACCGCGCCGCGTATCTGCTGTTCCCCAGACTGCCGGCAATGGCGCTGAAGATGGCGGACAAATGCGCCGCATGGGAAGACTTCACCGCAGAGCTGAAAGCACTACGCCAGGAGATATCCGAGCTGGGGCTTGAGTTTGCTCCGGAAAAGGACTGGAAGCTGTCGCCCGAGGACGCCGATGCCGACCGTAAGCACGATTACTATCTTCGATATTCCCGGCAGTCCAGACGTGCGGAGGAAGAAGAAATCCGTCTGCTGCAGCAGGAGGAGATGGAAAAGCTCCTTGTTCAGATAGATATGCCCCGGGAGTTTGCCATGCAGGTCATGGACCACGCGTGGAAAGATCTTCCCGACTACAGCGGCGAATACTCCAGCGATGTCACCAACGGTGCCGACAAGCTGGCTGCGCATCTGCTGGCTGCCATCGACAACCGCGATGAGGGCTGCCCGTGGGAGAACATCCCCGAAGATATCTGGCTGAACACCATGAAAGCCTTCACCAGATTTGTGGGTGAATATCATGCGTCCACGGGAGAATACGGCTTTGACCGCGACTTCTGGACCACCCGTCAGGCAAATGCCCAGCTGCTGCGCATAGGCGAGCTGGAATACGAAATGCGTCAGCACGAGGGAAGGTATATTATCGACCTGCACATTCCCTCAGATGCCGATATGACCGCCGACAGGCTCAATGCGTCCGTTGGGCAGGCGAGGGAGTTTATTGATGAATGGTATCCTCAGTGGGCGGAAGCACCGATGGTGTGCTCCAGCTGGCTGCTGGCTCCGGTGCTGAGAGATATGCTGCCGGAGAGCTCGAATATCATCCGCTTTCAGAACGCCTTTGACATTCTCGAGGTCGATCCCGAGCCTGATGACGTGCTTGAATGGGTGTTCAGGCTCACCGAGGAACAGCAGAAGAATGTAGATCCTGCAGACCTGCCCGTGAACACCACCCTGCAGCGCAAGGTGAAGGAGCTCCTCCTCGGCGGCGGCAGAGTGGGTGTTGCAGGCGGCGTGCTTTCCCGAAAATTTGAATAATCACCGATAACAAAGAAACCCGTCCGCGGTCGCATGATCACGGACGGGTTGTTCTGTTGTATCAATCAATCCCACCAGAATGTCCAGAAGCGGGCTTTCATCAGCGATGCCGCAAGGGTACCTGCGGTGAAATCCTCCTCGGCGCTGTAGATAACATCTGGGCAGAAACCGAACTGCTCACGGGCAAGCCGCATGGCGTCGGTCACGGGTACCGAACGAGAAAGCTCGTAATCCAGCACATCGTGGGTGATCACCGACGGCACCGCGCCGTAGCGGTCGTACCAGCTTTTGCTTACCGCCATCATATCGGCAGCATCGGGACATTCGTTCCAGCCGCCAAAGGGCAGCCACGCAAAGATCTCCCATGGCTTGTCGGTGGGGATCTCTGCGATGATCACCGGCATGGTTTTCTTCGAGGCGTAGTCCCAGTAGCCAAAGAAGCGATCCTCGATCTCGGGCAGCTCCGCGCTGTCGGCGATGCATCCGTCAAAGCCGTAATCCTCACCGTCTGCCTCGCACTCGGCTTCACGCACGGCGAACATACGCCCGAACACTTCGTCACTGTCAGCGATTCCGTCGGACAGCACGCCGCGGCGGAAAGCACGCACAGCTTCGATGTCGAAGGCATAATCCTCTCCCTCAACTGCACTGTCCGTCGCGCATACAAGAGCTTCCATCAGCACGTCGTCGTCTGCCGCAACGATTACGGGAGTAAATCCCTGCTCTTTGCCTCGCTGCTGTGCTTCGCGGAAGGCCTCCATCAGCGGATCGTCGTCACGCATTGGCGCGTAGTAGGTGCAGGGGCAGTCGAGATATCTCGTCAGCGCCTGTGCAAGGGCGCTGTTTTCCTTGTTTGCCATGTTTTTCACCTCTGATTATTTCTTCAGCCGCTCGCAAAGCTGCGGATCGGGATGGACAAACACCGTCTGATACTCAACGTAGTTGACCAGACCAGGTTTGCCGCCGGGCATACGGGTGACGTTCTTCACACGGGTGTAATCTACGGGCACCAGACCCTGTTCGGCGCCGCGGCTGTAGGTCGCCGCGATGATCGCAGCCTGCTCAAGGGTGGAATCGGGCACCGGCTGCCCGTGGGCGTGCACCACCACATGAGAACCGGGCATCTTTGCCGCGTGGAACCATGTGTCGCTGTTGGCGGCATCCTTGAGGGTGAGACGGTCGTTCTGGCGGTTGTTGCGTCCGGCGGAGATCTCAAAGCCGTCGTCGGAAACAAACCGCATGGGCTGAGAAAGAGCGGAGGGCTTGCTCTTGCCGGTGGTTTTATGCTTGATGTAGCCGCCGTCGGTCAGCTCGGCGCGGATCTCAGCCACCTCGGCAGTGGTACGCGCGCGGCTGAGCGCGTCAAAGACCGAATCGATATACAGCAGCTCCTGCTCACCCTGCTCGATGAGAGGGATCAGATGTGCCTCGGCAGTCTGCGCGCGGCGGTATTCCTTGTAATACGCCTGCGCGTTCTGGGATGGCGACAGCGTGGGGTCGAGCATGATACGTATCGTGGCAAGCTCGGGGTCAAAGTAGTTTTCCAGCTCGCAGAAGCTGTCGCCCTTGCTGAGCCGATATATGTTTGCGTTGATGAGATCGCCGTACAGCCGCAGCTGATCGCGCTGCGCCGCTTCCTCCAGCTCCTTGCGCTGGGCGGCAAGCTTGCGCGCGGTGCGGTCGGCGGCGTTGGCAAGCAGCTTGAGCAGATCCTGCTCCTTTACCTTCATGCGCTCGGCGTGGTCGCGGCTGCCGCAGAAAGCATCCAGCAGCGCCGAGTAGCTTTCATACTGCGTCATCTGCGCCTTTTCGCCGTACTGTGTGGCGGACAGGAAGGTCATATCGATCGCCCGTCCGTTTTCCGTTACCAGCGTGGGCTGACCGCCCTCGGTGAGGGTGCGGCGCAGTGCCTCGATGTGATATTCAAGGCTCTGGCGCAGGGTGTCGGTCATATCCTCCACGAGGATGTCTCGACCGGGGCACACCCGATGGGCAAGCTCACGGGCGACGATGGGGGAGATGCCCTGAATGGCACCCAGACACGCCTTGCTCAGCGGCGTGCCGATGCTGTTGCAGATGCGGCTGCACAGCTGCGCGGTGTCACATTCGAGGATGTTCAGCTTATCCTGTACCGGCGGCTCGGTGTAGCGCAGCCCGGGCAGTATCATGCGCATGGTGCTCATGGCTCCGTCAACGCGCTTGAGAGCGTCAACGATCTTGCCGTCGCCGTCCACCAGAATGGCGTTGGAGCACCGCCCCATGATCTCCACGATCATGGTCAGACGCACGCGGTCGCCCAGCTCACTGACCGCCTCAAAATCCAGCATCAGCACGCGGTCCATACCCTGCTGACGGATGGCTTCCAGCCGAGCGCCGCCCAGCTTCTTGCGCATGAGCATACAGAACATGGGGGGCTGGGCAGGATTTTCGATGTTCTGGGGTGTGATGTTGATTCGCGGACAGGCCGCGCGCACGGATATCAGCAGCCGGAAGGTTCCCACGCGGCTGCGCATGACCAGCACCAGCTCCTCGCGGCTGGGCTGCTGTACCTTGTCTACTCTTGCGCCCACCAGCTGGCGTGAAAGCTCACCGCGCAGCAGGTGGAGCGTTGCTCCGTCAAGTGCCATTGGTTTCCTCCATGGAGAAATGGTTATTTGTATCCCGACGATGATCTGTCGGCGCGTGTGTCAGGTCAGTGGCGCTGCTCCCAGTTGTCGTATGTCTCGCAGAAGCGTCCGGAGAACGCCTCAGGCTCGCCGGCAGCATCCAGATGGGAAAGGTCGCCGAAGCGTCTGCAGCGGAAGGAGGCGATGCCCTGCTCGCGCTCCTCGGTGGTCACCACGGTCACGCCCGTGGGCAGGGCGATGAATCCGTGCCACAGGGCAAAGGGGGAGATGTTCAGCAGATGCCCCAGCATCACCGACTCCACGCCAAAGTGGCAGAACAGCACGACGGTGTCGTCGTTGGGCTGCTGAGCGCGATAGAATCTGCCGTCGCGGATATACCCGTGACGGGCAAGTATGCCGTCAATGCCGCTGTTTACGGCTTCGACCTTTTCCCTGATATCCGTTCCCTCAAAATAGTCGGAGGTCATCCAGCGTTCGACATCGAACAGCTCGCCGCGCTGCCCCCAGTAGGCAGGCATAACATCCCACGCCACCGAGCGGATATTGCCGGTGACGGGATCGGGGATCTTTGCGTCAAACTCACGCATCCACGGCATAGTCTCCGGCTCCACGGTGTGTCCGCGGCGCAGGCTGATGCGGCGCATGGTCTCCTTTGAGGTGTCCTGCGCTCTGCCGAGGGGCGAGCAGTAATAAGCAGCAGCGTCGATGTGCTCCATGCGGTTCGCCAGCAGCTCGGCTTCTCGCCAGCCCTTGGGGGTGAGGGAATCTATGGAATAATCGGGGTCTCCGTGACGAATGATATACAGCTTCATTGCAGCCTCCAGCTTGAATTTATCCAGAAGATTATAGCATCGGCGCGGCAAAAACGCAACACAGGCAATGCCAATCAGCCTTTCAGCTCCCGTGAAAACTGCCGCAGAAGCGCGATAACCACAGGCTTATCAAGCTTATCAAAGGGAATGATCGCCTCGGGATGCTCGGGATAATCGCCGATGACCAGCTCATACCACACGATATCTATCCACCTGCCCAGCTTGCGCCCGGTGTTGTGCCAGACTCCTGCCTGAGTAAAGCCCAGAGCATCGTGCATGGCGCAGCTGGGGTCGTTGGGCAGACTGACGGCGGAGTACACCGTCTGCACATTCTGCATCCGGAGCAGCCTGATCAGCGCGCGGCAGAGCACGCTTCCGATGCCCAGCCCCACATACTGCGGCCTGAGATACACCGACAGCTCGGCGCTGTAGCCGTACGCGGCCCTGGACTGATGGCGGTGAGCGTAGGCGTAGCCGATAATGCGTCCGCCGTCCTCGCATACAAGGAAGGGATATTCCGCCATGATGCCCAGCATCCGCGCGTGGAAACCCTCCGCGGAGGGTACATCCTGCTCAAAGGTGATGGTAGTGTTGTTGATGTAGTGGCTGTAGATGTCCAGTATCGCGCCGGCGTCGCCCATGGTCGCCATGCGCAGGCTAAGCTCCTGTGATGCCATGAAAATAACCTCCGTGTCGGGAATAATCCCTCATGTTGCTTGTTGACTAACGGGAAAATGTGGGATAAAATGGTTGCGGCGGAGCAATTACGCTCCCCGTCCGCCATATAATTATACCATACGAATGCCGCCGCGCAACGTCATTTTTCATTGCGTGCGGCACAAGGGTTCTGTGTATGACGCTTGAACATTTCAATATGCTTGCCGATGAGGTTGCCGACGAGATCCCGCAGGAATTCTTCCGTCAGCTCAACGGCGGCATAATCCTGCAGCCCCGGGCAAAGCTGCACCCGGCAAGCGTGCCGGAATCGCCGCTGTATATCATGGGCGAATACTGCCGGTCATATATGATGGGCAGGCACATCAATATATACTACGGCTCCATGGATGCATCCTACGGCAATTGCTCCGACGAGGAGATGAAAGCCCACATCCGCTCCACCATCTTCCATGAGTTCCGCCATCACCTCGAGTCCCTCGGCGGTTCCCGTGAGCTGGAAAAGGAGGACGCCGTCAGGCTTGCCGATTACCGCAGGCGGTATCACATTCAGGATACCGACAGCTGACGAAATATATCAATACCCCTGCTCCGGTGAAAACCGGGGCTTAAAGTCGTGTTCGGAATTATCTCAGGAGGACAATATGCGATTTTTGATACCCATGCTGCAGGGGCAGCAGTTCTATGACAGTTTGCTGGAATGTGTCGGCAAAGGCGTCCTGCCGCTTGAGCTGACCGGCTGCAGCTTCATGCACAAGGCGCACATCACCGCCGCTCTGTGCCGACAGACAGAGCGCAAGGCGATCATCGTGGCAGGCGACGAATCGGAAGCCTCCCATCTGCTGGATTCACTGCGCGCCATGGGCTTGGACACAAGATACTATCCCGTGCGTGACCTGAGCTTCCATCCGCTGGAGGGTCGCTCCCGTGAGTTCGAGCATGAGCGCATCGACGCTCTGTGCGCCCTGCTGTCAGGAGAGTGTGACGCGGTCGTCACCGTGGCAGACGCGGCAATGCAGCTTACACTGCCGCCGGAACAGCTCAGAGGCAGAACCGTCACCCTCGAGGAGGGCGGTACCGCCGACACCAACGTCATCGTCGCCTCCCTCATCGCAGGGGGCTATGAGCGTGCCGAAAGCGTCGAGGGTCCGGGACAGTTCGCCGTGCGCGGCGGCATCGTGGATTTTTATCCCACCGCGTCGAAGAATCCCGTGCGCTGCGAGATGTGGGGCGACGAGATCGACACCCTGAGTTATTTCGACGCAGACACCCAACGCCGCACCGAGCCCGTGGAGGAGCCGGTGAGCATCTACCCTGCCGCCGAGCTGACGGTGGAGGATACCGAAGCCCTCTGCGACGCGGTGACAAAGATCGCAGGCTCCCTGAAGGGCGCGGCAAATGCCGACGCGCGCGAGCGGCTGTATAACGAAGCTGAAAGCCTGCGCTCCGGGCTCAAGCCGGCAAGCTGCGACAAATACCTGCCTCTTATCTGCGACAGGGAAGCCACACTCTTTGATTATCTCCCCGAGGACGCGCTGGTGATCGTCAGCGAGCATACAGCGGTGCGTGAGCGCGCCCATTCCTCGGCGCTGAGAATGTCCGAGGAGATCAAGGCGCTCATCGAGGACGGCGTGCTGTGCAAGCCGCTCTCCCGATTCGCCATAACCGAAAGCGAGCTTACCGACCGATTCTGCAGCGCGATATATATGGATTCCTTCCCCCACGGCAGCTACGACACGCCCATCCGTCAGGTGCTGAGCATGGACGCCCGTCAGCTGCCCCCGTGGGACGGCACCACCTCACTCCTTGTGGAAGACCTGACTGCCCTGCGAGACGCAGGCTCGTCGGTGATGGTGTTTGCCGGCTATTCCCGTGCCGCAGATACCCTGTGCGACGACCTGCGCGACGCAGGCTTTGATGCCGTCCGCAATGATGACCCCGAGGAGATAAGCGGCGGAAAGATTTACGTCGCCGAGGGTGCGCTGCCGGCAGGCTTTGAATACCCTGCGGCAAAGGTCGCCGTAATCACATGGGGCAGAGGAGCGTCCTATTCCGGCAGAAAACCCGGCAAAAAGGTCAAGGCGCGCTACAAAAAGGGCGCGGATATCCAGTCCCTCAGCGAGCTTTCCACCGGCGACTACGTCGTCCACATCACCCACGGCATCGGCATCTTCGGCGGCATCGTCAAGCTCAACACCGAGGGTGTCAACCGTGACTACATCAAGATAACCTACGCCAAGAGTGACGTGCTGTATGTGCCGGTCACCCAGCTGGACATGGTCAGCAAATATATCGGCGCAAAGGAAGAAAGCGGCGTTCGCCTGTCCAGCCTCGGCGGCACCGACTGGGCGCGGCAGAAAAGCCGCGTGCGCAAGGCGGTCAAGGACATTGCCAAGGAGCTCATCAAGCTTTATTCCGAGCGTATGCGCGCCGACGGCTATCCCTTTGACGAGGACACCGAGTTCCAGCACGACTTCGAAGCGCGCTTTGAATACGAGGAGACCGACGACCAGCTGCGCTGCATCGACGAGATAAAGAAGGACATGGAACGTCCCGTGCCCATGGAACGCCTGCTGTGCGGAGACGTGGGCTTCGGAAAGACCGAGGTGGCTCTGCGTGCCGCGTTCAAGTGCATGGTGGAGGGCAGGCAGTGCGCCATTCTGGCTCCCACCACCATCCTTGCCTGGCAGCATTACGAGACCGCGCTCCGCCGCTTTGACGGCTTCCCCTTCCGCATCGACCTCATGTCGCGCTTCCGCTCGCCCAAGCAGCAGGAAGCCACCCTTGCTGCCCTCAAGCGCGGCGAAGTCGACCTGCTCATCGGCACCCACAGGATCATTCAGAAGGACGTCCAGTTCCGCGATCTGGGTCTTGCCATAATAGACGAGGAACAGCGCTTCGGCGTTGCCCACAAGGAGCGCTTCAAGGAAGCCTTCCGATCGGTGGACGTGCTCACCCTCTCCGCAACGCCCATTCCCCGCACCCTCAACATGGCGCTGTCCGGTCTGCGCGATATCTCCGTGCTGGAGGAAGCGCCGCAGGACCGCTCTCCCGTGCAGACCTACGTCATGGAATACGACCGCGCGGTCATCGCCGACGCCATCCGCCGCGAGCTGCGCCGCGGAGGTCAGGTGTATTACCTTCACAACAAGGTCTCCGATATCGAAAAGGTCGCCGCCGCGCTGGGCGAGATGGTGCCCGATGCGCGCATCGCCATCGCCCACGGACAGATGACCGAGCAGCAGATATCGAAAGAATGGAAGCGCATGATGGATCACGAGATCGACGTGCTGCTGTGCACCACCATCATCGAAGCCGGCGTGGATGTCGCCAACGCCAATACTCTCATCGTGGAGAACGCCGACCGCTTCGGTCTTTCTCAGCTGCACCAGATACGCGGACGTGTGGGCAGAAGCAGCCGCCGCGCCTACGCATACCTCACCTTCAACGGGCGGCGTGAGCTTTCCGAGATCGCTTCCAAGCGCCTTTCGGCTATCCGTGAGTTCACCGAGTTCGGCAGCGGCATGAAGATCGCCCTGCGCGACCTCGAGCTGCGCGGCGCGGGCAATATTCTGGGCGGCGAGCAGTCAGGACACCTCGACCTCGTTGGCTACGATATGTACATGAAGCTGCTCAACGAAGCCGTGGCAGAGGAAAAGGGCGAAGCGCCCACCCAGCCTGCCGCCGAGTGTACAGTTGATCTGCCCATCGAAGCCCACATCCCCGAAAGCTACATTGATGCCACCCATCTGCGTCTGGATGTCTACCGGCTTATCGCCGATATCCGCAGTGACGACGAAGTTTCCGACGTTGTGGATGAGCTTATCGACCGCTTCGGCGAGCCCCCTGCGGCAGTAATGGGACTTATCCGCGTGGCGCTGGTGCGCAACCGTGCCGCAGCCATGGGCATAAGTGACGTCAAGCACGGCGCAGGCAACATCCTGTTTTTCCTTTCCTTCATGGATATGCGCAAGATCTCCGCCATGATCGGCTCAATGCCCGGCAGGGTCATGCTCTCTGCAGGCGCAAAGCCCTACCTCACCGTCAAGCCGGAGAAGGGGAAGAAGCTGATGGACACCGTCAGCGACGCGCTGGAGAACTTTGCCGTCGCCATCGCTGCTCTGCCGCCTGAGGAAGAAACGGTATCGGCAGCGGCAGAATCTGCTGCCGAGTGATGCGGCTGGCAATAGAATTACGCGTCTGAGACACGCGTAAATCATCTTATAAAAGAATTTTGTAAAATATACTTGACAAAGCGCTTTCGCAATGGTATACTCATGCCATCGACAGACGAAAGCGCTTTTGTTCGTCACACAATGAAATCTCACCGCGGGAGTTTTCATCCGTCTGACTGTCAGTCGAAGAAATCAGAATAAGCAAGCGGCGTGCTGCCGCGCAATTACAGGAGGAAATCACAATGCTGGAATTCATTATCATGCTGGCGATCATGGTTGTCATCGCAGTTGTCACCGGTGCTGTCACCGTAAAGTGCCGCGGCAAGTCCGCGCAGTTCGACGAGCGTCAGCTCATAGCCAGAGGCAAGGCTCTCGGGGCCGGATTCTACACCCTCATGCTCTCTCTGGTGTGCTACATCTTCTACAGCAAGCTTGTGGAAAATCCCGTTCTGGATGCCTCCATCGGCATCGGACTGTGCATCATCATCGGCGTGGCGGTGTTTGCCGTCATTGGTGTTGCCAAGGATGCTTTTGTGGGCTTTACCGAGAACGCATCGAGCCGAAAGGTTCTGTTCGGGATCCTCGGCGGAATCAACCTCGCCATGGGTGTCTGGGCTGTTCTGAACGGCAGGCTGCTTGAGGAAGGCAGGCTGAGCGTTGCCGTGCTTAATCTTGCCATCGGTGTCGTCGGTGCAGCGGTGTGCATCGGTCTTGTCATTCGCGGCTCCGCTCAGAAAAAGCAGTCGGCTATTGAGGAGGCGGATGACGAATGAAAAACCTGCGTCTGAAATCCGCCCGTGCAGCTATGGATCTTTCTCAGCAGGATCTTGCCGACCGTGTCAACGTCTCCCGACAGACCATCAGCGCCATCGAAAAGGGCGACTATAATCCTACAATCAACCTTTGCGTAGCCATATGCAGGGTTCTTGGCAAAACGCTGGACGAGCTGTTCTGGCCCGAATAAGCAAATACTTGCAATCGGCGGTGTACTGTGGTATGATTGACATAACGCAGTGCGCCGCCGATTGCGGCATCTGTCCATCAGGTTTCAAGGAGGATTATATCATGATCGATTTCAAGAACGGTTCCCTTTTCAAGCTCAAGAGAGTTGACAACAGCGCTGTGGGCGACGGACTTATCGCTCTGCTGCTGCCCGAGGAGAATATCATCGGTACATACAAGGCAATGCGCGACTACGTCGTATTCACCGACCTTCGCATCATCGCCGTCAACGTTCAGGGCATGACCGGTACCAAGCAGGATTTCACCTCCCTGCCCTACAGAAAGATCAACCTGTTCTCCGTTGAGACCTCCGGCGTTATGGATCTCGACTCCGAGCTGGAGCTGTACTTCAGCGGTCTTGATGACAAGCTGGTCTTCGAGTTCTCCGGCGGCTGCGATATCAGCCGCATCGCCCGTATCATCGGCACCTTCGTCCTGTAAGCCAAAGAAATACAGCGCCCCGCCTGACGACATCCCGTGGATGCAGCCGGGCGAGGCGCTTTTTTGAGAAATCAGAGGAGAATTTGAGAAATGAAGAAATCAACAAAGATCCGTATAGCTGTCGGCGTTGCTGTTATAGCCGCAGCAATCGCACTCGCCATCGCGTTCGACGGCATCCTGACCGGTTCGCACACACAGATGTGGCAGCGCGCGATCTACATTGTGGGCATCATTGGAACGGGCGTGGGCGCGCTGTTCAGTATGCTGGTGGGCTGGAAAGGCTATCTTTTCATATATGCATTCTTTGCACTGCTCATGTTTCCGCGTCTTCTGCCAAAGCCGTGGAACGGCGTGGTTACCGCAGCCATGTTCGGAGCGCTGTTCATCTGGTCGGCGATATACAGGAGCAAAAAAGCCAAAGCCGTCGAGGCGAAAACTGAGGACTCCGAACCCGAGGTCGAGCTGACCGAGGAGGAGCAGCGCCTTGAGGAGAAAATGCGTCCGCTGACCCTCGTGGTCAATGTGTGGAACAGCAAGCGCTATCAGCTTGTCTGCAGAAACAAGGAGCTGATAGCCTACCACATCTGCTCGGATTTCAAGGGTACCGACGAAGCGCTGCTGCAGAGCGGTGAGGAATACCGCCAGCCCGGCGCGGAGGACATCGTGATTCCCGTGGACAGCATCATTTCGGTGAGAGTAAGAGAGTTGAACGGCCCCTTCAAAGGTCAGGCGGTAATCAAAACCAAGGGCAAAAAGTACCGCTTCAGCCAGATCATGACCGACGAAACGGCGGCGTTTGATACCTTCTGGAAGGACCTCGCTCCCGGAAAGACCGCGCTTGTGCCCCTGAAATCAAAAACTGCAGCCGCAGCCGAAGAACCTGAGGAAGTCGAGCCGCAGCCTGAATCGCGCAGGATAAAAGTGTTCCGCGTGCTCAAGGTGTGCTTCGGTGTGTATCTCGGACTTGTGAACCTGCCGTGGTTCTTCATTGATGTGCCCTACAAGCTGTTCTCGATTCTGTCGATAGCGGCGCTGCCCGTGCTGCTGATTGCGTATATCTGCTTCCCCAAAGAGCTTACCATTCTGGAGGACAAGGAGAACAAAGGCAAGGTTTCGCTGCTTTCGCTTATGATGTTCTCCTCGCTGCTTCCTGCGCTGCGCTCGCTGCTGGATTTCAACTTCACCGCCTATGGCAGACTGAGTCTGCTCATCGGAATAGTATTTGCCGTGCTGGTGGTACTCATGCTGGTGAGTACAAAGGAATGGCGCAGACGTAAGGTCTCAGTTGTCATGCTGGTGTTGTTCCTGCTCTTTTATTCCGTCGGAGCAGTGTCGCAGACCAATTATGACTTCGACAAATCCGTGCCGACCGAACAGCAGGCGGTCGTCATCGACAAACGAACATCCCGTACCAGCAAAGGCGCGCAGAGCTACTATGTAGAGCTTCTGCTGTTCAAGGGCGGAGATATGTCAATCAGGGTCAGCTTCGAACAGTACATAGGACTATCCGAAGGCGATGCTGTCACCGTCTATTCCTTTGATGGAGCCTTTGGAATACCTTACGTCTTTATTGACTGACAAATGTCAGAAAAGCGCATAGCAAAGCCAACGCAACCCTGCGTTGCGCAATCGCAAATCCGAGTTGGTGGTAATTATGTGCCCGTTGAGCTATAATTGAGCCACCAACGTGAAAGGAATAATTACGCATGAGCTTTGGCAATAATCTCAGGGAGATCAGAAAGCAGAGAGGCATCACGCAGGAAGGACTGGCGGAATTGCTGGGCGTCTCCCGTCAGGCAATATCCAAGTGGGAGTCGGACAGCGGCTATCCGGAGACCGAAAAGCTGATCGCCATTTCCAGAGAGCTGAATGTATCGCTGGACTACCTGCTCTGCGACGCTTCCGACGGCGAGGATAAGCAGGATAACAGTCCTGTGCGAGTATCATCGGGAAAAATCGCCATCACAACCTATGACGGGCAGAACGTGGTCAACTGCACTTCGGTCAAGTGCTCGTCTATCCTTGCTCCGGGCAAGGACGAGCCGCGGTTCATCCTGAACGGCATCGATCGCGTGGGTTTCTGGGGTGAACACACCGTGCTTCTGGGCTGGTACGCCACAGAGGATGACGTCCGCCGTGAGATCAAAGAAATCACCGAATCCCTTAACAGGGGAGAAGCGGCCTACTCCCTCAGATACGCCGCCGAGGTGGAGCTTAAGGGGTTCCTCGGTCGCCCTGTGCTCAGAAAAACATCAAAAGACTAAGCAATCAACGCAAAAACCGCCGCGCGATCTGTGTGATGCAGAACGTGCGGCGGTTTCAGTTATTGTTGCATAGGAACCGGCTTTATCAGTCGATTCTGGAATTGAGATTCTCGCGCTTTTTCTTGCGGTTGACCTTGCGGATGCGGATGCTGAGACGACCGATGATAATGAATGCCAGAATCAGTACCACAAAGAAAACCAGAGCCCAGATCAGGCGCAGCTGGTTTTCACCTCTCTGGTTAACGTACGAAACGTTGGTGATGCTGCCCTCAATATCGCTGGCGGCGTAGGATTTAACGATAAGGTTCACGGTGTCGAAGATCGTGATGATATCGGCTACGATAAACAGCGAAACGATAACGTGCAGCAGAGAGATAAGGGTGGAGTAAACCGGACCGCGATCCGATTCGACGATGTTGTATGCGGTCTGTGTGAGCGGACGCATAGCCTTTACGTCGGCGATTCGGGCTTTTTTGGCAGCCAGTGTAGTGGTTGCACTGATGGCAAGACGATCCTCGGTGGTCGGCTTGAAGGTTTCGCCCGCCGCCGACTGATGATTCTGATGAGCGTATGATTCAGCTCCGGGATTGCCGCTGCCTTCCGGCTGGTCGGTAACCGGAAGCTGAGCGCCGCACCTGAAACAGAAGCGATCGCCGTCGTCGTTAATAGCGGAGCATTTTCCGCATACCATATCGGACAACTCCTTTCCGGGAGAAGAATTATCCGGCGGTCAGCCGGTAGCTAAAAACTCAAGTGGGAAGTCCCACGGAAAATCAATACTTGACGCGGTTGATGAGGCGCTTGATCAGCATGGCGACACCGATGATGCCGATGATGGTCAGCAGGATAGCGAGACCTGCAATGAGCAGAGCGCCGGGGAGGAGCGATGAAATGTCTTCTCCGATAACATAACCGGAATTCTTGGACAGACCCATAACTCCCATGAGGTCAGCCCACAGCGAACCGATGATCTTGCTGTCGGCGATCAGACCATAGAGCCAACCGGCGACACTGATACCGATCAGGAGCATGGGCAGGAAAAGTCCCTTGGGATGCTTCTGCTGCTTCTCGGCAGGTTCGGCAGCAGCGGCAGCGGGTTCGGTGGTCTGCATGGCGGTGTTGGGCTGGTTTTCGCTCAGCAGCTTGCCGATAGGTTCTTCGTCGGGACGGCGTCCGCAGACGGGGCAGCTGTCTTTTCCTTCGGGAACGAAATTACCACAGAACTTGCAATTCATAGTGTTTACCTTTCCTTTCGATTATCTTTTCTGATTGATTTTTCTGAGTTATTGATCCGCACAATTGCGGAAATAAGGTGTGTAACAACAGGGATGTTTACGCTGCGTCGGATGCGGATGCAAGGTCAGCCTTGCGGTAGATTATATTATGTTCGGCGCAATAGTCGATGATGAGCTGCAGATGCTCCTCGGTCTGAGCATTCTCCAGTTTGTTCCACAGCGTGTCGGCATGGGATCTGTACATTTCAGCATCATCCAGATAAAGGGATGACAGCAGTCCGCTGCTTGCATAGTTTTCGAATTTCTTTGCAAGGAATTCAGAATATGCAACGAAGAAGCAGCAGTCACGGTAAAGGACCGCTGTTTTGTCGCTGGAGTCGTCTGGAACAATACCCTTGAACAGTTCTTCGTAGCGGGAGAGGAAGTTGTAATCCTCGAAATCGCCCTCCATCTGAATAACGTCATTGATAATAAGCTCAAAGTTATCGTTTCGGACGTCGTTGACAAGAGCGCGGCACTGGCTGTATGCTTCGGTGCTCAGCGTGGTTTCGGTGAACGGGTTCTCCTTGCCGGGGTTGGTCTCCATGATTGCCGCGATAAAAACGGCGGCAACGGCAAGGATGATCACAACGGTCGTTGCCAGCACCATCTTTCCGGTGCGGATCAGTCTCTGCTTGGAGAACGGGTTGCGCTCCGGAGCAAGGGTGATGAGAGGCACATCCGTTGACAGACCGGCAGAAGCGGTCTGTCCGGAAGCTGCGCCGCCGGGCTGCGTGTACGATGCGTCCTCGGTTCTGGTGGCTTCGGCGTTATATTCCGGTGCAGGCGCGGGCGCGCCGCAGGAGGTGCAGAAATCGGCACCATCACGGATATTTTTTCCGCAATTGAGACAAACTCTCATAAGGCATCTCCCTGATTGTATGTTTGCGCAGAATTATACATAATGCGCGACGATATGTATACACATTATAGTCATTGCAATTATGACATAATTATTCCAAAAGGTCAATACCCAGTCGGTGTTTTTTACTTGATGTTGCGTCACAATTTATGAATAAATCTTAACTCCGGTAAAATAATACAGCGTAGAAAAAGGAGGGAGATGTATGGAGCTCAGAACAGATCTGGCGCTGGAAATGCGGCAGATGCATCCCGACTGCGGCGGCGTGACCTGCGATGAACGCACCGAAAACGGTGTTCGTATCACGACGCTGACGGTGGAGACACGGGAGGCGGTGCAAAAGCTCGGCAGATCGCCCGGAACATACGTCACCGCGGAGCTGCCGCCGCTGACCGACCACGCTTTCCTGCCGTCTCAGAGCTACGAGACGATATCGGAACAGCTCATCCGCCTGCTACCGAAGGAGGGAACGGTGCTGGTGGCAGGGCTTGGAAACCTGTCCGTCACTCCTGATGCCCTCGGCCCCAAGGCGGCATCCATGATACCGGCGACGAGGCACATCATGCGCGAGCTGGAGCGCAGCACGGGGGAGAGCGGACTGCGTTCCTGTGCAGTCATCGCTCCCGGAGTGCTGGGGCAGACCGGAGTGGAAGCTGCCGAGCTGATCGCAGCGGTGTGCCGTTCGATAAAGCCGTCGGCAGTGATAGCCATCGACGCCCTGGCGTCGCGCAGTGTGCGGCATCTTGGGTGCACCGTCCAGATCAGTGACACGGGTATACACCCCGGTTCGGGCGTGGGCAACTGCCGCCCGTCCATATCGGAAAAGGAGCTGGGAGTGCCGGTCATTGCCCTGGGAGTGCCCACTGTGGTGGACGCATCCACCCTTGCCCACGACCTCACCGGCGGAAGCGCGCACAGCGTTGACCCGGAGGGAAGAAAAATGATCGTGACCCCGAGCGAGATCGATCTGCTCATCGACCGCGCGGCGCGTCTGGTGGCGCTGGCGGTCAATCACGCCCTCCATCCGTCGATAGATCCGGAAGAACTGCTGGCGCTGTAGCCGCTGCTCATATCCGCGCGTCCTCCTGCATAAGGATTGAGCAAAAACGCAGGAGGCAACGGAATGGCAAGATACAGGATAGGCTCAGAGGAAGCTGAAGCTTCGGCGGAACGGGAAAGCATAACAGACCGCACTGCGTCATCGGTGGGGCGGACCTATTGCCTGATGGCGATCCCGTCAGCGGACAGACGCGTTCCACTCCCGCCCAAAGCAGAAGCCAGGCCCATTGAAATAACTGAGGCAGCGGAGTATATTCCTCGCCGCAGGCGCGAAAAAAGCTTCTCTGTTCCGGCAAGGGTAACGGCTGGTTTGCTGCTCACAGCCCTGATGATAGCCATGCCGCTGTGGCTCACTGCCGACGGAATGCTGCCGGTAATGAAGCGGCTGAGCACCGCCGCGGTCTCCGTGCAGCTGTCCGACAGTGATGCAGTTTCCGTGACCGAGCTGACCACAGCGCCCACCGAATCCACAACTACGGCAACAACTGCCGCGGAGACAACGACTGCCGCGTCAACCACAACTGCCGCCCCTGCGTCCACCGAGGGGATGCTCCCCGTGGAGGAAAAGCAGCTGAGCGGCAGCGGCACAAAAGCGGGGGATATCTACATCAAAAATTCCACAGGCTACAAACCGGATTTTGAGGCGCTGCTGAAGAAAAATGCCGACTGCAGGATCAAGCTCAACGCCAACTATCAGGTGCTCATAGTGCACACCCACACCACCGAGAGCTATGCCTGCAGGTCAGACGGTGTGTATGACCCGGACTACAGTCCGCGCTCTACCGACACCGAAAGGAATATGGTGGCGGTGGGTGAGGTGCTGGCAAAAAAGCTGGAGGAGAAGGGAATACGCACCCTCCACGCCACCGAAGTGCACGACCATCCGCAGTACAACGGCTCCTATGACCGTGCCCTTGACACCATCGAAAAATACCTCAGTCAGTATCCCTCCATTGAGATGGTGCTGGACGTTCACCGTGATGCCATCACATACGACAGCGGCACAAAGCTCAAACCCACAGCGGTCATCAACGGCAAAAAAGCCGCGCAGGTGATGATCATCTCCGGCTGCGACGCGAACGGCAAGCTCTATTTCCCCGAATGGGAAAGCAACCTGACCATGGCGCTGGACATACAGCAGAAAGCTCACGAGCTGCACCCCGGGCTGATGCGTCCGCTGAACTTCGCGCCTTATCGCTACAATATGCACATGACGCCGAATTCCCTGCTGCTGGAGTTCGGGACGGATGTAAACACCATTGACGAGGCGCTGTATTCCGCCGAGCTGATGGGCGACACGCTGGCGCAGGTGCTTCTGGAGTACGATGTCGAACGGGATAGATAATCGGAAAAAAGAAAGGATAATCCAAATGAGACTGACCGTGAACACGCGCAGGTACATGATCTCCCTGCTGACCACACTCACGCTTTTCTGCCTGCTGGCAGGAGTGCTGCAGATCAATTCCGCGGCCCGTTCCACAATGAGCGAAAATGCCGTCCCCACGCTGACAGGCAGTGGAAACGGCATCATCGAAAATGTATTTGACGGTTATGGATTATCAGCCCTGCGGAGTGTTGTCGCTAAAATCTTCCCATATGCCGCTCTCGTCATCGAAGTCCTCATATATGCTTTCTTCGCCATCGTCGGGACCCAGCTCTGACAGAGCAAGGGCGATGCCTTCGTCGCGGAAGTCCTCGGCGATCTCATACTCGTCGCGAGCGGCTTCATGCTCGTCCAGTATCTCCAGCAGCTCGCTGAGGGAGAGATGCAGGGCGGCAAGCCGTGCGGCGCGCTCAGCGGTCAGCGGCAGAAGCTCGGTCAGCCGGATGGCTTCACGGGCTTCGGTCATGGTGTCAAAATAATCGCGCTCCCGGCACTGATACAGCGACGCGCTCAGTCTCATGCGTGCCAGAGCTTCGATATCGGTCAGCTGATCGTAGGTGTACTCCATATCATCGGTCGCCCGTGAGCGGATGATCGCCAGACGGTCGGCGGCAGAGCGCAGCGGACCGCAGGACTGTTCATGCATGTTCTGCTCGAAGTAAAGCAGTCCCAGCGAATAGCTTCTCGTCGCGGCGGACACCGCGGCGGAGATGCTTTCGGGAATGGCGTCCAGAATATCTATCGCACGCAGGAAATCGTCCCGTGCGGCATCATACTGCTTGAGCATGGAGTAAGCCTCGGCGCGGTTGGAAATGACCGTGGCCTTGGCGTTGGGGTCGTCGTCAAGATCCTCGCGCAGCTGCAGTGAACGTGTGCAGTCGTCCACCTCACCCTCATAGTCGCCCATCTGAAAGCGCAGCGTTCCGCGGGCGTTGTAGCACACCGCCAGATGCAGCTTCAGCTGGTCGGAAAGCTTTTTCCTGCGGCGCTCCAGCTCGGTGATGGAACGGGAAAGGCAGGTGTGGGCGCGGATGTTCTCGTCGCTGTGGCGATAGATATCGGAAAGGCAGCGCTGGCAAATGGCGTAGTGGGTCAGGCACATATTATCCTCGTTGCCAAGATACTTGCCGAACACATCCGCTGCTTCCTCGTACAGCTCCATTGCCTGCCCGGGCTCGCCCTCACGGGAGAGACACTCGGCAAGATTGCTCTGTATCAGCGCCTTGAGCACATCGCGGTGCTCCTTGCTCAGAGCATCGTCCTCCACCGAGTCCATGCACTTCAGCGCGCGGTAGAAGCAGTGCTTTTCGGCGGCGGTGGAAGCACCGTGGCGGAAAAGACATATGCCTGCCTTGTTGAAGGCGCCTGCAGCCATGGCGCAGTCCTCGCCCTCACGCTCAAACCGCTCTGCCGAACGGGTAAATAGCTCGGCGCAGAAGTCAAAGGGCATCTGCACCTTGAGAGCGCCCTCGGCGATGCCCAGCTGTTCCACGGCAGGCAGCTCGTCGGCTGCGGAAAAGGCTGCAAGCTGATTGGAAACAGCCTGATCGGTGTCGCCTGCTGCCATGTGACTGAAGGCGCGCATCATCAGGATGGTCACCTTCATGTCGGCGTCGTCCTCGGGCAGCTCGAGGCTGGCACACAGACTGAGAGCCTGTGCGTGATCGCCCTCATCCAGCAGGGCGTTTATCTGTGCGGAAAACTCGTCCGCGTTGAGCTTGTTGTTCATTGATTACCTCTGAAAGTCTGAGATGCGGCGGCACAGAACCGCCGCCCGGAGCAGCGCGGCGAACAGTCCGCGACGGTGTATGCAGTCGTCGGGAGCGCTGTGCCGCCCTTATACCGATGCTCCGATGCACGGACTGTCCGCTCCGGACGCGCAGCAGCCGGGCGGTATCTGAATCGGAAAGCGCCGCCGCAGTCGCGCGGGGAGCGAACGGAACCTTCCGCGTTGCGCCGAGGCGGCGTCAGACCCCGCTCGCCGGCCTCACTTGCATCATATTCGCCGGACAGGCGGACAGTTACAGGTGCGCGGCGGATTTTTCGGCTGGAGCATCGTGCGGACCGTGTCCGCGTTCTACATTACATACTGACACACCGCGGCGACCACCGGCAGTGTGATTATCGAAAACAGTGTGGTCACAGCCACGCATCGGCTGGGCAGCTCGCCGTCATGTCCGCAAAGGGTGCCGATGAGCACCGAAGTGGCAGCCGAAGGAGCCGAAAGCTCAATGCACAGCACCGTGCAGGCAAGGGCGCTCAGCGGAATGGGAAGCAGCCACACCAGCAGCACGCATACCGCCGGGACAAGCAGCAGACGAAGACCAACTACGGCATACACGCGCTTGTCGGTCAGCGCCTTGAGCAGATTGGTTTCTGCAAGATGACAGCCGATAACGATCATGGCAAGGGGCGTGTTGATGTCGGCTACCGAACTGATTATCTTGGAAACGGTATCGGGCAGCTGAATGGAGAATATAAACAGGGGCAGACCTGCCGCCAGACCAAGAATTCCCGGGTTGAGCAGCAGACGGCGCAGGGAAATGCCCTTGCGTCCCGAGAGTATCATGCAGCCGTAGGTCCACTGGGAGGCGTTGAACACCACCACATAGGTGGAAGCGAACATCACGCCCTCGGCGCCGAACAGCGCCTCAGCCAGCGGTACGCCCATGAATCCGCAGTTGGAAAATGTGGAGGCAAAGGTCATTATCGGGGAGTCCTTTCCGAAGGGTTTCCGGAAAATCAGCAGCCCCATGATCGCAGCCAGCACCATGCCGAGGAACGCGGACAGGGAAAAAACTCCCAGTGCCATAGCCAGTTCCGGGTCGAAGCTGCGGCTGAAGGTCTCGATTATCAGACAGGGAGTGACCGCCCACAGCAGCGTGTTGGTCATTCCGCCCACGCTCTGTTCGTTTACCAGCTTTGTCTTGCTCAGTACAAAGCCGATGGCTATCATGGCAAACAGGATGAGCACCTGAGTGCTCACCGTCATCAGGTTTTCAAGCATATTACAGATTCTCTTTTTCTGTCAGATTTATCTCGGAGAGGAATAGGCCTCGAACACCCATCGGGGAATACCGTCCTCGCCCAATGTCATGCGCACGCACATATAGGAAACCATGGGCGAAAGCAGATTGTCGCGATGGGAGGGAGAATTTATCCAGTCCTGCACCACCTGCTCGGCGGAATACTGTCCGTAGGCAAGATTCTCCGCGCAGTGATAGTAGAACAGCCCTACCTGACTGTACGCGGTGAAAAAGCGCGAGCCGTCGGGGCGGTCGTGGGAGAAATGCTCCAGGCACTCCTCCAGCCGCAGACGTGTTACCAGCGTGAGCTGATAGGGGTCGGTGAGCAGCTCGTGCACACCGTTCTGCCGACGGTATTCGTTGATGAGCCACATTGCCGCCTGCTCGTCAAACAGCCCGTCACCATATTCCTCGGGGAGCACGATGCCGTCGATGTGCACCTCGGGATAGTAGATCACGTCGGAATCCGAAACGACATCGGCAGAAGAACCCACGATATCAGCGAAGGACACATAGTCGGAATCGGAGACCGCGTCAGCCTCCGACAGAACTGCGTCGGACACCGCGTCCGTGCCGCTGACAGGTTCATCGCTGCGGCAAAAACTGATACACAGAGCACATAGCAGAAGCACGATCGACAGAGTGCCGGCTATGGCGATGATCGCAGCAGTGCGGCGTGAGTTATCTTCGGCGTATGCGGTGGATTCGCTGCCCTGAGGCTGCTCTCCGGGATTGTATTGCATTTGCGTCAACTTCCTTTTCGGGTCAGTGCAGGTCAGAGGTTATAGTCATCGTCGTCATCCTGATGGGATTCGGCACGTGAACGGATGCGCTCCACCTGCTTCTTGAAGCACTTGCCGCGCTCATCGAAATTGCGGAACATATCAAAAGAAGAACAGGCAGGGGAAAGCGCCACAACGTCTCCGTCTCCGGCGTTTTCCGCAGCCAGTGCCACCGCCTGAGCCATGTCCGCCGCGCGCAGAATGACCGTGGCGTCGGCGTCATAGTCGGGAGAAGCCTTTACGGCTGCCTCGATGGCATCGGCAGTGTCGCCGATGAGAATAAGCTTTGATACGCTGCGGCTGACAGCCTCGCCCAGCTGCTCAAAGGGCAGCTTCTTGTCGTGTCCGCCGGCGATGAGGATTATGCGCCGGTCAAACAGGGAGAGCATGCCGCGGATGGTGCGGTCGGGAGTGGTGGCGATGGAGTCGTTGTAATAGCACACGCCGTCAACACAGCGCACAAACTCCGCGCAGTGCTCGACGCCGCAGAAAAGATGGGCAACGGATACGATATCCTCGTCGGAGACAAGCCCGTCGGTGACGCAGATGGCGGAGAGGAAATTCTCCACGTTATGCATACCGGGCACGCGGATGTCACGGGTGTTCATGATCCTGCGCTCACCGCTGCGTCCGATGAAGAAAATATCGCCGTTCCCGTCAGCGTATGCGCCGTATTCGGGACGGACGGTACGGGAGAAGGTCATGCACTCGCCGCGGCTACTGCCTGCGAGCCTGGAGCTTATCGCGCAGTCGGCGTTGATGACCAGACGGTCAAAGGCAGACTGGTGCAGGAAAATATTGGACTTTGCGTCGATGTACTCCTGCATGCTGCCGTGGGTGTCAAGATGGTTGGGAGAGATGTTGGTGATGAGGGCGATCTCGGGGGATTCGCGCATGGAAATGAGCTGGAAGCTGGAAAGCTCGCAAACCACCCAGTCCTCCGGGCTCATTTTGTCCACATCGGGCAGCATTGCCCTGCCGATGCTGCCGCCCAGCCAGACCTTTTTGCCTGCGGCTTCCAGCATACGGGCGATGATTGTAGAGACGGTGGTCTTTCCGCAGGAGCCGGTCACCGCGATGGTGTGGGCAGGACACAGGCGGAAAAACAGCTCCATCTCGCTGGTCACAATCGTACCCTTGCCGCGCAGCGCCGCGAGTGCAGGGTCGTTCCAGTTCATTCCTGGGGTGCGGAACAGAATGTCTGCCTCCAGCCCCTCCAGATAATCACTGCCCAGCCGCACCGCGGCACCCAGGGAGCGCAGCTTCTCAATGGCTGCTCCCGGGTCGGAAGGGTCGCGGCGGTCGCATACGGTCACCTCAAAGCCTCTGTGCAGAAACATTTCCGCAAGGGGCGTGTTGGTGATGCCGATGCCGCAGAAGGCAACGGACTTGCCTTTGATGCTGTCAAAGAAGGCGTCAATATTCATACCGGGTCGTATCATGTCAGCGCTCTCCTTTCGTGGGAAACATACAGCGGCGGCGCACGGATACACGCCTGCCGTTACTCACATTACTCCAGAATAATTATACCCGTGTTCCGGGCGTTTTTCAACCGATAAGCGCAATAATGCAGCGCCAATAACAGTATATTTGATTGAATTGATTTCCGTGACCGCTGACATAGAAAAAGCCGCTCACGCGCAGAGACAAACTGCACGCGAGCGGCTGCAAAGGATATGTTGTCGCGGGATCTGACGACGGAATGAAAATGTCAGTTCATCATCCCGTCTATAAAGCGCTTGAGATGAGCCACGGGCAGTCCCACCACGTTGAAGTAATCGCCGCTGACGCCCTCCACCAGCAGCTTGCCGATGCCCTGAATGCCGTAAGCACCTGCCTTGTCCATGGGTTCGCCGGAGTCGATGTATCGCTCGATCTCCTCGTCGCTCAGCGGATAGAATCTGACGCCGGTACACTCACAGAAGCTGTCGGTGGTTCCGTCGGGCAGAATGACGCACACGCCGGTCATGACCTGATGCTCCCTGCCGGAAAGCGTGCGCAGCATGGAGGCGGCGTGCTGCCGGTCGGAGGGCTTGCCGAAAATCTGTCCGTCCACCACCACGATGGTGTCGGCGGAAACGATGATCCGTCCCTCGGACTCGCTCATGCTGCGCGCGGCTTCCGCTTTTCGTCGAGCAATCAGCAGAGCGGCGTCACGGGGAGGGGTGCCTTCGGGAACGGTTTCGTCAGCCTCGGGAGAAGCGCAGACAAAAGGGATTCCGATGGCTGCGATAAGCTCGCGGCGGCGGGGTGAAGCGGATGCAAGAAATAATTCGTGTGTCATGGTGAAAGTCCTCGTTGTTCATAGCGTCCGGGTCATCACGCTTCCGGCAGACCGGCAAGCTGACGGATGAGAGGACGCAGGAATTTTGTCAGTTCAAAAAGCAGCATCGAGCCAAGGGAAAGGGCGAACATTATCAGCCACTGTATACCCGTGAGATCGACCAGCAGGAACAGCTCCTGCCCGAAAAGCATGATAAGTATCACGCATACCATGCTGATGAATGCCAGCGCGGTGTGGCGGGTGTTGGTGCGCAGACCGATGTAGTAAAGGGGTTGGTCGGAGCGCAGACTGACCGCGCAGAATATCTGCGAAAAACACAGCACGCCCCACGCCATGGTTCTTCCTGCATCGACGTTGCTGGGCTTTCCGACAGCGTAGGCGGTGACAGTCACCGAGGCAATGATGATGCCGCAGATTGCTGCAAAAACTCCGGTTTCCCTCATGGGGATGCACGCCTTGCGCCTTCTGGGCGCGCGATACATGATGCCGATGTCGGGCGGCTCATGTGCCAGCAGTGCAGCAAGGGGAGCGCCGCCGAAAAGGAGCGCTGACAGCATATGTACCGCCAGCAGCGGCGTGGTGCCCATGAACAGCACGCTTATCAGCACAGCGCCCAGCTCGCCCATACTGAAGGCGAGCAGAGTACGCACTGCCGCTCTGGCGTTGTCGCAGGCGGAGCGGCACAGACGCACAATGTCGGATATCAGCGAAAAGCTGTCGTCACTCAGCATAGCGTCGGAAGCGTGCTGCACGGCGTGATGGCCGGTTATACCCAGGGAGCAGGAAGCGTCAGCCTGACGCGCCACCGGCAGATCCTCCACACGGGCGGCGGTGGCGAGCACCACCTCTCCGGCCGACTGCCACGCCTCGACCACGCGGCGTTCGTCCTCGGCGGAAAGACGCGCGCAAACGGCGCACTGACGCACATGGGCGTTCAGCTCCGGTTCGCTCATCTGCGTCAGCTGCGTGCCGGTGAGAGTGTCATCTCCCGGACGGAGAATACCGAGCTTTTTCGCGTATGCCTCAGCGGTCGCGGGATATTCACCGCAGGTCATTACCACCCGTATGCCTGCCTCGGTCAGTTCCTTCACGGCATCGGCACTGTCGTCGCGTTCTTCGTCACCGACGCCCAGAATACCGGCAAACACGAGGTCGTGCTCAAGAGCTTCTTCGCTCAGCTCCTCGGGAAGCGCGGCGTGCAGACGATATGCCACAGCCACCGGACGCAGCGCGTCGCGGCTCATCTGCTCGCATATGGCAGTGATGGTTTCGGTGTCGCAGAAGGAGCACAGAGGAATCAGAATGTCCGGTGCACCCTTCGTGACCGCCAGAAAGCCCTCAGCGGTGCGGTGTATGGTAGTCATCAGCCGCCGTCCGAAGCCGTATGGCAGACGGGCGATTCTGGGATAACGGGAATTAAGTTCGTCGTTCTCACGGGATAACTGCTCCAGAGCAGCGACAATGGCACTTCCCATGGCGTCGCTGGTCTCGTCACTGCATATTGCCGCGTATTCAAGCAGACGGTACTCGTTTTCCGAACCAAGTCCGTCTCCTTCCGGGGACACAAGCCGGCCGCCCGGTGTCCATATCCGCTCCACGGTCATGCTGCCGGTGGTGAGCAGACTGGTTTTGCCGGTGCATACCACCGATGCGCCGCCGATGGAGGGGATAACAGGCAGATTACGCAGGATAACACCCTGACGTGCCATGGTGAGCGAACCCTGGGAGAAAATGCTGCCCAGCACGCTGAACACGCCGGAGGGCAGTGCCACATACGCCAGAGTGATTCCGGTGATGATCAGCTCGATGGCTTTCAGGTCATGGGTACGGCGGAAAAGCCCCATGGCAAGCACGGAGACTCCCACCGCGGCATACACGCCAAGCCTCCATGTCTTCATTGCGTCTGCGGAAAGAACCGGGACAGCCTGAGGGGCGGGGTCGTTTTCCAGCAGAGCGGCAGAACGACCCTCCGTGGCAGCAGCGCCGGTTGCCGTTACAATGGCTTTGCAGCTGCCGGAGACAACAGGACAGCCGGAATAGATCATGTTGATGCGCTTGTCAACGGGCGCGGTGGCATCGGTCAGAGTGTCCGCGCTTTTTTCGGCGCGTGAAATGCCGCTTTCCGAACGGGATTCGTCACACACAAGAGATGTGGCGGTGAGCAGACGGGCGTCCGCCGGGACGATATCGCCCTCGCTGAGCAGAATGATATCACCGGGGACCAGCCGTCGGGCGGCTATGCTGTCCACAACGCCGTCACGCATCACGCGCACGGTCAACGGGTTGAGCTGACTCTGGCTGTGGTTGGTGACAGCGGCGGAGTGGTCTCTCCATGCGCGCACCGAGCATATCGCCAGAGCGAGCACGACTATCATAATGGGTTCCAGCCAGTTGCCGCCATTGCGGTCGTTGATGGCAACCACTGCAGCTATGACAGCGGAAGAAAAAACCACCATTGACATGGGCTCCATCAGCTGCCTGAGCAGAGCGCGTACAAATGATTCATGACCATTTCCGGTAGGTTCGTTCGCGCCGTGTTTTCCCAGACGCTGAACTGCCTGCTCCTCGGAAAGACCGGTTTCAGGGTCGGTTACAAGGTATTCGGCGGTTTCCCGTCCGGTAAGTGCGTGCCAGTTGAGCATACTCCTGCCGATCCTTTCATAGGGATAATTATGCGGATAAGCCGTGAAAGGGTTCCGCTGCGAAAAAACGGAACTGTTTCACAGCTTTTTTCTGCTGAAGAAACAGCTCCGTTCCGTAATGTGCCGTTTATGGATGTCAGTTGGGTTCAACTATGGAGACGGCAAAGCCGTACACCATCGTTCCGCGCTCCCAGGAAGCGTTCACATAGATGAAAAGCTCCCCTGAGGCATTTTCAGGAACAATGATCTCGTTGTTTTCGCCGACCTCGATCTCGTACTTGGGGCTGTAGTAATTCTGCGATTCTGCCCGGTACGCGGTGAACGCCTTGGGGTTACTGCTGAAATTGAGGGTGAGAGCCTTGCCGGGCTCGGCGGTGATGTGCGCACCGCGTGTGCTGTCCAGCATTTCGCTCATGGTGCGTGAAAAATCATAACCGCGTGACGGCCAGTCCACATCCAGAGGTCCGGCGAGGGATTTGCTGGAGCCGATGACAGCCAGCCGGGGCAGACCGGTCATGCCGTTCATCGGATCACCTGATGTGATGAGTCTGACTGCCTGTCCGTAGGCGAGCACGGGATAGCTTTCGGCAGACGGCTCGGAGAACCAGACCTCCACAGTGGAGCCCACCGTGAGAGAGCCGATGTTTACGATGGTTCCGTTGTCGGAATCCACCGCGGTGTTGCCGTCCAGCTTGACAAGAACCTTGTCATAGGGATACTCAGGGGAAGCTCCCTCGGGACAGAAATACTCAACGAGGATCTCTGTGCTTTCCGCGGAGGTGGTGATTCGTGTCACGAATCCGCGGATATTCGGGTCGTCGTTAGGAACGGGAGAGGATGGCGTGACCACCACCGTCTCGCTTGCCACAGGTGGCATTACGGTCTGTTCCGAGCTGCTTTCCGAGCATGCCGCAATGCCCGCCAGCGCGATAACAAACACTGCCAGCAGCGACAGCAGCACAGGCACTGCCTGCCCTGCTTGCTTTGGCAAATACTTTGATAACATGGGAATCCTCCTCAAACCTGCCCGTAAAGGGCTCAAGCCATAGAACCTGATCACGGAAGTCCGCAATTCCCGCGATCAATATACTGAATACTCAGCGTAATTATACCCTATATTTAGAAAAAAGTCCATAGCTAAGCGAAATTTTTGCTGTTCTGATAGAAAAAATATGCCCTGAAGCTGACTGCGGCGGTCTGCACAGCGGAAGAATATGTAAAATTAGAGAAAATTCACATATTTATCTTGAAATACCGAAATAATGTGTTATAATGCACATACGTGTTAGGCGCAGCATGGATATGAGGACTGCGGAAAACCTCACAGAATAAGGTGGTGTAGCCGGATGACCGGAATGCTCAGAATAATACTCAATGCCAGCGGACTATACGATTTCGGAGTGCGCCCGTTTTCCGATGTCTCCGACAAGCTGCTCAACTGCCTTGCCAAGGGACGTCTGCCGGAAAATCCTCAGAGCATCATTTCCGTTCTGTTCCCCTACAAAGTGCCTGTGGAGCGAGGAAATCTTTCCCGTTACGCAGCCGTGCCCGACTACCACGAGATAGCCGGACATATGCTCACCACAGCGGTGGGTGCACTGCAGAAGGCATTCGGCGATGATTTTGAATTTGTCTGGTTTGTGGATAATTCCCCCATTCCGGAGGTCTACGCCGCCGCGCGCTGCGGTCTGGGTGTCCGGGGAGACAACGGTCTGCTCATCAACGAGCGCTACGGCAGCTACTGCTTCATCGGCAGCATCGTCACCGATCTGGTTATCCCTCCTACAAGCGACGGAGAGATCAGAGAGTGCCGTCACTGCGGCAGATGCATCAGTTCCTGTCCCAGTGGTGCGCTGAGGGCAGAAGGCGGCTTTGACCGCAAGATATGCCTTTCGGATATTTCCCAGCGTAAAGGTGAGCTGTCCGAAGCCGAAGCCGCGCTGCTCAGACAGGGCGGACTTGTGTGGGGCTGTGACACCTGTCAGGATGTCTGTCCCCTTAACGTGGATGCGGAGGATACCTACATCGAGCCTTTCCGCGCCAGAGCAAACCCCTCGGTCAGTGTCAGCGACCTGACCACCGCCCGTGACCGCGCGTATCTTTTCCGCGGCAGAGGCGTGGTGGAGCGCAATATCCGTATGCTGGGCGAGTTCGGTCTGGAGGATATGCCCTCCGACGGCAATTCGGAATTGTGATCAAAAGAAAGAATACAGCAAAGCGCATAGCCGCGGCACACGGAGCTTTTTCGTATGCCGCGGCATTTTTGCGTCAGTCGTTGCGGCTGCCGCCGGTGCGCCCGTTGCTGTTATGGCTGGTACCGTTGGTACCGCCGTTGCCATTTTGGGATGAGCCGTTGGTTGCGCCGTTGTGGGAATCATTGCCGCCGAACATATCGTCGATGGCGTTCCGTGCCCCGTCCATCAGATCATCCGCAGCATCCATAGTGTCGTCGGCGGTGCTGTTCTTGTCGCCGCCGGTCACGCCGTCGGTGCTGTTGCTGCTGCCGGAACCGTCGATGACACCGTCGTCAGCGTAATCGTCGCCGCCGCATCCCATGCATCCGCAGCCGGTCAGCAGCATGACAGTAGTCATCGCCGCTGCCAGCAAAGCGATAAATCTTTTCATTGTGTTTTCCTCGCTTGTTCTGTGTGTTGTCGGAGAGAATATGCCGACGGAACTATTCTTTCCGCGAATTAAGCAAATCAGCTGAGAAAAATCTGGTACAATACCGGCTGACGAGCAGCAGATCCCGATTCATCACATTTTTCGCGCGCAAATGGTGACAAACCGCTGAAAATCTGTTATCATTTACACGTTGCTGCTCAGATATGATCAGACGGCGGTCTGCCTGCCGGTCGCCGCTGCGATCGGTAAGCAGACCGCTTTAATGTTCTCACGATCAGATAATAACGGATAACGGAGGAAACGAAAATGTTCGGAAAAGCAAAGAACGGCCGCCTGCAGATGGACGGTACCACCATGGATTATATCGCCTTCGGAAAAGGCAAAAAGACATTCATAATGATACCCGGTCTGGGTGACGGACTGACCACAGTAAAGGGCCTTGCCATCCCTTTTTCCCGTATGTACAAGGAGTTCACAAAAACTCACCGCGTATATGTTTTCAGCCGCAAGAACGATCTGCCTGCGGAGTATACATCCCGTGAGATGGCGGATGACCTCAGCCGCGCCATGGATGAGCTGGGCATCGAAAAGGCAGATGTCATGGGCGTTTCCCAGGGCGGAACCATCGCCCAGTATCTTGCCCTCAATCATCCGGAAAAGGTGGAGCGTCTGGTGCTGACCGTGACCTACGCCCGTCCCAACGATACCATCCGCGACGTGGTGACACGCTGGATAGACTGCGCCGAACAGGGCGATTTCGGCACCGTCGCAGTGGATACCGCTGAGCGCTCATACAGCGAGGCTTACCTGAAGAAATACCGCAAATACTACCGCGTCCTCAGAAAGCTCAGCAAGCCGAAGAATCCCCAACGCTTCCTGAGCATGGCGCGCGCCTGCCTTACCCACAACTGCTATGACCGTCTGGGCGAGATAAAATGCCCCACGCTCATCATCTCCGGCGGCGAGGACAAGATCGTCACCAACGCAGCGTCGGTGATGATGTCCTGCGCCATCCCCGGCAGCAGACTGTATGTCTACCCGTCCTACGGACACGGCGCCTACGACGAGGCAAAGGATTTCAACAGCAGGGTGAACGCCTTCATCAACGGGCAGTAAAACTTTCCTCTGCAAAATTGCGATAACTCACTCTTTGTTCACACATCGGCGCAATTATATGATATAATATATAATTGCGTTTCAAGGAACGCTCAAAACGCATAAAACATATTGGCAAGGTGATATACATGACCATCGTTGACGCACACGCACATATCTTCCCCTCCAAAATCGCCGTCAAGGCTACGGACAGCGTAGGCGCTTTCTATAACGTCGGAATGCGCTATGTCGGCTCTCCGGAAAATCTTCTGGAAAGCGGCAGGGCGATAGGGGTGGATAAATACTTCGTCCATTCCGTCGCCACCACACCGGCGCAGGTGCGCTCCATCAACAGCTTCATTGCCGAGCAGTGCGCCGAGCATCCCGAATTCATCGGCTTTGGCGCCATGCACCCGGGAGTGGAGGATATTCAGGCGGAGATCGACAACATAATCGCTCTGGGTCTCAGGGGCATAAAAATGCACCCGGATTTCCAGCGGTTCAATATCGACGACGAGTGCGCCATGCCCATCTACGAGTGCGCTCAGGGCAAGCTGCCCATCCTGTTCCACATGGGTGATTACCGCTACGACTGGTCCCATCCCGCGCGCCTTGCAAAGGTGCTGGACAGCTTCCCCGAGCTGGACTGCATCGCCGCGCATTTCGGCGGCTACACCGCGTGGGACGAGGCGCTGGATTATCTGCTGCCCCATCGCTGCTGGGCGGACACAAGCTCCACTCTGGGCATGAAGAACGACAGTGAATACGTCCGCGGCCTTGTAAAAAAGTGGGGCACCGAGCGGCTGCTTTTCGGCACCGACTTCCCCATGTGGGATCACGCCGAGGAGCTTGAGCGCTTCAACGAGCTTGGCATCACCGGCGACGCCCTCGAGGCAGTCATGGGCGGCAATGCCCTTGCGCTGCTGGCCCGCTACGAATAACATGACACGGCATAGTGCTGTGCTTTCTCTCTCCAGTTCAACGAGGTGACATATATGATCGAAGTATCCCATCTGACAAAGAAATACGGCCCCCTTACGGCGGTGGATGATATATCCTTCACTGCGAGCGAGGGTGAGATTCTGGGCTTTCTCGGACCAAACGGTGCCGGAAAAACCACTACGATGAACATGATCACCGGATATATCTCGATCACCGGGGGCAAGGCATCCATCGCCGGCTACGATATCTACGAGCAGCCCATGGAGGCAAAAAAGCGCATCGGATATCTCCCCGAGCAGCCGCCGCTGTACCCCGACATGACCGTGGATGAATATCTGGGATTTATCTCCCGGCTCAAGAAATCCATGCTGGGTCAGAAGCATATCGACGAGATCTGCCAGCTGGTGCGCCTTACCGATGTGCGAGGCAGACTCATCAAGAATCTCTCCAAGGGTTATCGTCAGCGCGTGGGCATCGCTCAGGCGCTGGTTGGCAATCCCCCTGTCATTATCC
>SVPO01000130.1 GCA_015065795.1 Oscillospiraceae bacterium | reverse complement strand
GCGTGGATCAGGTCGCCGATACCGTTAAGGTTACCATGGGCCCCAAGGGCAAGAACGTCGTTCTCGACAAGAAGTTCGGCTCTCCCCTCATCACCAACGACGGTGTGACCATCGCCAAGGAAATCGAACTGGACGATCCCTTTGAGAATATGGGCGCCCAGCTCATCAAGGAAGCCGCCATCAAGACCAACGACATCGCCGGTGACGGTACCACCACCGCCACTCTGCTGACCCAGGCCATCGTGCGCGAGGGTATGAAGAACGTCGTGGCCGGCGCCAATCCCATGATCATGCGCCGCGGTATCGCCAAGGCTGTCGAGACCGCCACCAAGACCCTGCAGGCCAACTCCCAGAAGGTTTCCGGTTCTGAGGATATCGCCCGTGTCGCCGCCATCTCTTCCGGCGACGAGAGCATCGGTACCCTGATCGCCGAGGCCATGGAAAAGGTCGGCAACGACGGCGTCATCACCGTCGAGGATTCCAAGACCGCCGAGACCTACTCTGAGGTCGTCGAAGGCATGCAGTTTGACCGCGGCTATATCTCCCCCTACATGGTCACCGATTCCGACAAGATGGAAGCCGTCATCGACGACGCTCTCATCCTGATCACCGATAAGAAGATCTCCTCCATCCAGGATCTGCTGCCCCTGCTGGAGCAGATTGTCCAGTCCGGCAAGAAGCTGGTCATCATCGCCGAGGATATCGAAGGCGAAGCCCTGGCCACCCTGCTGGTCAACCGTCTGCGCGGCACCTTCGTGTGCGTCGGCGTTAAGGCTCCCGGTTTCGGCGATCGCCGCAAGGAGATGCTCAAGGATATCGCGATCCTCACCGGCGGTGAAGTCATCACCGAGGAACTGGGTCTGGATCTGAAGGAAACCACTCTTGCTCAGCTGGGTCAGGCCCGTCAGGTCAAGGTCCAGAAGGAGAACACCATCATCGTCGGCGGCGCCGGTGATGTCGAAGAGATCCGCGCCCGCGTCTCTTCCATCAAGGCTTCCATCGCCACCACCACCTCCGACTTCGATCGTGAGAAGCTGCAGGAGCGCCTGGCCAAGCTCGCCGGCGGCGTTGCGGTTATCAAGGTTGGTGCTGCTACCGAGACCGAGATGAAGGAAAAGAAGCTGCGCATCGAGGACGCCCTGAACGCCACCCGCGCTGCTGTTGAAGAAGGCATCCTGGCCGGCGGCGGTGTTGCTTATGTCAACGCTGCTTCCGAAGTCAACAAGATCGTCAACACCGTTGACGGCGACGAGAAGACCGGTGTGCGCATTGTTGCCCGCGCCCTGGAAGAGCCCGTGAAGCAGATCGCCAAGAACGCCGGCCTCGACGGCTCCGTGGTGCTTGAGCGCATCAAGAACTCCCGCAAGGTTGGCTACGGCTTCGACGCCCTCAACGAGACCTATACCGACATGATCAAGGCCGGTATCGTGGATCCCACCAAGGTCACCCGTTCCGCTCTGGAAAAGGCTGCCTCCGTTGCTTCCATGATCCTGACCACCGAAAGCCTGGTCGCCGAGAAGAAGGAGCCCGTCGCTCCCGCGGCCCCCGCTGCTCCCGACATGGGCGGCGGCATGTATTAATCGACCCTACAGGTAAAAGGGGGCGGGGAAATCCCGCCCCCTTGCTGACTTTAAAACGTTGACCGTGTCGCGCCATGCGATACGACGGATAGGAGTTCCCATGCGCAAGGCAATTTTGCCGCTGATGCTCTGCATCATCCTGCTCTTTACCGGCTGCTCGGCCGGAAATACCCAATCCCAGGCAGGCGATGACACGCTCTGCGTCGTCACATCCTTTTATCCCGTCTGGCTTCTGACCACCACCGTGGCGGAAGGCTCCGAAACCCTCACCGTCGCCAATATGGCGCCTGCTCAGTCCGGCTGCCTGCATGACTATACGCTGACGATGAACGATCTCAAGGCTCTTGAGAAAGCCGACCTTTTCCTGCTCAACGGCAGCGGCATGGAAGGCTTTGCCGAACAGGTCAGTGATGCTTTCCCGGCACTTCCGGCGGTGGCGCTCACCGAAGGTGAAGAACTGCTGCACGGTGCAGCCTGCGATCACGACCACGGCACGGACCATGATCACGGAGCCGAGGCGTACAACGCTCATCTGTGGATGAGTCCCGACGGTGCGGCCGCGATGGCTGAAAAAATCGCTGAAGAGCTTGGCAAACTGGATCCCGCAGGCGCCGATCTCTACCGCGCCAATGCTGCCAGGCTTGGCGAAGAGCTGGAAGCCATCAAAACGCAGTACCTTGGAAAGCTCACCAACAAGTGCAATCCTCACATCGTCATCTTCCACGAAAGCTTTGCCTATCTTGCCCAGGCGCTGGGTCTTGAAGTGGTCGGCGTCATCGCCAAAGAGGCCGACGAAGAGCCCACTGCGAAGGAACTGACCGAGGTTATCGCCGCCGTACAGGAATATGGTGTGACTGCCCTCTTCACTGACTCCCAGTACGATGACCGTGCTGCCCAGACTGTTGCCGCTGAGACCGGCGCCATGATCTGCGCGCTTGATTCTCTGGTTAATGAGCCCGAGGGCGACGTGGTCGGCTTTGCTGAGCGTATGCGCGCCAACTGCAAGGCAATCGTGGAGGCACTTGCCCCCGTCACCACCCTCCCTGCGGCATAAGGAGGCACATATGCTGATCAATCCTCATGGAAAGTCCACCTGCGATGTGGCCTGCTGTACCCGTATCGAGGGTGTCAGCGTCTCCATCGGTCATCAGGTAGTGCTGGACAACATCAACCTCCACATGCACTGTGGTGAGACAACTGCCATCATCGGCCCCAACGGCGCCGGTAAATCCACGCTGATCAAGGCCATCCTCGGCGAGATTCCCCACGCGGGCGCGATCCGGTTCACCAACCGTGAAAACCGTATCCCCGTCTCCCCCATCATCGGTTACGTGCCCCAGATGCCCCGCTTTGACGCCCAGTATCCGGCAACGGTGCTGGATCTGTTCGTGGCCTGCACGTCCAACCATCCGGTCTGGCTGCCCTGCACGAAGAAGCTGCGCAGTGAGGTAATCCAGTGCCTGCGCGCCGTGAATATGGAGGAGCAGATCGACCGTCGGGTAGGCGTACTCTCCGGCGGTGAGCTGCAGCGGGTACTGCTGGCGCTGGCTCTGCGGCCCCGTCCCAATCTGCTGCTGCTGGACGAGCCCTCCTCCGGCATCGACGTGCGCGGTATTGAGCAATACTACCGCACGGTGGAGGATGTCAAGGAGCACGGCGATCTGAGCGTGATCCTCGTCTCCCATGATCCCGATCTGATCCGCCGCTATGCCGACCGGGTCGTGCTGATCTGCCGCAAGGTGGTCAAGTCGGGAACCCCCGATGAGGTACTGGATTCTCCCGAATACCGGGCACTGCTGGGTTAGGAGGTACGATATGAATTTTTTCTATTCCATCATCGACCTGCTGCCCTTTGAATGGGCCCAGCCCGGCACGAGTCTGTTCTTCAAAAACGCTCTGCTGGCTGTCATTCTCATCACGCCGCTGTTCGGACTGCTCTCCACCATGATCGTCAACACCCGCATGTCCTTCTTCTCCGAATCCCTGGGGCACGGTGCCTTCACCGGCATGGTCATCGGCAGCCTTGCAGGGCTTGTAGAACCGCTGTGGGGCGCGGTACTCTTCTCGGTGGTATTCGCCCTGCTGGTCACGATTACGAAGGACAGAGCCCGTCTGAGCGCCGATACGATCATCGGCGTCTATTCCGCCGTCAGCATCGCGCTGGGACTGGTTCTGGCAACCCAGGGCTCTGGACTCTCCCGGCTTTCAACCCTTCTGGTAGGCGATCTGATGAGCGTAAGACCCCGGGAGCTTTTCTGGGCTCTGCTGCTGCTCGTGGGCGTTGTCATTTACTGGGTATTTGCCTCCAACAGACTGGTTACCCTGAGCCTGCACCGCTCCATCGCACGCAGCCGCGGCATTCGTCCCCTGGCCTCGGAGCTGCTCTTCTCCGTTGTCGTCGCCATCGCCGTCACCGTCGCCATCCGCTGGGTGGGTATGCTGGTCATCAATGCGCTGCTGATTCTGCCCGCTGCGGTATCCCGCAATGTGACCGGACGTATGTCCTCGTTTACGCTGGTAAGCGTGGGACTGGCGCTTCTGTGCGGCATTGCAGGCTGCATCCTGTCCTACTACCTCGGATGCGCCGCATCGGCGCTTATTGTACTGATTCTGGGCGTTTTCTTTGGTATCAGTATGCTTTTCCGTCATCATCCGTGATGTAAACTGCATTTTGCATCACAATGCACAGTCAAAACGTCCGGCAGGCTGTGCCGCTGCCGATATTTGGTGTGTTAAAACACAAGTTTTCCGGATAAACTATGCAAAACAAGCCATTTCGGACGCATTTCGACCATTTTACCGCAGGAATTGCTGTATTGCACAATTCCCACTGCAGGAATCGGCTGTGATTCATAAAATATTCATTTGACATTTCCGGTGAGTCGTGGTAATCTATTGTTAGCACTCAGAGGTTGAGAGTGCTAAACCATGAAGTCGCCGGTGCTTTCAGAAAGCAGGTGAGTGTATGGCTCTCAGTGAACGTAAGAAGGAAATTCTTAAAGCCGTCGTGGATGACTACATTCAGACGGCGGAACCCGTCGGCTCCAAGGCCATCACCCTGCGCCTGACATCAAAGGTATCGTCGGCCACGGTGCGCAACGAAATGGCTGAGCTTGAGAACCTCGGGTTTCTGGAACAGCCTCACACATCAGCCGGGCGTATCCCCTCCACGCAGGGGTACCGCCTCTATGTAGATGAGCTGATGTCCCATTACCAGCTCTCCCCCGCAGAACTGACCGCTGTGCAGCAGGCTCTGGGACTGCGTATGCGCGAGCTTGACCGGCTGATCATGGAAGCCGGTCACATGGTTTCGGAACTGACCAATCATGCAGCCATCACGATGACACCTGCCATGGAGCAGGAATCCGTACGGCGCTTTGAGGTCATATCCGTCGAGCGCAATACGGTGGTTCTGGTGCTGGTTACGAGCTCTGACCAGATCAAGAACAAAATCTGCCGGCTCAATTTCCCGCTTACCGAGCTGGAAGTCGCCGCTGCCAACCGTGCGCTCAACAGTTATTTCACCAACATTCCTCTCCGGGAAATGACCCAGTCCCGGGTCACCCAGGCGGAATTTGATACCGGCGCCGAGATCACCGAGCTGCTCATCGCAGCCATTGATTTCGCCGCCGATACTCTCAACCGCATCGTCAATCGCGACGCCTTCCTCTCCGGTGCCGGACAGCTCCTGCGCTACCCGGAATATCAGGACGTGAACAAGGCCCGCGCCGTGCTTGACTGTCTCAATGACCGCGAGGCTCTCTCCCGGCTTCCCACCCCG
>SVPO01000129.1 GCA_015065795.1 Oscillospiraceae bacterium | reverse complement strand
GCGGCATCGGTGCGGATCATACCCTGAGCGCGCTCACGCTCGGCGCGCCACACGTCCGCGTCAAGGCAGCTCCATCTCTCGCAGGCAAAGCTGCGCTTGCTGCCGGGAGCGATATTCAGCGCCTTGAGCGCCGATTCGATGAGGATGGTGCCCGAGCCGCAGAGGGGGTCGAACACGCGGCTGTCCGCCTTGACGATGGCGAGATCCGCCATGGCGGCGGCAAGGGTCTCCTTGATGGGAGCGGCAACGCCGTGCCTGCGGTAGCCGCGCTTGTGCAGTCCTTCACCGGAGGTGTCCAGCATGATGCAGGCAACGTCCTTGTGGATGTGGAACTGGATCTGGTGGACGGGGCCGGTCTCGTCAAACCAGGGAATGTGATAGACCGACTTGAGCCGCTCCACCACAGCCTTCTTGATGATGGACTGGCAGTCGGAGACGCTGAACAGCTTGGAGCTGACCGAGCTGCCCTTGACTGGAAAGGCGTCGCTCTTGCCGATCCAGCGTTCCCAGGGCAGAGCCTTGCAGCCCTCGAACAGATCATCAAAGGTCAGGGCGGTGAATTTGCCCACCACGATGAGGATGCGCTCGGAATAGCGCGACCAGAGATTTGCACGGGCGAGGATATTCTCGCCTCCCGAAAAGAAGACGCGCCCGTTGTCGGGGGTGACGTCCTGCGCGTCCATTCGTCTGAGCTCGCCGCCCACGAGACCCTCCAGTCCCATCAGGCAGGGAGCAACCATTGTGATATTATCCATTATTCAAAATTTCCCAGATTTCCAAGGCTCTGAGCCTTGAGATAGGCGTTGATGAAGCCGTCAAGGTCGCCGTCCATCACAGCGCCGATGTTGCCCATTTCGTAGCCGGTGCGGTGATCCTTTGCCATGGTGTAGGGCATGAAGACGTAGGAGCGGATCTGGCTGCCCCATGCGATCTCCTTCTGGACGCCCTTGATGTCCTCGATGCGCTCGAGGTTCTCGCGCTCCTTGATCTCCACCAGTTTGGACATGAGCATCTTCATGGCGACAGCCTTGTTCTGCAGCTGGCTGCGCTCATTCTGGCAGGCGGTGACGATGCCGGTGGGGATATGGGTGATGCGCACGGCGGAGTCGGTGGTGTTGACGTGCTGTCCGCCTGCACCGCTGGAGCGGTAAGTATCGACCTTGATATCCTCGGGGCGGATCTCGATCTGCACGTCGTCGTCGATCTCAGGCATTACCTCAAGGGAGGCAAAGGAGGTGTGGCGGCGTCCGGAGGAATCGAAGGGGGAGACGCGCACCAGACGGTGAACGCCGTTTTCGCACTTGAGGAAGCCGTAGGCGTTGACGCCCTCGATGAGGATGGAGGCGCTCTTGATGCCTGCCTCGTCGCCGTCGAGATAGTCGAGGGTGGTGGTCTTGAAGCCGTGACGCACAGCCCACTGGGTGTACATTCTCAGCAGCATCTGAGCCCAGTCCTGAGCCTCGGTGCCGCCTGCGCCGGCGTGGAAGGTGAGAATGGCGTTCCTGGCGTCATATTCGCCGCTGAGCAGGGTCTGCAGCTTCTGGGCTTCCAGATCGTTCTGCACGGTGTCCACAGCCTCCTTGGCTTCGTCCAGCAGAGAAAGATCCTCGGCTTCGTTGCCCAGCTCGATGAGGGCGGCGGCATCCTCCAGAGCGGAGCACAGCTTTTCGTAGGAACCGACGCGGTTCTTCAGGGCGCTGGTCTGCTTGAGGACGGACTGGGAGCGTTCCATATCGTTCCAGAAATTGGGATCGGCGGCGATCTCCTCCAGACGGGCGATCTCAGCCTTGGATTTGTCGATGCCCAGAGCTTCGCCCAGCTCCTTGAGGTCGGGACGCAGGCCGTTGAGGCGCTGCATGAGTTCTTCGTATTGAAGCATAATTATTCAAGCCTTTCGGTAAGATGGATTTTCAGAGTATAATTCAATTAAGTATAGCACACGGCGGTCGGTTCTGTAAAGCAAAATTACTGCCGCTACATATATACAAATTTGTATGGAAGCACGATGGTTGACAGGAAAACGCCGATGGGTTAAAATCATATTACATAATCCCGTCGGTTTCGCGCCGACAGGGAATGATCCGTCGGGAGGTGAGGGGGATAAAGGAAAAAACACTGGCTGTGATGAATAACCTGCGCGCCCGGGTGGGAGGCTGGTATCGCCGCACCGCGCCTGTGGTCAGGGAAAAAGCCGTCCGCGCGTGGGACCGGCTGCGGAAATGGCTGTGCGTCATCGGTCGTGCCGTTGCCGACGGTGCCAAATGGTTCTGGCGGCTGTTTGTCCACGGCTTCCGCATATTCATGGGCAAAAAGGTCATGCGCGCCGCCGCGGAATTCTCCTTCAACGTGGTGCTCACCCTTTTCCCGATGCTCATCTGCATCAACTGGCTGGTGGGTCGCCTGCACACAAGCTACGACAGCGCCATCGAGACGCTGGAAAAGTTCCTGCCTAAGTCCACGGTGGATATCATCAGCGGCTATCTTACCTACATATCCGACTACCAGAGCAACACCGCGCTGTTTCTGGGCATCTTTATGATGATAATGCCTGCGTCGGCGGCTCTGCGGTCGCTGCAGGGCATACTCAACGAGATATACAACCGACGCAGCAACGAGAGCATCCTCTCGTTCCTCATGAGCTTTCTGATGTCCATCGTGTTCCTGCTGGTGGTGTACAGCTGTATGATACTGATGGTGTCGGGCAACTGGCTGCTGGATTTCCTCATTGACAGGTTCAACATCGGCAGCTTTATCCGCGACTGGAACTGGCTGCGATTCCTTGTGCTGTTCCTGCTGCTGGCGCTGATGATGTACCTGCTCTATCGCTTCCTGCCCTTCTCGGTGCGCTCGCCCCGTTCGCTGTTCGTGGGCAGAGTTTACCCCGGCGTTATCTTCTCGTCGGTGATGCTGGTGGTGGTGAGCATCATCTTCTCCTACTTCATCGGACTTTCCACCAGATATTCGCTGGTGTACGGCTCGCTGACGTCCATCGTCATCCTGATGCTGTGGCTGTTTGCCTGCGGCAATGTCATCATTATCGGCGGCATCGTCAACCGTCTCGTGGACGGCGAGGTGCGCTCCGCCCGTGTGCGTAAAAATGTTCTGCTGAAGAACAACGAACCGGGCGAGGAAAAATAGAACAGGCAAAGCCTCCGGTACCGCGCGTATCGGAGGCTTTTTTTCGCCGACAGAAAAAACAGCCCCCCGAACGGATCGGGAGGCTGAATTCATATTGCGAGGATGATTATTGCAAGGATGATCAGCAAACGCCCTGAGCCATCATGGCGTCGGCGACCTTCTTGAAGCCTGCGATGTTGGCGCCGGCAGTGAGGTCATCACCCAGACCGTACTGCTTGGCAGCAGCAACGGAGTTCTGGAAGATGTTCTTCATGATCATCTGCAGCTTGGCATCGACTTCCTCAGAGGTCCAGCTGTAGCGCATGGAGTTCTGGGACATCTCAAGACCGGAAACAGCAACGCCGCCGGCGTTGACAGCCTTGGAGGGAGCGACGATGACGCCGTTCTTCTTGAGGTAGGACATTGCCTCGTTGGTGGTGGGCATGTTGGAAACCTCAACATAGTACTTGATGCCGTTGGCAACGATCTGCTCTGCCTCTGCCATGCCGACCTCGTTCTGGGTGGCGCAGGGCATGATGATGTCGACCTTCTCGCCCCAGGGCTTCTTGCCTGCGAAGAAGGGTACGCCGAACTTGTCGGCATAATCCTCAACGCGGTTGCGGCAGGAATCACGCATCTCGAGCATGTAGTCAATCTTCTCCTTGGTGGAGACGCCGTCCTTGTCGTAGATGTAGCCGTCGGGACCGGAGATGGTAACGACCTTGCCGCCCAGCTCGGTGATCTTGGTGACAGCGCCCCATGCGACGTTGCCGAAACCGGAGATGGCAAAGGTCTTGCCCTTGATGGAATCGCCGAAGTGCTCGAGCATTTCAACGGTGTAATAGGTTGCGCCGAAACCGGTGGCCTCGGGACGGATCAGGGAGCCGCCGTAGGGGATGCCCTTACCGGTGAGAACGCCGGTGAATTCGTTCTGCAGTCTCTTGTACTGACCAAAGAGGTAACCGATCTCGCGGGCGCCAACGCCGATATCACCGGCAGGAACGTCGGTGTCGGGACCGATGTACTTGGAAAGCTCGGTCATGAAGCTCTGGCAGAAAGCCATGACTTCGCGGTCAGACTTGCCCTTGGGGTCGAAGTCGGAGCCGCCCTTACCGCCGCCCATGGGCAGGGTGGTCAGGGAGTTTTTGAAGGTCTGCTCGAAACCGAGGAACTTGATGATGCTGAGGTTTACGGAAGGATGGAAACGCAGGCCGCCCTTGTACGGACCGATAGCGCTGTTGAACTGAACTCTGTAGCCTCTGTTGACCTGAACATTGCCGTTGTCGTCGACCCAGGGAACTCTGAACATGATCTGTCTTTCAGGCTCAACGATTCTTTCGAGAAGACCGGCCTTCTCATACTTGTCATCAGCCTCGAAAATGGGTCTGAGGGAATCGAGAACCTCTGTGGCAGCCTGGATGAACTCCGGCTCATTGGCGTTCTTTGCTTTGAGTTCTTCAAGAACTCGATCAACGTACTTTGACATGATATTTCCTCCTGTAGAGTAAGAATAGCCATTTAAACGAGCTGTCTGACAGCTCACCGAACATAATAATACACGCCGAAAAGTCACTTTGCAAGAGTAAATTGATAAATTTCGAAAGATGTGATAAAATCAACAAAAAACGAGAATTCAGCCCTGTCCGGATGCAATTTTTCGAAAGAATTTTTGCAAAACCTCGCCCGATTGTAAAGGGGATTTGTGGATATCGTCAATTGTTTAACGCGGAAATCGTTTTCGGTTGACTTTTGACGGTGTTTGAAATAAAATTGACTAATCGATATTTATTCATAAATTATTCGCATACGGAGGTCAATATGTCAAGGCTTACCAAAGACGACATCTTCAAGGCGGTGTACGACAACAACGTACGCTTTATCCGCCTGCAGTTCACCGACATCTTCGGCGCTCTCAAAAACGTCACCATCACCACCAGCCAGCTGGAGCGCGCCCTTGACAACCAATGTATGTTTGACGGTTCCTCCATCGAGGGCTTTGCCCGTATCGAGGAATCGGATATGTATCTGCGTCCCGATCTGGACACCTTTGTGCTGTTCCCCTGGACCAGCGACGTGGGCGTCACTGCCCGTCTGATCTGCGACGTTTATCTGCCCGACGGCACTCCCTTCATGGGCGATCCGCGCAACTGCCTCAAAAAGGTTCTCAAGGAAGCCGAGGAGCAGGGCTGCTCCTTCAACGTCGGTCCCGAGATGGAATTCTTCCTCTTTGACACCGACGAGCACGGCTATCCCACCACCAACAGCTTCGACCGCGCCGGATATTTT
>SVPO01000128.1 GCA_015065795.1 Oscillospiraceae bacterium | reverse complement strand
GTCATCATCGAAAAAGCTTTCGCCAAGGGATTCGACTCCCACCTGAAAGTAATCAAAGTGATAATCGTGCACAAAGAAGGTCTTGCCGTCATTTGGCACATCGGGGGTCTTTGCATCGGTCCAGCGGCTGTATTTCTCCGCCAGCTCATAAAGCCCCTCCCATGTTTCAAGATCAGAGAGCTGTGCGCCGGTGTCGGCGGCAAAGCGGTCAAAGTCGGTCTTGTTGACGAACATGATCTCGGTGGATTTTGCGATGGGAAGCACCGACAGCTGTCCGTCGATGGTGCCCTCTTCGATGAACTCGGGGATAAATCCTGCCAGCTCATCCTCGGAGAAATAGTCGCGGTAATCCACCAGCACAGACCGGTCAGGCAGAGCCAGAACGGTTTTGGGATAGGAGATGAACATATTGGGCAGCTCGGCTGCACCGGGATCGTTGTGAGCCGAGGCCAGCACGTTTTCGTGGATGGTGTTGGTGTTGGTCACGCTGGTGACCTGAACCTTGATGTTGTTTTCCGCTCCCACGGTGGAGTTGAATACATCAATGAGATCGTTAAGGGGAGAATCGGCCTGACCTCCGTACACATGCCACAGTGTAACAACGGTGGGCTGGCTGCTGTTTCCGCAGCCGGCACACAGGGCGATTATCGTCAGAGCAAGAAAGGCTGAAATGATCTTTTTGATGTTCATTCTGTTGTCTCTCCATTTCAGAGTCTTTGGCGGCACGCAGACACAGCAAAACCCTCTGCTGCCCGATTACATTACATTATAATCGGAAAACAGAGGGTTGGCTATAGTTTTTTTGCTTTTTCTCAAAAGAGTAACCGTTCCGAAAGGATGTTCAGGGGATCACTCTGCATCCGGAGAGCAATCCGGCAGACACCTTAAGATCGTCAGTATGTGATGTAGGTCCAATCGGTAAGGTCGATGGCGGAGCTGGTCAGGTCGTAGTAATAGGTCTCGCCAAGATCGAGATCCATCCAGAACTGCCAGCCGGCATCCAGACGGACATAGAATATCACCGACTCGCCGGTGAGCAGACCGTTGACCCACAGGGTTTCGCCGTTTTCGTCGGTGAACCAGAAGCGGCTGTTGTCGCTGACCGAGGAAATGAGCAGATAGCAGCCCTCGCCCTCCGGAGCAAGGTCGACAATGGGAATGGATGGTTCTGCGTGCATATCGAGGAAATCCTCGCCGTACATTACCGCAAGAGCGTTGCCGGGTGCGGCAAAGGCGTTGTACTCCAGCATGGGAATGTAGGATTCGTAATCGTTGTTCTCGCCGGCGCCGTCTCCGGCGGCACCTTCCTCGATGATGCCGGTGCAGGCGAATATGAGCCGGTCATTGCCGAAGCGCAGATACATTTCGTTGTCGTGCTGAGTCTCAGCAGGCCAGTAGACCTCATGCTGTCCGCCGGCAAAGAGCACGGGATGACCCAGCAATTCGTTAAGGTCGTAATCGTCGCAGAATATCATCAGAGAGCCGTTTCTTCCAAGGTGGAAGCTGCCGCCGGCGAAAATATTGCCGATCTTCTTGTCCGACCAACTTACGTCGCACAGATCACCGCCGAAGAAGCTGACGGTCATATCCTTGTAAGCTTCGGGCTTCTTGTCGACACGGGCGCCGTTTTCATCGATGTATCCGACGATCTCCCACTTGGTGTACATCAGGTCGTTCTCGGGCATGTAGTAACAGAAGCCGCGGGGCAGGGAACGCTCAAAGGTAGTGTAGCTTACGCCGAGGGCGCCGTCAAAATCAAAGAAATGCTGCAGCAGAAGAGTGTCTTTGCCGATGAGAGTGACGTAATATTCGTCGTTGTACTCGCCCTTGGGGAAATTGAGCTTTACGCTCCAGCGGTCGTTTCCGCAGCCCTCGTAGAGGGGGGTGTCGCAGAGAGTGATGGAGGCATCGTACATACCGTCAACACCCTCGCCCAGCCATGTGAGGTTTTCCTCATAGCTGACCTGCATGAACGGGGTGAAGTCGGCCCAGTATTGCTCAAAAGCAAGGCTCATGTAGTGACCTTCGGTGAGCAGATTGCTCTCGTATCCGTCGACCATGGAGGAAACAGCAGTCCATGTGCCCAGCAGCTCAATGGGAGTGTAAAGCAGTCCCGGATCGGTGGGCATGACAGCCTGACGCATGATTATTTCGTCGCCCAGACTGCCGCGGTGCTGGAAAATAATTTTGCCATCCTTTACCTCGCCGGTCAGGCTGGGTTCCCCGGCATCCCGGTTGTAGACGTATACTTTATCGCCCTTCATTTCCCAGGTGAGCTTTTTATCCTCTGTGCCATCCACAAATGCGCTGTGGTGCAGATTGCGGAAACGGGCAGTGCCGTCTGTCCAGAGGATGAGGTCGGTGACATATTTCTCACCGGGAGCAAAATCCAGCTCGCTGATCATTTCCTTTTCCTTCAGATACAGCCAGTTGTCGCCCTGAGCGATCCAATAGGTGTTATCCTCGCCGATAGTGCCCAGATCGATCCTGGATGTTTCATCCGAACCGGACACCTGCGATGAGGATACGGTGTCGCTGCCCGAGGCGGCAGGGGCGGGTGAGGCAGGTGTTGTGGGAGGGGGTGTGGTTGATTCAGGCTCTTTGCCGCAGGCAGCTGCTGACAGCAGCATCAATACAGCAAGGAATATAGCTACATATTTTTTCATAAGTTTTCCCTCTTTCTATCGTGTCGTTAAGGTATATTCAACTCTATTATATACGACCTTATCAATGGGGTGTGAAATGCCGGTATGATTATTCTTCGGTGACCAGCGTCATCCAATACGGTGCGCCCTCGCCGCCATAGAGAAAGGGCGAGGAGTCGGCGATGTGAAGGACAAAGAGGTAGGTGTCGGGCTGCGACGGATCATTGTCAATTTCCCACTCGAAGCGGATGGTGGTGTCGTAGAAATCCTCGTAGCCCTGAGGACCTCCGGTCATATCAAGGGTGATGACGCCGTCGCTTTCCTCCCATGTACCGCGGAAGGTTTCGTTGGGCTCGGTGTACTGATAGCCGTACTTGTATTCTGCGGTGCCGTCGGGGTTGAGGGTGAGAAGCAGCGCATACAGCTCGCCGTCTCCGTCACTCTCATAGCCCTGCCATGTTCCGCAGAAAGCCGCATCGGTCACGGGATTGTCGGCAAACATATCCATCCGGTCATAAGGTGTAACGTCGCAGATGCTGTCACTGTTCACCCAGACTCTGCCGTTTTCCAGACTGAGGCTGGGCGAATACTCCACAACACTACCGCCCTTTTCCTCAGCCTTTACTATATAATTGGGCATGATGTCGCTGATGTTGCCTCGGAGCAGCACAGCCTTTCCGTCACTGACCGAGATATACTCTCTGCCGGGGCCGGGATTTACGCCCTCAATATAATCCTTGTCGTAATCAAAATAATATTCGTATACCGTCAGCTTCACGTCGGCATCCGCAGGAATTATTGCATACCATTCGGCACCCTCGGCAAGAGCACAATGGTCAGCATCGACTTCACCAATGAAGCTGAATTCGTCCCAGAAATTTTCCGACTTAAATGCTTTAACGGCATCTCTCATGCCCTTGTCGTAATATCCGAGATAGGCAACGCCCATGAGCGCACCCTCGTCGGATATCTGCTTCTGCATTTTTTCAAGAGCGGAAGACTGATTGTTTGCCTCGCCGCTCTGCGTAATGGTCAATGTATCAAAGCAGGCTCGCATGATGGCATAAAGCCCCTCGTACATTTCAAAAACAAACTGTGCCTCAATTACCAGACAGCCCTGCTCGGTGTCTATCATGTAAAAGCGCATCTGTGCATCTTTGTCGCGAAGCTCATCGTAAAGATAAACCGCAACGGCGTCATACAGTCCGATAGTGGCCTGTTCGGTGACACAGTCGGCGTAGTTGTCGCCGTACATGAACTCAATTCCCCTTGCACATTCCTGCGCGGTCATGTCGCGAAGATATATGCTGTAATAAACATTGGTGGAGCCGCCCCAGTCCTCATAGGTGAACGTATCGGATTCACCGTCGGAGCTGAAGGTGAAATACTCCGGATCCATGGCTATAGTGTAATTGGCGGCAACGCCTTTGATTTTTTCAACCGGTATTTTTTCAACCTCGCCCTCACGGCTGACCTCTATGTAGAGCGGATCGTCCTCGGGCGTGTCGGCGGGCTGAGGATCCGCAGAAGAAACGGTGGGCGGATTATCTGCCGGAGGATCGTTTTCCGGCTTGGAATCGCCGCATGCAGCCAGAGAGGCTATCATTGCAAAAGCGAGGAGAATTGAGAGTATCCGTGTGAATTTTCTCATATCAGACGCCCTTTCTGTGAATATGGAATTCTCGTTATGCTATGCAGCCGGTGTGCCGCCTGCGAATCGCATCCCGTTTATGGGCTCAGCCCTCGCCGTCCGTTACGGGCGGCGAGGGCTTTGCTATGGCTTGAATTATTGTGCAATCGTAAGATTACTTCTTGAGCTCAGCAACGATGGCATTGACCACGTTGTCGGAAACAGCATTGGGACCGCCAAATACATAGATGGTATTTGAATCTCTGCCGTTCAGATAGGAATTGTGCTTAGCGGACAGAGCTCCGCGCACGAGAACCATCGGGCTTCTGGTCTTGGCAGCAAACACACCGCCGGCCAGTGCATCGGGGAAGTTTTCGCCGGTTGCCACGCAGATCGAGTCGCTGGTGAGAACATGCTTGTATGTCTCGTTGATCTTGATGCAGGTTGCGTAACGATCCGCACCGTACAGGCGGGAAACACTTGCAACGCCGCACTTGGAAATGTTGCTCTCGGCAGCCTCACCAATGGCAGCCGGACCGCCGACAATGATTCCCTTCTTTGCTCCGCTGCTCTTGACGAAAGCGGCAATATCCTTGTTTAGCGCTCCGTTCTTGGCAACATACACAACGGGACAGCCTTTTGATGCTGCAACGCCGCTGATAGCCAGAGCATCAGGGTAGTTCTGGGCGCAGGCAAAGAAGATCTCGGAGGGCTTGCCGTTCAGTTTCTGGAGTTTCTTCGCGATTTCAAGAGACGTAGCGAAGCGATCATTGCCGAAAATACGCTCGACATTGTATCCCTTGGAATCAAGCTGGGTCTTTACTTTGTCGCCGATAGCAGCAGGACCGCCAAGAATATAGACATTCTTGGCACCCAGACGCTGAATTTCGGCGAGAGTCTCGGCACGAAGCTTATGATTCTGCACCAGCAGGATGGGAGCGTTGAGCTTGTAGGCCAGAGGAACACCTGCCAGAGCGTCGGCATAGTTATCGCCGGAGGCGAGAACTACATTATCGGTTTTGGAGAAAGTTGCCTTTGATATCTCAGCAGCAGTCTGGCATCGACCGGCACCGAAAAGGCGGACAGTTTCAATTTTGCCGTTGGGCTGAGTGGGCTTGGTAGTGCTGGTGGTAGATTTTGTGGTTGCAGTAGTGGTTTTGGTAGTCGACTTGGTGGTGCTGGTGGTAGATTTTGTGGTTGCGGTAGTGGGTTTGGTAGTCGACTTGGTGGTGCTGGTGGTAGATTTTGTGGTTGC
>SVPO01000127.1 GCA_015065795.1 Oscillospiraceae bacterium | reverse complement strand
CTTTCGACGGCGATATCCGACCGCCGTCGCCTTTCGTGGCCCGGGTCACATAGCCCACCTTGTCGGTGGATTCGAACAGTGTTTCCAGATAGGTAATGAGGTCCTTTACGGGATTCCAGAGTCGGGGCGCGGTGATCTCTCTGCCCTCGATCCAGTGTTTATCAATGACAACGAGGTTTTTGGAGCCTATGCTGTCGTTCCAGTCAAGCTCGTGATCCTCCCGGCGGGGAGACCAGCCGCCTTGCTTTGCGAGGGCGACGATCGTTCCGCCGGTGACCGGACAGTCGGTGGTACCGGAGAATGACAGCCATTTTGCTGCGCACTCTCCCTGGTGATATCGGGCGTGATCCCGGCTGCTCCATGCGTCCCACTGTTCGGCGGAATAGCCCTCATGCTTGAGCGCCATTCCGATGCCGACCCATTCGGTGTAGTTCAGGGCAGCCGGGTCGATGAAATCCAGTAATTCAATAAGGTCAGTTTTGTTTTCCGGCATGATTTATTCTCCTGTGTATGTTGCAGGATTAACTCCGGGCGGGATTCTCCAGCCGTTGCCGGCAATGCGGTCGATCAGCTTCTTTGCAGCGGCAAAAGTCCAACTGCCGACATGCCGAAACCCCTTGCTTTCAAGAAAGCGGATCTGCTTCGGTGTGGTTAGTCCATCGTCACGACGCTTGCTCAGACGATCCAGCAGCAGCGAAGCCTTGCCGGCGTTGTCGATCTCATCGGGGAATATCCCAAGCTTTTCAAGGCGTTCAAGCTGCTTTGCGGAGGGTGGAGCCATCTCCCAGCCGAATGCGGGAACATACCCCGAGAGATCTTCTGCCTGTATGGACATTTCAAACTGCAGTGGATCGACAAGCTTGCGTTTGCGGGTGCGCATTTCTGCAAGCTTGTTGGCAAGAGCTTCCTCTCGCTGGGCGACAACATCCTCGCTGGCTCTGACTTCGGCTTCCTCGAGGTCGACCGGACAACCAGCCTCTGCGATGTTCTCGGTCATCTTTTTTGCGACCTCGGGATTTTCAGCAATAAGGCACGCCGGCCGGCACAGTTCGTGACGCTCGGTATGCCAGAGGAAGTCGAGAAGAAGAAGATCCTTCTTTCCCGGGTGCAGACGTGTACCTCTGCCCACCATTTGGCTGTATAGGCTGCGCACCTTGGTGGGACGCAAAACGATAACGCAATCAACCGACGGGCAGTCCCAGCCTTCAGTAAGCAGCATAGAGTTGCACAGGACGTTATACATGCCCTTATCGAAGTCATTGAGGATTTGAGCGCGGTCGGCGCTGTCGCCGTTGACCTCAGCGGCGCGAAAACCCTTTTCATTGAGGATGTCGCGGAACTTCTGAGAGGTCTTGACCAACGGCAAAAACACGACGGTCTTGCGGTCGGCACAGTGCTCGCGCATTTCGTCTGCAATCTGGTAAAGATAAGGGTCAAGGGCGGTGTCGATGTCGGCGGCACGGAAGTCTCCGGCCTGCACCGATACGCCGCTCAGATCAAGCTGCAGAGGCAGCGTGAGCGCTCTAATGGGTGACAGATAGCCCTCCCTGATAGCTCGGGGAAGTGTGTATTCATAGGCGAGGCTGTCGAAATACTGCCCGAGGTTGCGCATATCTCCACGGTCGGGGGTTGCAGTGACGCCCAGAACGTCGGCATTGCCGAAATGCTCCAGCACCCGCTGATAGCTGTCTGAAAGACAGTGATGTGCTTCATCGATGATGATGGTGTCAAAGTAGTCCGGAGAGAATTGAGCAAGGCGCTTTTCTCGCATGAGGGTCTGGACGCTGCCCACAGTGATACGGAACCAGCTCCCGATACAGGACTGCTCAGCTTTCTCTGTGGCGCAGCCCAGACCGCAGGCTTTGGCTATCTTGTCGGCTGCCTGATCCAGAAGCTCGCCGCGATGGGCAAGCACCAGCACGCGCTTGCCCTGAGCAACGCAGTGTTCGGCAACCTTTGCAAAGACAATAGTCTTGCCGCAGCCGGTTGGCAGAACGAGAAGCGTTTTACGGTTGTCCTCCCTCTCCCATTGTGTGAATATGGAATCAAACGCCTCCTGCTGGTAGGGGCGCATCTGCATTTTCTGTACCGCTTCCATCAGTTGTTCCAGAAGCTGTTAGGCTGAGAAGGTGCAGAGGGGATGACGTTGTACTCGGGAGCGTCGGCAGGATCGATGTAACGGGCGATGCGATTGGACTGGCGCTCCTTGCCGTCGTTGCCGGTCCACGATTCCACCTTGACCTCGCACCAACCGGAGCTGCCGGGCACCGTCTGCCAGTTCATGCGCAGGGGTTCGTCGTGCTTCTTCTGACCGATGGCAAGGAAGAACTGACACAGCTTCCACTCCATTTTTGTGTGCAGCAGCAGGCTGTCCTCGATGGCTGCGCTGTTTTTGCCTGCGACGTCGGACACACGCAAGGTGAGCAGAGCCATGTTGCAGGCAGGGATCTTACCCTTGCCGGAGCTGCGGCCGCGCTCGAATTTCTCAACGGTAAAGCGGTAGACACCCTCCGGCAGCAGCGTAAATTCGCTGCCCTCGTTCTCTATGGTGTCGTCCCATGTAAATTCGCGATCAACAGATGTAAATTCGGACATTATACTATTCTCCTTTATGTTAGAATTGAATGTCTCTGACCTTCTCCAGAAGCGGCAGCAGCTGAGACCAGCCGGCGATCAGAGCACCGTTAATGAAATCTTCGCCGTAGTTTGCAATGGGCGTTGAGTACGGGAAGTAACCGCGCTCGGAAACCACGGTGCGGATCATGTCGTCGCTGACGTTGTGGGCGGTCATCAGATCGCTCAGCGCCTTGGGGATGTCTGTCCGGGAAGATTTCGGTGCACCTTCGGATAAACCGGAGTTTACACTCATTTCGGGCGTCACTCCTGTCACGCTGCGTGCACTACTGTCAGCAGAGGTGTTCTGCTGTCGCGGAGCGGACTGTTCGGCGATTGCGGCACCAGACGGGAAGCAGTGAGCAATAGTTTTGAAGTCAAAATCCATGACCTCCGGCAGATTATGGCGGTTCTTGGCATCCCAGCAGGGGTGGTGACTGGTGTACATCACACGCTTGCCGCCCTGTGCCTTGGACTTGGCGTGCTCGCCGGTGCCGTCTTTAACCACGATAGTTTTGTAGGATGCGAACAGCACCATGTCCGCCCATTCCTTTACCATGGGAGCTGCCTGCTTGGACAGCTTCATTTCCCAGCGATCGTAGGATCCCATCTCGTCTGGCTGCTCGAATTTGCGCATTTTTGCATGGGCAGTGAGAACAACGTGAATGCCTCTGCTCACGACCTCCTCGAGGAGATTAAGCAGCCTGCCGAATTCTTCTGCCACATATACGTAGCCTTTGCCGTAGCCGAAATCCTCTATGCCTTTCTTGTCGTACCGAGCAAGAACGTCGTTGATGCAAAGTATCTCCGCCCAGTCTGCGGTGTCGATGATAATGGTTTTGCAAAGATCGAGATGGTCACGAACGTACTTGACTTGCTCCAGCAGCAGCGTCCAGCTGGACGGCTTATCGAATCGGCGCACGTCCATGTGCTTTGTGCTGCCCTCGGTGTCAATGAAGACAGGGTCGGGGAACTGAGCGGCGAAAGTACTTTTGCCGATACCCTCAGGACCGTACAAAACCACTTTCTGAGCGCTCATTATTTTTCCGCTTGATATGTTCATGACCAGTATCCTCCTGCCGGTTCGACTGAGGAAATCTCGGATGCGGAACCGGCCGCGTACCCGTCCTCGATGATAATGCTGCACTCGTCTCCGGTGCTTACTCTGGTTGCGATGGCCTGCAGCCCCTCGGCTTCCAGCCATTCCCCGAACTCGCGCAGGGTGTCGGTATCCATCTGCTCCAGCTTGTCTATGAGCACGAAGCCACATTTCGGATTGAGTTTGCGGACGATGGCTGTACCTACACGGAGCTGATCTGCACCGGACATGCAGTCCCAGCGAGCACCGTTATAGATAAGCTCGCCATCTTGTACGGACAGACCGGGCAGTGGAAGATCGGCACCGGCAAGCAGTTGCACACGCTGACTGCGGAGATCCTCGATCTGAGCGGTCAGACCGTCGTACTGAGCCTGGTATTCCTTTGCGTCCTCCTCGGCTTTTTCCTTGTCTAGGTTGGCGCGGACACGGATGTTGATCTGCTCGATGTCGGCGATGTTCTGCTCAAGCTCGGCGGTGGACTGATCCACCAGTTGAGCGGCGTCGGTCTGAGCGATAGCCATATCTGCTGCCAGCTCGTCACGGCGGTTTTCCATTCCCTGAATACGTGCGTACATCTCCGCGATCTCAGAACAAAGCTGATGATACTGCGCAGTGATGGCTTCCAAATGGTCGCGTTTGCGCTGGTTCTCACCGTTACGAGCGAGGATTGCCTGCTGCTGACGGATAAGTTCCGAAGCAGACACCGGTTCCTTAGGCGCGTCGGGATATTCGGGCAGCTCTGCAGCGTACTTCTTTTTCTGATCGGCGATCTGACCGATGGCGTGACGCTGGTTATAGAGCGTCTGCTCCTGCTGCTCCAGTTTGTACAGCTGATCTCCCACGCCTATGATTTTGAGCAGCGTGCCGGCTTTCTCTTTGGACGTGGACTGCATGAACTTCGGCAGGTCGAGGGCCAGCTGTTCGATAAACTCGTTGAGCAGCGTCTGACCGCCCTTGTTTCCGTTCGGGTCAATGACCTTCAGGTCGCTGTTCTTTCCCCGGCGCTCCACGATCAGGCCGTTGGAGAGCTCCACGTGCAGCAGCGGAGGGATAACAGAGCCTTCACGCTGAGCGCCGGAGGGCCGGTACTTGTCTCCGCCCAGAGCCCAAGCAATGGCGTCAAGGACAGATGTCTTTCCCTGTCCGTTCTTGCCGCCGATGATAGTCAAACCGTTCTGCCCGGGGGCAAGGGCAACGGCGCGGACACGTTTGACATTCTCGATTTCAAGTCGGGTTATCTTGGTGCTCATTCTTCGCCCTCCTCGAATTCAATATCGTAGAGATTTTCGATCTTCTCCCGGATGTCTGCTGCTTCAGCTTCCGTAAGAGGGCGGCAGCGGTTGTCTTCTTCAATTACCATAATGGCTGTACCGTAAAGAGGTCCGCGCAAGCAATCGTGCAACTGTGTAGACACCCGATTGAATGGCAGATCAAATAAAACTCTGTCCTCGTTGACCAGCATCCGCAGATTCGGGTACAAACTGCGAAGATCACCGTTAAGTAGTGCGTTTTCGAACTCACCCTCTACGCAGGTCTGTATATATTCGTTAGTCAGCTCACCGCACTCGATGAGGCGTGGCATATGGTCGGGGTCGATCTTAACAATGTAATTGGACATTTGACAATTCTCACTTTCTCCGCTATAATGGCGGTGTCATATTTGGCTTTGCCGCTTTCGGGTCTGCATCACTCGGAGGCGGCGTTTTTTATTTCGCTCACAATAACTTTCTGACGGCGACGATTACCCTTACGATATTCACGCTGATACTCTTTCTGATAAGCAGCGATCTCGTCCTTGTGGGCTTCGTAGTAGGCGCGCTTCTTCTCAGCGATCTCGTCCTTGTGGGCTTCGTAGTAGGCGCGCTTCTTCTCAGCGATCTCGTCCTTGTGGGCTTCACGGTAG
>SVPO01000126.1 GCA_015065795.1 Oscillospiraceae bacterium | reverse complement strand
GATTTATAAGTGGAGCTTTTTAAGCGGTGCCCCACCGCTGCTCGCTTACCACAGTTCCGAATCCCCGTCGAAACCATTGCGCCCCCGTGGGCATCCTACGCCATCATTATACTCTGAATAACTGCAATTATCAATACCATTTGGGGAATGAAAATTATGTTTGTTCAGAAAATCGGTCTGTTTCTCATATATATTTTGCAAAAAATGCAGGATGGTGTTGATTTTTGTGTATTACCTTTGATATAATAGACAGGCTATAAAAATCGAAGGAGAATTTTGACCTATGGGACAGAGTAATTACAACAAGGCTTCACTCAAGGTAAAGGAAAACGGCGGACACGAGAAAGGCAAGCTTGATAAGGTATACAGGAACGTACTGTACGTTCTCGGTGCTGTGCTTGTTGCTCTCCTTATTTTTGCCGTTCTGGTAAGCACCAAGGTTATCAACTGCACAAATTCCAGCGAGCTGGTTTTTGAAGATAAGACCACCGGCATCAGCTATTACCGTGCCTCGGTCATCAACAGCGAAGGCACCAACTACGAGCCTATTTTCTATTTTATAGATGCTGACGGTGATCGCATTGACTGCTTCACCGACGAGGAGCTGACCAGCGTATTCTACGAGGACGAGAACGGCGAGACCAAGGAAGTCCTTGTTGACGGCGGCGAGATCGGCAAGAACGCTGAGGGCAAGGTTCTCATGAGCGAGTTCAACCCCTATACCTACTTCTATAACCTCGCAGGCAAATATTATTTCATCAATGACAACGGCGAGCGTGTTGAGTGCAGGCTCAGCAGCGATTACACCAAGATCCTTTACAACGACGCAGAGGGTAAGGAGCATGAGTTCATTCTGGTTAATACTTCCGGTTCCGATGTCTCCGGTACCGATGTATCCGGTTCTGACGTTTCCAAGACCGACGCTCAGTAATCTATCTTCAAATAATTCGCGGCTTCTGATTTCCCGTCAGAGGCCGCGTTTTTTTGTTGACCCGTGGGCGCACCCGTGATATAATGCATGGAAATATCACAAAACAGGAGGAAGTAATCATGCTCAGGCTCAGACCGTACAAGCCCTGCGACGCGCAGACCATCATTTCGTGGTGCAAAGACGAAGTCAGCTTCCGCAAGTGGACCTCCGATCGCTACGATCATTTTCCCATCACTGCTGACGACCTGAACCACAAGTACATCGATCTTAACGGCGACTGTCCCGATGGGGACAATTTCTACGCCATGACCGCCTTTGACGAGAGCGGAGTGGTGGGCAGCCTTATCCTGCGCTACACCGACGAGGCGCGCACCGCCGTGCGTCTGGGCTTCATCATCGTTGACGACACAAAGCGCGGCAAGGGCTACGGCAAGGGCATGATCACTCTGGCGGTGAAGTATGCCTTTGAGCTGCTGGGGGCACAGAGCGTCTCTCTGGGCGTGTTCGACAACAATCCCGCGGCGCGCCACTGCTACCGCGCGGTGGGATTTGCCGAAACAGGGGAGAGCTTCGACTGCGCCATCCTCGGCGAGAACTGGACGGTCATCGAGCTGGCGATGGATCGCGACACCTATCTGCGCAATCAGAAATAACACAAGCGAGCCGCTCCGATGGCTGTCGGGACGGCTCGCGTCTGTATTGGAGGAGTATTTATGGAAATGATGAACGCACCAAAGGCGGTGGTTATGGATCTTGACGGCACGCTGCTGCGATCTGACGGTACCGTATCCCGACGTACCCTCGCAGCCCTCGCAAGGTGCAGAGAAATGGGAATAATAACCATCATCGCCACGGCGCGCTTCTGGTTCAGGGCGCAGAAGCTTGTCAGCATTATTGCGCCGGATTACGCTGTGCTTGCCGACGGAACGCAGATATATCAGGGAGAAAAGCTGGATATTGGCTTTCCGATGGACAGACCTCAGAGCGACGCCATCATCAGTGAACTTGCCGCTATGCCCGAGGGCGATTTCGTGGTGAGCACAGGCAAAACGCTGCTGTGCTCAAAACCCGGGATTGACGAGCCGTGGAGAAAAACTTATGATTTCACCGCAGGTGTCGGGCAGCCGGTATACAAAATCGCAGCCGTCTTCGACACGCCGGAGGAAGCAAACGAGCTTGCCGCGAGAAACAGCTGCCGCATTTATTCTTATCGCGGCGAGAATCTCTACGGCTTTACAAGTACGTCGGCAGGCAAATATCAGGCGGTATGCGCGCTGGCACAGCAGCTGGGGATAATGACGCAGGATATAATTGCCTTCGGTGATGATGAGAACGATCTTGATATACTGAAGCTCTGCGGAACGGGTGTGGCTATGGGCAACGCCGTTGCATCGGTGCGTGCCGCTGCCGACAGTGTCACCGCTGCCAACGACGAGGATGGCGTGGCGGCTTTTCTTGAACAATTCGTTCTGAAATAATAAAGCAGCGGAGAACGCGGCATGACGGCTGCGCTTTCCGCTGCTGTTATTATATCTGTGTCCAGTATTTGCGGTCGAGATTGCGATACTGCACCGCCTCGGCGATGTGACGGTTGTCGATGATGTCCGCGCCGTCCAGATCGGCGATGGTGCGCGCGATCTTCAGCAGGCGGTCGTAGGCTCGCGCCGACAGACCCATGCGGTCAAAGGCGACGCTGAGCATCTTTTCCGCGCTCTCGGTCATGGTGCACACCTCGCGCAGCATGGCAGGGGTGATGCGGGCGTTGCAGGTGATGCCCGTGCCCTCGTAGCGCTTCTTCTGGATGTCACGGGCGGCGTTGACGCGCCTGCGGATGACCTCCGAGCTTTCGGCGGCTTCGGCATTGTCGCGCAGCTGCTGGAATTCCACCGGCGGCACCTCAACATGGATGTCCAGTCGGTCAAGCAGCGGTCCTGAGATCTTTCCCAGATACTTGTTCACCGTGCCCTTGGGGCAGGAGCAGGCACGGGTGGGATGCCCGTAGTAGCCGCAGCGGCAGGGATTCATCGCCGCCACCAGCTGGAACTGACAGGGATAGGTCACCCTGCCCGAGGCTCGCGTGATGGTCACCACGCCGTCCTCAAGGGGCTGGCGCAGGGCTTCCATGGTCTGTGTGGCGAACTCGGGCAGCTCGTCAAGGAACAGCACGCCGTTGTGCGCCAGCGAGACCTCACCGGGAATGGGCTGGTGTCCGCCGCCTGCAAGGGAAACCGACGAAGCGGTGTGGTGGGGCGAACGGAAGGGTCGCCGGGTTATCAGCCGCACGCCCGAGGGCAGCGAGCCGGTGATGGAATGGATCTTGGTGGTCTGGACGGACTCCTCGAAGGTCATTTCGGGAAGGATGGAGGGGAAGCGCTTGGCAAGCATACTCTTGCCCGAGCCGGGAGGGCCGATGAGCAGGATGTTGTGCCCGCCGGCAGCTGCCACTTCCATGGCACGCTTGACAGCGGTCTGTCCGCACACCTCGGCAAAATCCGGCTCACCCGTGCGTGTCACTGCGGCAGGATAATCATCGGCGGTGACGGGGGAGATGAGCTGCCTGCCGCACAGGTGGTCGATAAGCTCGTGGATGGTGCGCAGGGGATAGCAGCTGATGCCCTCAACCACCGATACCTCGGCGGAGTTTTCCGCAGGCACAAAGAATGACTGCGCGCCCATATCCCGAGCCTTTATCGCCATGGGCAGCGCGCCGTTGATTCGGCGAACGGTGCCGTCAAGGGACAGCTCGCCCACGAAAATGTGCTCGGCGGAAACGGCAGGAATCTGCCCCGAGGCGCACAGCAGCGCGATCATCAGGGGCACGTCGTACACCGCGCCCTCCTTGCGCACGTCGGCAGGGGCGAGGTTGACGGTTATGTGCGCGGAGGGGAATTCGTAGCCGCAGGTGCGGATGGCGGCACGAACGCGCTCACGGGATTCTCGCACCGCAGCATCCGGCAGTCCCACCACGTCAAAGCCGGGCATACCCTTAGACAAAAAGGCCTCCACCTCAACGGGGAAGGCCTCGATGCCAAGCAGCCCCATGCTGGTCAGCTTGGAAAACATAGCTATATCACCTTTTATCAGGTATTTTTGTCGGTTACCTTGAACTGCTTGAGGTTGCCGGTCTTTTCGCTGCGCTTGTCCAGCTCGGCGAGGACGGCGTCAAGGGGCAGGTCGCACTTGACCATCATGACCATGAGGTGATAGATGAGATCACCGATCTCGCCGGTGAGGTTTTCCTTGTCACCGTTCTTGGCGGCGATGATGGTCTCCGCCGATTCTTCGCCCACCTTCTTGAGGATCTTGTCAAGACCGGTGTCCAGCAGATAGCAGGTGTAGGAACCCTCCTGAGGGTTGTCGCGGCGGTTGATTATGGTCTGATAAAGTGCTCTGAGAATCTCGTCCATGTTACTTTTCCTCCGAATTCTTTCTTGCGTCGATATAGGACTGCGGCACGATAAACCGCAGCGCACCGGGCATTACCTCAAAGGTAATGTCGTTGATGGCGGCACATTCGCCGTCGATGTTGACCACCGAGGGCTTGACCGACTGGATGCGGATCTTCTTTCCGCGGATGTGGGTCAGGATATTCTTATACTTTTTCTTGAAGAAATACTTGCCCGATTTGTAGGCAGGGATAACGGTGAGGGCGCGCAGACGGGTCATCTTGTTGATGAAGATGAAATCCAGCTGTCCGTCGCTGGGATCGGCGACAGGTGCGCTGCGCCAGCCGCTGCCGTAATACTGACCGTTGGCGGCGAGGGAGAAAAGATACTTGCCCTCAATGACCCTGTCGTCGTCAATGGTGATCTTCAGTGTATTGTATATGCGACCGAGAAGCCCTTTGACAACAGCCTTGTTGTAGGCTTTGGGGCCGGAGAGCTTCTTGTTGTTTTCCTTGATACGGTTGGCATGGTCGCATATGTTGGCGTCCAGACCCAGCGAGCAGATGTTGATGGCGTTCATATGCTGCGAGGTGATGCCGTCCACCGCCACCGAAGGGCAGAGTATGTACTTTTCCACGTCAAGGAATTCTTCCTTGGTGCCGAAGGTCTTGTTGAAGTCGTTGCCCGAGCCGCAGGGGATGCAGCCCAGCTCGCAGTGCTCAGCGCCGAAAAGCGCGTTGGCAGTCTCGCACAGAGTACCGTCGCCGCCCACGGAGAATACTCTCACGGGATTCTCAGCGGTGGCGGCTTCCGCGGCTTTGTGGGCGATTTCGGTGGCGTGTCCCTGATGCTCGGTGAGCTTAATCTCATAATCAAGACCGCTGCGCTCACAGGCGGCTCTGATGTCCTCGCCCAGAACGTCCATGGGATTCTGTTTGCCTGCCGCGGGGTTGATGATGAACAGGTATTTCATCGTCGGCACTCCTTTACTTGAAGTACATATAAAGCTGGCACCTGATCATGCCGTTATAGAGCTTGCGGCGCTTGTCTGCCTTGCGTCCGAAGCTGCGCTCGAATTCCTCGTCGGGGGTGATGATGGAATAGCTGAAGCCGGGACGGCGCTTGAAGCGGCTGCCCATGAGGCGGTATATCGCCTGAGCTTCGTTGACCGACAGCAGACGCTCGCCGTAGGGTGGATTGCAGATGACGATGCCGCGCTCGCCCTCGGGAGCAAAGTCTTTCACGTCACGGGTGACAAAGGTCAGGCGGTCGGCAACACCGGCTTTTCCGGCGTTCTCGATGGCAACGGCGATATTCTCGCTGCTGATGTCCGAGCCGAAGCCCTCAAAGGCGGCATCGGTGCGGATCATGCCCTGAGCGCGCTCACGCTCGGCGCGCCACACGTCCGCGTCAAGGCAGCTCCATCTCTCGCAGGCAAAGCTGCGCTTGCTGCCGGGAGCGATATTCAGCGCCTTGAGCGCCGATTCGATGAGGATG
>SVPO01000125.1 GCA_015065795.1 Oscillospiraceae bacterium | reverse complement strand
CCATTCCTGACAGTTCGATATTTGCAGGAACAAAGTCCACACCTTCCTCATGACTATGGATACCATATTCATCGGGCATAGGTTGTTCTGCTATGACATTGCTCATGATTTCAGAAAGAGATACATCAAGACTGTCAGGCTGTTCGATTCCAAGGGCGATACTCATGCTGCCCTGAGAATCACAGTCTATGAGCAGAACTTTCTTTCCCTCTTTCGCAAGTGCTACACCGAGACTTACTGCTGTTGTGGTTTTGCCAACACCGCCTTTTTGATTTGATATTGCGATTACTTTGGACATTTTCTAACCTCCTTTCTATTGTGGATATTTAGGATTCCATATTTGAAAAATAGGTAAATCTATTCTCACATTCGATGTTTGTGTAAAATCAACCGCTTCATCATGCGGCTTTATATATCTGAACGTCGCCTTTCATTAACTCTTTTGCGACGATAATACTCGTGTTTTCGTTTAGGGTTTTTGCCTTTGCAAAGTTGGTACAATACTTTTGATTGTTAGTAACAGGATCAAACAACAAGCCTCAGCAAACATTCTTTTTCGAAATGGATGGGTTCATAATTTCATCTATTAACGATAAACCATTATTAAAAAATTGCAGATGATGTTAGTAAACGTTATGTTTTGCACGCAAGAACGAGTTTCTCCATAATCAAATAAGAGGCAATTGCAAGAATTGTGGTTACAGCAAGAGCTTTAGGCAGATTTACACTTTTTGATTGAGCAGAGGAAATTCCAAATGTCATAATCCCAGTCCTAAATAATTTGATAAAAAGAAGGGGTTACGCATTATTTGTCCTCGACACCCCATGCGTAAAGGGAAGTCATCAGGCTGCGATCAGCTAATCGCATCACGGGAGTTTCACCCCAGCTGTCGTTCTGACAGAGCCATCCTCATTGCCTGCGACGGTTTTATCACGCTCGGACTGTGACTGGACGGGAGTACCATTATCCTTTTGAACGTCATCGCCATGTTGGGTGCAACCCAACACTCACGAAAAAAGTGGATCTCGCTCACCAGCAGTTTTACTGCAATGGGTCGTGGCGCATTTCCCGTTTTGGCTCGATTCAAAATTGATGTACCTGATGAATGGGTATTCAATTCTTGAGAAACCGATTTGCGTTCCTCAAGGGGTAGAGCACGGGAAACGAAAAAAATAAACCTCTGCGAAGATTTTTCTTGAAAATAATTTAAAATAAAAAAACCGTCTACCATTGCTGGTAAACGGCCTGTATATATGAAGTAAAAAAGCGGTCACATCACTTAGAAAGCAATGTGACCGCTAGATTTATTTAGCTATGAGTTTGACTCAAATGCTGATTAGTGTGTATCGCGGATAGCAGCCTGAGCGGCAGCCAGTCTGGCGATGGGAACACGGAAGGGAGAGCAGGAGACGTAGTCCAGACCGATCTTGTGGCAGAACTCAACGGAGACGGGGTCGCCGCCGTGCTCGCCGCAGATGCCGCAGTGGATGGAAGGACGGGTCTTCTTGCCCATCTCGACAGCCATTTCCATCAGCTTGCCAACGCCGGTCTGATCCAGCTTGGCGAAGGGATCGTTCTCGTAGATCTTGGCATCGTAGTAAGCGGTGAGGAACTTGCCGGCGTCGTCGCGGCTGAAGCCAAAGGTCATCTGGGTCAGATCGTTGGTGCCGAAGCAGAAGAACTCAGCCTCGGTGGCAACCTCGTCAGCGGTCAGGCAGGCACGGGGGATCTCCATCATGGTGCCGACTTCGTACTTGAGGTCAGCGCCGGCAGCGGCGATCTCAGCGTCTGCGGTGGCAACGACGACATCCTTGACGTACTTGAGCTCCTTGACCTCACCGGTGAGGGGGATCATGATCTCGGGAACGATGTTCCAGTCGGGATGAGCCTTCTTGACGTTGATGGCAGCGCGGATGACAGCAGCGGTCTGCATCTTGGCGATCTCGGGATAGGTGACAGCCAGACGGCAGCCACGGTGACCCATCATGGGGTTGAACTCGTGGAGGGAGGAGATCAGGTTCTTGATATCCTCAACGGTCTTGCCCTGAGCGTCGGCAAGAGCCTTGATGTCAGCTTCCTCGGTGGGAACGAACTCGTGCAGAGGAGGATCGAGGAAACGGATGCACACGGGATTGCCCTCGAGAGCCTCGTACAGCTTCTCGAAGTCGCCCTGCTGATAGGGCAGGATCTTGGCAAGAGCAGCCTCGCGGGCCTCAACGGTGTCGGAGCAGATCATCTCGCGGAAAGCAGCGATGCGCTCTGCCTCGAAGAACATATGCTCGGTACGGCACAGACCGATACCCTCGGCGCCCAGCTCGCGGGCCTTCTTGGCGTCGGCGGGAGTGTCGGCGTTGGTGCGGACCTTCAGAGTACGGAACTCGTCAGCCCACTCCATGATGCGGCCGAATTCGCCGGCGATCTCAGCATCAACAGTGGGGATGATGCCGTCGTAGATGTTACCGGTGGAGCCGTCGATGGAGATATAATCGCCCTCAACAAAGGTCTTGCCTGCGAGGGTGAACTTCTTGTTTTCTTCGTCCATAACGATGTCGCCGCAGCCGGAGACACAGCAGGTGCCCATGCCGCGGGCAACAACGGCAGCGTGAGAGGTCATGCCGCCGCGGACGGTCAGGATGCCCTGAGAGGCCTTCATGCCGGTGATATCCTCGGGAGAGGTCTCCAGACGGACGAGGATGACCTTTTCGCCGCGGTTGTTCCATGCCTCGGCGTCCTCAGCGGTGAAAACGACCTTACCGCAGGCAGCACCGGGGGAAGCGCCCAGACCCTTGCCCATGGGAGTGGCGGCCTTCAGAGCGGCAGCGTCAAACTGGGGATGGAGCAGGGTGTCGAGGTTACGGGGATCGATCATGGCAACAGCCTGCTTCTTGTCGATCATGCCCTCGTCAACGAGGTCACAGGCGATCTTCAGAGCGGCCTTTGCGGTTCTCTTGCCGTTACGGGTCTGGAGCATGTAGAGCTCGCCGGCTTCGATGGTGAACTCCATGTCCTGCATGTCTCTGTAGTGGTCTTCCAGAATACCGCAGACCTCGGTGAACTTGGCGAAAGCCTTGGGGAACTTGTCAGCCATCTGAGCGATGGGCATGGGAGTACGCACGCCGGCGACAACGTCTTCGCCCTGAGCGTTGACGAGGAACTCGCCCATCAGACCGGTAGCGCCGGTGGCGGGGTCACGGGTGAAGGCAACGCCGGTACCGCAGTCGTCGCCCATGTTGCCGAATGCCATTGCCTGAACGTTGACGGCAGTGCCCCAGGAGTAGGGGATGTCGTTGTCGCGGCGATAGACGTTGGCACGGGGGTTGTCCCAGGAACGGAAAACAGCCTCGACAGCGCCCATGAGTTGCTCCTTGGGATCGGTGGGGAAGTCCTTGCCGATCTTGTTCTTGTATTCAGCCTTGAACTGGCCTGCCAGCTCCTTGAGGTCCTCGGCAGACAGCTCGACGTCCTGAGAGACGCCCTTGGCTTCCTTCATCTTGTCGATGAGTTCTTCAAAGTATTTCTTGCCGACTTCCATAACGACGTCGGAGTACATCTGGATAAATCTTCTGTAGCAGTCCCATGCCCAGCGGGGATTGCCGGACTTGGTTGCCATAACATTGACAACGTCCTCGTTCAGACCGAGGTTGAGGATGGTGTCCATCATGCCGGGCATGGAAGCACGGGCACCGGAACGGACGGAAACCAGCAGGGGGTTGTTCAGATCGCCGAACTTCTTGCCGGTGATTTCTTCCATCTTGACGATGTATTCCATGATCTGAGCCTGGATATCATCGCCGATCTTCTTGCCGTCTTCATAGTAACGTGTGCAGGCTTCGGTGGTTACGGTGAAGCCCTGGGGAACGGGCAGACCGATCTTGGTCATCTCGGCGAGGTTTGCGCCCTTGCCGCCCAGCAGCTCACGCATGGAGCCGTTGCCTTCGGAGAACAGGTATACGTACTTGTGACTCAAAATTAATTCCTCCTTGATTTTCATCCATTTGCATAGATTTTCAGTATGTGTCTTTTCTATTTACTAAAGCACCCACAATGATAACACATATTCCTCGAAAAATCCAGTGTAATCTTACGTTTGCGTAAATTATTTGCTATTTATTCAAAATCCTTCGTTGTATGGTGCGCATGAGCTTTCCGGAAAAAAGAGTACCGCCGCAGAGTATTGTTTCTGCGGCGGTACGGAAGGTTATTCAACTGTTCGGAAAACAGAGGGCGGGACGTATCAGTCCACATCCTCCTCCTGTCTGTGAATGAGGCCGAAACGCTTGTCCAGCTCCATGAGAGGTACGGGGATGAAAGCAAGACCGAGGGCAACCAGATATACCCACCAGTTGCTGTCGTAGAAGTTCATCAGACCGAAGATGCTGGACAGCGGGGGGATGAAGCACACAGCGATCATCATCACGGCGGAGGCAAGGAATGCCATGTTGAGTGTCTTGTTGGTCAGCAGGCCGATCCTGAACAGAGAGTGGTTGGAACGCATGCTGAAGGCGTGGAAGCACTGGATGAAGCCGAGGGTGATGAAAGCAAGGGTCTGACCGGCGGTGGCAGCCTGTTCACCATCGAAGCCCAGAGCGGAGCTGCCGAAGACGAAGGCGACCATGGTTAGGATGGCGAACAGTGTGCCCTGCAGGGCGATACGGATGCCCAGTCCGTGGGCGAAGATGCTTTCGGTCTTGGGACGGGGCTTGCGGTTCATAACGCCTTCCTCGACGGGCTCCATACCCAGAGCGATGGCAGGCAGGCTGTCGGTGACAAGGTTGATCCACAGCAGCTGCATGGGCAGCAGGGGAGCAGCACCGAAGAACAGGGTGACAAAGAACACGGTGAGGATCTCAGCCACGTTGGTTGCCAGCAGATAGCTGACCACCTTGCGGATGTTGTCGTAGATGCCGCGGCCTTCGCGGACCGCCTTGACGATGGTGGCGAAGTTGTCGTCGGTGAGGGTCATGTCGGCAGCACCCTTGGCAACGTCGGTGCCGGTGATGCCCATGGCGCAGCCGATGTCGGCGGCCTTGAGGGCAGGAGCGTCGTTGACGCCGTCGCCGGTCATGGAAACGATCTGGTCGTTTGCCTGCCATGCCTTGACTATGCGGATCTTATCCTCGGGAGAAACTCGTGCAAAGACGGAGATCTCGGGAACCTGAGCGATGAGCTCCTCGTCGGAGATCTGGGAAAGCTCAGCACCGGTCAGAGCGCGGTCGCCCTCCTCCATGATGCCGATATCCTTGGCGATGGCGGAAGCGGTGACAACGTGGTCGCCGGTGATCATGACCGGCTTGATGCCGGCCTGACGGCAGACGGCAACGGCTTCCTTCGCCTCGGGACGGGGAGGATCGATCATGCCCACCAGACCCAGCAGAGTCAGGTCGCGCTCGATCTCCTCGGAGGTGGGAGCCACGGGCACGGAGGGCAGCTCGCGGTAAGCGATGGTGATAACGCGCAGAGCCTTGGTGCTCATTTCGTTGTTGAGGTCGGAGGCCTTCTTTACGTTGCCGGTGGTGCAGCGGGGAGCGATGGAATCGAAGGCGCCCTTGGTGACTGCGATGATCTTGCCGTCCATCTCGTGGATGGTGGTCATCATCTTGCGGTCGGAATCAAAGGGAATCTCGGCGGCACGGGGATACTGCTCGTTGAGAGCCTCCTTGGTCATGCCGTTCTTATGGGCGGCGAGCACGATGCTGGTCTCGGTGGGGTCGCCGATGTGGGTCTCGCTGCCGTCGATGTTGAACAGAACCGAGCCGTCGCAGCACAGAGCGCCGCAGCGCAGCAGCTTGCGGATGGCGTCGGAGTTGCTGTCGGTGATCTCG
>SVPO01000124.1 GCA_015065795.1 Oscillospiraceae bacterium | reverse complement strand
GCGATGCTGGCGTTCACGAGAGTGACGTCACCCTCATCCACCTCAACGGGTGAGTCGATCATTTCAAACACGCGCTCGGCACCGGCGAGAGCCAGCATGATGGAGCTGAACTGCTGGGAAATCTGGGAGATGCGGTCGGCAAACTGACGGATGTACTGCAGAAATGCCATGAGCGCGCTGCCTGCGGTGAGCATGAGCACGCCTGCGGTGGTGATGATGGCGTAGAAGATGTGGGAAAGGTTGTTCATCACCGGGCCGATGATCTTGGCGTAGAAGCTGGCACGGGTGGACACCACGCGCAGCTCCTCGTTGATCTCGTCAAAGCGCTCGAGGGTGGCTTCCTCGTGGTTGAAGGCTTTGACCACCTTCTGACCCACTATCATTTCTTCGATATAGCCGTTGACCTGAGCCACCGATTTCTGCTGGGCGCGGAAATTCTTGCGGCTCTTGCCGCCCACGATGCGCAGGGTGAGATAGACGCACACGCCCATCACCGCGATGAAGGCACACAGCACGAGGGACAGCTTGAGCATCATGGCGATGATGCCCACGAGGGAGATTGAGGAGATGAGCATCTGGGCGATGCCGTGGTGCAGCATTTCGCGCACCGCCTCCACGTCGTTGGTGTAGTAGCTCATGAGCTCGCCGTGGGTGTGGGCGTCGTAGAAGCGCACGGGCATACGCTCCATGTGCTCGAACATCTCCACACGCATACGGTAGAGAATCCGTGCCGAGCAGGTGAGCATCAGGCGCGCCATGATGTAGTTGGTGATTACCGCCAGAACATACATTGCCGCCATGAGCATGAGCACAGCCAGATATTCGGCGTAGACCTTTTCGGGGACGATATCCTGCTTTTCCAGCAGGGCGACGGTGGGTTCCAGCAGATAGGACGCCCATATCACCGCGATGGAGTACACCACCACGCACAGCACCGCAAGGGTGAATGGCACCCTGCAGCAGGAATAGTAGCCGAACAGTCTTTTCAGCGTCTTGAGGGGATTGGCGGCGCGCTTGCCGCCGGGATTACTCAGCCGCGCCATCTTCAGCCACCTCCTTACCCTGGGACTGCCATACCTCGCGGTATACTCTGCTGCGCGCCAGCAGCTCGGTGTGGCTGCCAACGTCGCTTATCTTTCCTTCGTCCAGCACCACGATGCGGTCGGCGTCCATCACCGACGCGATGCGCTGGGCGATTATCAGCTTGGTGGTTCCGGGCATCAGCGTACGCAGGGCGTCGCGGATGCTCTGGTCGGTGGCGGTATCCACCGCGCTGGTGGAGTCGTCAAGGATCAGTATCTTCGGATTCTTGAGGATCGCACGGGCGATGCACAGGCGCTGCTTCTGTCCGCCCGAAAGGTTTACGCCGCCCTGACCGAGGACGGTATCGTAGCCTTCTGGGAAGGACATGACAAAATCGTGGGCGCAGGCAAGGCGGCAGGCGTTCTCCACCTGCTCGTCGGTGGCGTTCCTGTCGCCCCAGCGCAGATTGTCGCGGATGGTGCCGGAGAACAGGGTGTTCTTCTGCAGCACCATTGATACGCTCTGACGCAGATTGCCCAGAGAATAGTCTTTTACATCATTGCCGCCCACCAGCACCCGTCCGGACAGGCAGTCGTAGAAACGGGGGATAAGCTGAACGAGGGAGCTTTTGCCCTCGCCGGTGCCGCCGAGGATGCCGATGGTCTCACCGGAGGCGATGTCGAGATTTATGCCGGAGAGGTTGAGATTCTCCGGGTCGTTGGTGTAGCTGAAGTCCACGTTTTCAAATCTGATGGAGCCGTCGGGCACCTCAAGGTCGCTGTCGGCACCGATGATGTCGGTAGGCTCGTCCAGCACCTCACTGATACGGGTGAGGGATGCCTTTGCCATGGACAGCATGATCATCATGAACGCCACCATGCCAAGGGAGCTGATGACCTGGGTGGTGTAGGTGATGATGCTGACCAGCTCGCCGGCTCCCATGCTCTGCTCAAAGAGCACCAGTCTGCCGCCCAGCAGCAGCACTACGATGGTGCACGTCCACATAACGCACATCTGGATGGGACCGGACAGGGCAAACAGCTTCTGGGCGTGGACCTGCATCTTCTGCAGCTGTTCTGCCGATTCTCGGAATTTCTCGCTCTCGTGCTCCTCGCGCACGAATGCTTTGATCTCGCGAACGCCCACCACGCTTTCCTGCACGTCGGCGTTCATGCGGTCAAAATGCTTGAGCATACGGACAAAACGGGTGTGTCCGATGAGCACCAGCGTCACCATCGCGCCCAGCAGCAGGGGCAGGGCGACGATGAACACCACCGACAGCCTTGCATTGATGCCGAACGCCATGACTGCCGCCATGATTATCATGGTGGGGCAGCGCACCAGCATGACCATCAGCTGGGCATAGGTATTCTGCAGGCTGGTCACGTCCGTGGTGGCGCGCATGACCAGTGTGGGCGCGGAGAATTTATCCGTGTTGGCAAAGGAGAAATCCTGAGTGCGCTCAAAGATCTTCCTGCGCAGATTGCGGGCAAAGCCCATGGAGGATGTGGCGGAGGTGTGAGCCGCCAGCATACCGAACATAAGCGAGCACAGGGCTGCAAGGATCATGAATCCGCCCAGCACGATGGTCAGCATTCTGCGGTCATCCACCAGTGCCTGGGGCAGTATGCCCTTGAGCATGAATTCGTCTTTTTTATACAGGCCGCCGTCCACGATAGCCGCCATGAGCATGGGAATGAGCACCTCCAGCAGCACCTCGAAGATAAGGAACACCGGGGTGAGCAGCGTGGAACGCTCAAAGCCCTTTACGCAGGGGATCAGATGCCTGATGCCCGAGCCTTTTTTCTTCTGCTGACTCAAAACACTTACCTCCATAATTCACTTAACGCTAACTATATATTATATACCCGTGCGGCATAGTTGGCAAGATTCCGATGTCCACAGAAAAGCAGTCCGCGCAGCCCGTTTTCATTGGCAGATAGGCAAAATCCCGACGATCCGCCCATGGAGAACCGTCGGGATGTGTCGGGTGTGTGTTGTTTCTGTGGTTTGCGTCACGCTTTTCTTACGGGATGGCGGATGACCGTTTTGCGCTTTTCCGGCGGAGTTTTCCTCGGGTCGGAAAGATATATCTCGTGGTGCTGCCGCTCACCGTTCATGTCGTTTACGTAGCCGGCAGCCGCGAGGAATTCGTCCATCCGCGCCACGGTGGCAGGCTCGTCGTCGTAGGAACCGATATGCATCATCTGCACGCACAGCCCCTCATCCACTGTGATGAACTCCGCCGCGCTGCAGTCCAGCTTTTTCTTTTTTGATGCCTGCTCTGCCGCCCAGTCAAAGTGCTCACGGGTGATGAACTCCGGCAGGCGGATGACCGAGATCCACTCAAGGGAGCCTTTGTCGGAATAATCCATGCCCTCTTTGCCCTCCTGCCGCCAGAAGCCCTCCAGCGGCGGCACGACGTATTCGTAAAAGCCGTCGATGCGGTAGTCGGTCTTGCAGCTCATCTTCAGGGTGTATGCCACGGCGTACAGCACGGCTATTGCCTGCTGATAGGCACCGCCCTCCTCGTTGGGGTCGCCCTTGCCCCTCACCGCGATGTAATTCGCCGACGGGACTTCGATTATTGCCGGTTTATTCTTCGGCGCATATAACTCTTTGTATTCCTTTTTGAAGTCAAAAGCCACGTTGTTCCCTCCCGTTTTTTGCTGAGTTTAATTATACCGCAGCTTTTCCGAAATTACAATCGTGTTACCTTGCCCTTACCCCGTTGACTTTCCCTGCGGTATTTGATAGACTGCAGTTGAAAATCTGCCCGACAGGAGACAGTAATTATGAAAGCCTATCGAAGCATTATCGCACTGTTCTGCATACTGGTCACGCTGGTCTGCCTCGCTGCCTGCGGAGGAGCTGCCGCGCCCGAGGCGCCCCAGATCCCCGATGTGCCCGTGCTGAACAGCTCTCTGCCTGCCGTACGCATCAACACCGCCGACGGCGAGTACGATTTCATTACCAAGCCTGTGCGCGAGGACAAGATGGCGGACAACATCCACTACGTCGACGCCACCGTGGCGGTGGACAACTGCGACGAGGAATACGTCATCTCCCCCACCGACGCTCAGGTCAAGGCCCGCGGCAACTGGACGCTGAACTATCCCAAAAAGCCCATCCGCATCAAGTTTTCCGAAAAGAAGGGTATGCTGGGCATGAACGAGGGCCGCGAGTTCAAGAACTGGCTGCTTCTCGCAGACTGGAAGGATCTTTCCATGTCCCACAACTACGTTGCCCTGTATCTTGCCGACGGAATTCTGGGCACTGACGGCTATTACGTTTCCGACTATATGTACGTCGATGTGTACATCAACGACCATTACTGGGGAATGTATCTGCTGGTGGAGCAGCAGGAGATCAACGACGGCCGCACCACGGTCACCGAGGGCGACAAGGACTACACCGGCACCGACATCGGCTATATGTTCGAATACGACGCTTATTACCGCGACGAGCGTAATATGCCCAACGACTCCGGCGATCCCACCTTTGAGATCGACTACGGTCTTTTCGCCGGATACAAATCCGGCAAACCCCATCCCGACCCCTATCAGGCGGAGGGTATGCACGGCTACACCATGAAGAGCGATATATATGACGACGCTCAGCTGGATTTCGTCGCCAACTACACCCAGTGCGCCTACGACATCATCACCCGTGCCATCTACAAGAACGAGCACTACGGCTTCAACGAGGATTACACCGCCATCGTGCCCATCGAGGGCAAGTCGGTCAAGGATACCGTATCGCAGGTCATTGAACTGGATTCACTGGTGGATATGTTCCTGCTCAACGAGATCGTCATGAACCCCGACATCGCCTGGTCCAGCTTCTATCTCTGTCTCGACATGAGCGAAAACGGCAGCAAGAAGCTGATCTTTGAAGCCCCGTGGGATTACGATTCCTGCTTCGGCATCCGCATCAGCACCTTCACCTCCCCCGGCACCGAGACCAATCAGGGAATGTACTGCGAACGCACCAACAACCCCTGGCTGCGCATCTTTGCCGATCAGGACTGGTTTATGGACATGGTCGCCGACAAGTGGAACGAGGTCAAGGCGGCAGGGCTGTTTGACAACACCCTTGCTCTCATCGAGCAGCAGCGCACCGTCCTCGCCGACAACTACGCACAGAACTATCACCGCTGGATGGACCGTGTGTTCTACGGCAACGAGGAGCTTATTCCCGAACTCAACAAGTGCAAGAACCAGCGTGAGGCTTCAGAATTTCTCACCGAGTGGCTCACCGGCCGCCTTGAGTATCTGGACAGCCAGCTGGGAAAGCCTGCTGCTGAATAACTTCAAATATGCAAATACCGCGTCGCAGCGCTCCGAAAGGATCCGCTGCGGCGCGGTTTCTGTTATCAGTTGTCGATGAAATCTGTCACCGCTCTGCGCGCGGCGTCCCAGTCTCTGTGAGGGTTGCGGATGACCATGCTCCTGAGAGGCAGGCGCTCAAGAATGGTAAGCTCTCTGCGCCGGCGCTCCTCAAGGCAGGTGATGTATCCCTCGAAGCCCTGCGCGTCTATGCTCCTGCCGTAGCCGCCGCTGACGTGATAGTCTATCACGCCGTTCAGCCAGTCACCGCGCTCCTGCGCGGTTTCCCTTACCCTGTCGGCAATGTCGTCGCTGCTCAGGTATATCACCGCAGGTTCCAGCGGTCTGATGATCTGCGCGATCTCTGAAATGTAATCAAGTGACTGCTCCGCGGAGAAGCCGAAGCGCATCATGGTCTCGCACATGGGATTCTGCAGCAGCACGCAGTTGAATACATGCACGGTGTCCCTGTTCGCCTTTTCGGCAAAGCTGCGCCATTTTTTCAGCATCAGCGGCCGTTCGGTCTCCCAAGGGAGAAAATCGTATATCTTGTGCTGAATGAGCAGGTCCAGCTCCTCT
>SVPO01000004.1 GCA_015065795.1 Oscillospiraceae bacterium | reverse complement strand
CATTACGCGGAAGCCCTTGGCAGCGTCGGTGTGGCAGGGGGCGTAATGCAGGGTGGTGGCGAAGCACTCTACCAGAACACCGGCAGGAGCGCGGAAAGCCTTGACCTTGGCGGTGTCCAGAACACCGTCAACGATCTCGTCCTGACGGGCGAGCAGCAGGATGAAATCCTCGGTGCCCAGATTGTACTCGCTGTCGCGATGGTACTCAAGGCAGTTCAGCTTGGTGTTGTGACCGTTGCACCAGCCCAGCTGAACGGGCATACCGCCGTAGAGATGCTCGGAAACCTCAACAGCAGCGGGAAGCTCCTGCAGAACAGGTTCCTCGGGAACATAGCCGGTGCCGTCGGGCAGCGGAGTGGTCGCCAGAGCTTCAAGGATCTCCTTGACAGTGTCATCCATACCGGTGACGATCTGACCGTAAGCCTTGAACTCGGGATCGTAAACAGAATAAATTTTCATACTGCTCACCTCGTGAATAAGTCCTGCGCAGATTCGCAGGCAGATTTGACATTCCCGGAGAACACACTCCGGTTCGTATATTATAACAATAATTTATTTAAGCTTCAATAAAAAATTTGCAAAAATATTTGGATTTTGTAAAAAACTTAATGAATAAGTCAAAAATGAAAACCGATTGACAAAAATCTGCCGTGTTTTTTGTTGCCATTGCATCCTGCGTCGGAAATGGTATAATAATCCTTGGAATATGTCTGATGATTCTGCAGGAGGACAATGCCATATGAGTGAAAAACTTACACGGGTTACAGCGGAAATAATGAAGCAGCGCTTTGGCAGGGATTCCCTAATCGCGCTGGCTACGGTGTCGGAGGGGCGACCCTATGTCCGCGCCGTGAACAGCTATTACGAGAACGGTTCGTTCTATGTGATCACATACGCTCTTTCCGGCAAAATGAAGCACATTGCAGACAATCCTCAGGTTTCGATCTGCGGCGACTGGTTCACTGCCTGCGGAGTGGGAGAGAATATTGGCTATATACTCTCAGATGAGAATAAAGAGCTGGCAGCAAAGCTCAGACAGGTCTTTGCGGAATGGTACGGCAACGGACACATCAACGAATCCGACCCCAATACCTGCATCCTGCGCATCCGACTGACCGATGGCGTTCTGTTTGCCGACGGTACAAGATACGATATAGACTTTACGGACCAAGCACAGTACATATTCGAGGAAATAATATGAATGTAAAAGAGTATGGCAGCAGCGGCAGGCAGACAATAATGCTGCTTCACGGCGGTGGGCTGTCCTGGTGGAGCTGCAGAGAAGCTGCAGAGCATCTGGCGGAGGATTATCATGTTGTGCTTCCGGTGCTGGACGGTCATGCCGAAAGTGAAAATGATTTCACCGGAATCGAGGATAACGCGGCGAGGCTCATCAGCTATATAGACGAGCGTTTCGGTGGTTCGGTGCTGATGATCGGAGGCTTGTCGCTGGGAGCACAGATCCTTGTGGAAATGCTTTCAAAGCGGAAAGATATCTGCTCCTTTGCAATGGTGGAAAGTGCGCTGGCGCTGCCGATGAATGTGACATATCATCTGACCGGTCCGATGATAAACATGAGTTACGGGCTTATAAAGAAAAGATGGTTTTCAAGGCTTCAGTTCCGTTCTCTAAGACTCAAAGCAGACCTGTACGATGACTATTACCGGGATACCTGCGCTATCACAAAGCAGAACATGATAGCGTTTCTGAAAGCAAATGCCCGTTACGAGCTGAAACCGTCGCTGGCTGACACGGAAGCTGAGGTCTGCATAGCTGTCGGTCAGAAGGAGCAACGAATAATGCGCAAATCGGCTCAAAGACTGCACAGTGTTGTCCCCGGAAGCAGGCTGGACATCATGCGCTCTATGCACCATGGAGAGTTTTCGGTCAATCACGCGGAGGAGTATGCCCAATATGTCCGCCGTCTTATTGAGAAATGATGCAGGTGATGACTATGAAAGCAAAGACAGAAATTGTCAAGAGCGCCATGCTTGCCGTTCAGCGTTATCCGTGGGAGCAGGGCGTGTGTGCTCAGGCTCTCTGGGAACTGGGGGATACTGACGCTGCCGTCGCCATGGCTCACGACGCCATGCTTCGTCAGCAGCCCGACGGCAGACTTGCGGTCATCAACGAAAACATCGCCGTCACCGACCCTGCAGCTAACGGCGAAGCGGTGTGGCGAGCATATGAGCTGACGGGCGACGAGCGCTTCCGCGAAAGCGCGGAGAGGATGCTTGACTATCTTCTGCACACCGCTCCCCGGACGGATAACGGTGCCGTCTGCCACAACGAGGTCAGCTTCCACGAGGGCTTTTCGCCCCGTCAGGTGTGGGTGGACTCGATATATATGCTGCCGCCCTTCCTTGCGGTGATGGGCAGGAACGACGAAGCCCTTGCGCAGATCGAGAGCTGCATGAGCTATCTGCGCGATGATGCAACCGGACTGCTGTTCCATATCTACGACGCAGGCTCGGGCAGGTTTGTCCGCAGGAAGCTGTGGGCGACCGGTAACGGATGGGCGCTGATGGGTATCGGCAGAGTGATCGATACCTGTCTTGAAGCAGGCAGGCGAGATATCGCCGACAGGCTGACAGAATACGGCACGGGCATCCTTGATGCCATGCTGAAATATCAGCTGCCCGACGGACGCTTCCACGATATCCTTGACGACGAGGGAAGCTTTGTTGACGGCGCAGGCGCGATGATGATGGCGGCGTTTGTCTATCGCGGCGTCGCAGGCGGCTGGCTGGACGGGGAATACGCCCATTGCGCCGACGTGGTGCTCGGTACAATGGAAAAGTATGTTGACCGCTTCGGGATTATTCACGAGGTGTGCGGCTGTCCGCATTTTGTGGATTCGGGAACATCTGCCGAATCCATGGCGGCGTATCTGATGATGCACGCCCATTACCGCCGAATGGCGAATAGGTGCAGCGGCGAGACTGTGCGCCTTTTCGAGGAGCTTTCCTTCAACTCCCACCCGTCACTGCACACCGAGCATTACGACGGCTGGCTGCTGCGCTATGCCGACGGCTATACCAGCCGCGCCAATTCGGTCAGCGTGATTTATCCCTCATCACTTGATTATCAGGAAAAGATAGAAGAATGTGAGCGGCGTTACGCATCCGGAGGGCTGCCATGCATATTCAAAATCACCGACGGGGCAGACGAGCGGCTGGACAGGCTTCTGGAGGAGCGCGGATACGGCAGATTCACGCCCACCGATCTGATGACGATGGACATCACCGACAGGCAGTTCGAGCGCTGCGGCTGCATAATAACCGATCGTGCCGATGAGGCGTGGCTGGACGCTTACTTTGCCCTCGAGGGATACACCGACGACAAAACCAAAGCCACAGCGGCCCGTATGCTGAATATGATAAACGCCGACACGCTCTACTGCCGCATCGAACACGAAGGACAGAGCATCGCCTGTTCCTCGGCTGTCATTGAGAGGGGCTATATGGCTCTGCTCAACGTGGTTGTTGACGAGCAGCATCGAGGAATGGGCTGGGGCAGGAAGCTGTGCCGTGCGCTTCTTTCCGCGGCAGTGGATAAGGGCGCACACACAGCCTATCTGCAGGTGGTGCAGAGCAACACCGCAGCGGTAAAGCTCTACGAAAAGCTCGGATACCGAAAGCTGTATTCCTATTGGTACAGAAAGAAATGATTGCGAAAGGATGGGGATATAAATGTTTTGCGATCTTCATAATCACTCAAGCTGCTCAGACGGAACACTCACGCCCTCGGAGCTTGCGGCGACAGCGGCAGAAGCCGGTCTGGGCGCGGTGGCTCTGACCGACCACAACACGGTGTCGGGACTGCACGAATTCGTGCGCAGCGCGCGTGAGCTGGGAGTCGAGCCGGTGCCGGGAGTGGAGATATCCACGGAATACCCGGTGGACGGCGAGGTGCACGAGTTCCATGTGCTGGCGCTGTTCCTTGGCGAAGCAAGCGCGGAGCAGGTGGAGACAATGCTGAGAGAAGCGCGCAGATGCTCCGATGTCAGCAAGCGCGAGCTTGTGGATCGCCTTCGAGCCGGAGGGTATGATATTCCCACATACGACGAGATTCGCGCGGAGGCAGGCGGAGTGAGCATCAACCGTGCCCATGTTGCCGCGCATCTGGTCAGGCTGGGATATGCCGCTGATCGCAAGGAAGTCTTTGACACCATCCTTGATGAGAATTCGGGCTATTACAGACCGGCGCGCCGTCTGGATTCGCTGGAGGTCATCAGCGCCATCAGACACATGGGGGCTGTGTCGGTGCTTGCCCATCCACTGCTCCATCTGGAGGCTCATAGGCTTGAGGGTTTCCTTGAAAAGGCTTCCGCTGCCGGACTGGATGCCATGGAGGTGTACTACTCGGAGTATGACGAGCGGCAGACCGAACAGGCTCTCGCGCTTGCCGGACGCTACGGTCTTGCCTGCAGCGGCGGCAGCGATTTCCATGGCGGCAACAAGCCGCACATCACCATCGGAGCCGGCAAAGGCGATCTTGCCGTGCCGTACGAATGGTACGAGCGGCTGAAAGCCATTCACGACAGTCGAACATCGAAATGAAAAACAGAACAGAACACAAAAAAGCTGACCTTGCATTATCTGCGAGGTCAGCTTTGCTGTTATCTGTTTACTGCTTGTTTTTGTTGAGCAGCGCGGAGATCTTGGAATGGGGATCGAGGAGAGAAGAAACCGACTGGTTCTGGTGCATGGCGAAAATAAAGGTTGCGGCGTACTTGGTCGCGTCAACCTCGGTGTACCAGGGGGCTTCCAGCAGCTCGGGCGGCTGATATGTAAGGTTGGTGGAGAAGACCGCGTCGAACAGTCCCTCGCTGAATGCCTTGTTGAAGGCTTCAAGACCTTCGGTAAAGAGGGCGTAGGTGGCGAACATGAAGATCCTGCGGCAACCGCGCTCCTTGAGGTCGCGTGCCAGACGGAGCATGGAATCGCCGGAGGAAATGATATCGTCGGAAACAAAGATATCCTTGCCCTCAACGGAGTTGCCCAGATATTCGTGGCTGACGATGGGGTGACGACCGTTGAGCATGGTGGAATAGTCGCGGCGCTTGTAGAACATACCCAGATCGAGACCCAGCACGGAGGCGTAGTACATATTGCGATCCATCGCGCCCTCGTCGGGGCTGACGATCATCATGTGCTCCTTGTCAACGACCAGGTCGGTGTACTTCTTCATCATTGCCTTGAGCACCTGATAGGTGGGCATTACGTTATCAAAGCCCATCAGGGGAACGGCGTTCTGCACACGGGGATCATGGGCGTCAAAGGTGATGATGTTGGAAACGCCCATGCGCTCCAGCTCCTGCAGCATCATGGCGCAGTCCAGCGACTCGCGTCCGGTGCGCTTGTGCTGACGTCCGCCGTAAAGCAGCGGCATGATAACGGTGATATGGTTAGACATACCGCCGATGGCAGAGATTATGCGCTTGAGGTCGGCATAATGCTCGTCGGGGGACATGGGGATGGGAACAGGCTTGTTGAAAAGCTCGTAGGTGCAGCCGTAGTTGCCTACGTCGCATACGAGATAGACATCGTAACCGCGGACGGAATGGTCGATGAGTGCCTTGCCGTCGCCGGTGCTGAAGCGAGGACAGTGTGCTTCAATGAGGCTGACAAGACGGCAGGCAGTGGTGTCGTCGCAGGTTTCAGGGCAGCGTTCGTGGAGCATTTGTACAAACTGGTCGTAGATCATCTGAGCCAGATTCATAGAACCCTTGGAGGCAATTATGCCGATGGGTCGTCTGGCGTCAAAGGAATCGAACAGGGAAACGTAGGGTGCTTCCACTAAAAATCACATCCTTCAGTATTGTAAGCCTGTACGGCTATATTCATTTTATCTTGAACGGGGATAAAGGTCAATCGCAAACGTCGCAGTTTGTCGAAGAAAAAAACCAAACATAATAGCCCTATTTTATCTATTTTGCGCCAAAAGTCATCGCCCATGACAAAAAGCAGATAAACGGTTACATCTGTGCCTGATTCTTCATACCGGTCAGTATGAAAAAGCGGTATGCCCACATCATATCGGTGAGCATACCGCCTGAATAAAACATATGCGATCAGAGAACCTTGGAAAGGAAGCTCTGCAGTCTGGGATTTTTGGGGTTGTCGAAGAACTCCTCGGGGGAGGCGTCCTCCACCAGCTTGCCTTCGTCCATGAACAGCACGCGGTCGCCCACTTCCTTGGCGAAGCCCATTTCGTGGGTGACGACCACCATGGTCATGCCTTCGGTGGCAAGGGCCTTCATAACATCCAGAACCTCGCCGACCATTTCCGGGTCGAGGGCGGAGGTAGGCTCGTCAAAGAGCATGACCTCCGGCTCCATGCACAGAGCGCGCACGATGGCGATCCTCTGCTTCTGACCGCCGGACAGCTGGCTGGGATAAGCGTTGGCGCGGTCGGCAAGACCGACACGGGTCAGCAGCTCCATTGCCTTGGCTTCGGCGTCCTCCTTGGTAAGACCGCGCAGCTTGATGGGCGCGATGGTCATGTTGCCGAGGATGGTCATATGGGGGAACAGGTTGAAGTGCTGGAACACCATGCCCATCTTCTGACGGTGCAGGTCGATGTCGACCTTGGGGTCGGTGATGTCGATGCCGTCGAAGATGATGCTGCCCGAGGTGGGTACTTCCAGCAGGTTCATGCAGCGCAGCAGGGTGGACTTGCCGCTGCCGGAGGGGCCGACGATAACCACCACTTCGCCCTTGTCGATGTGGGTGGAAACGCCGTTCAGGGCGTGAATGGAGCCCTTTGCAAAGCTTTTTGTAATGTTGTCAACAACGATCAGACTGTTAGTGCTCACTGCTGCGAAGCCTCCTTTCCAGTTTTCCTACAAGCCAGCTCAGAACAACAACCAGGAGGAGATAAATCAGAGCCACTGCAAGGAGCGGCAGGAATGCCGAGAAGGTACGGCTGCGAATCATGTCACCGGCTTTGGTGAGGTCCTCGATGGCGATGTAACCAGCTACAGAGGTTTCCTTGAGCAGAACGATGAACTCGTTTGCCAGCGCGGGGAGTACGTTCTTGAACGCCTGAGGCAGAACGATGTAAAGCATGGTCTGGGTATAATTGAAGCCCAGAGAACGACCGGCTTCCATCTGACCGGGGTCGATGGACATAATGCCACTGCGCACGATCTCAGCAACATATGCGCCGGAATTTATGCCGAATGCCAGAATGGCAACAAGAGTTCCGTTGTTTGAAGATGCAAAGATGACATAGTACATGATGATCAGCTGAACGACCACGGGAGTGCCGCGGAAAACCGTCAGATACACCTTGCACAGCCAGTTGAAGAATCCAAGTACCACCTTGCCGATGCCGGGGCGCATGGCGGTGCGGTTTTTGTCCCATGTTGAACGCACCGCGGCGACGATAACGCCCAGCACGATGCCAACCAGTACGGCGAAAAATGTGATGGTAAGAGTAACGCCAAGACCTTCCAGCAGCATCTTCCATCGGTCTTCATCGATGAAGTTCTGGCGGAAGTCGGCAGCGAAATCCTCAAACCACAGTTTGATGCTTTCCATAAGTAATATTCCGAACCTTTCCCGTCAGCGGACAAGCACGGATAGCCGTCCTTCTGACGATTAATACCAAACAAGGGGCGAACGCTTTGCCCGCCCCTTGCAGATTTCAGTTGTCAGTCAGTGATTAACCCTCGGAAGGAATGTACTTCTCGATGATGCCGGGGATGGTGCCGTCGGCAGTCAGCTTCTCAAGAGCGGCGTTGATGTCCTCAAGGAGCTTGGTGTTGTCCTTGGCGACAGCGATGGCGTAATCCTCAACAGCGTAGGAGGTTTCAAGGATCTTCAGACCTTCGTTGGCAGCGACAAAAGCCTTGGCGGGCTCGTTGTCGATGATGACGCAGTCAACCTTGCCGGTGGTCAGAGCCAGAACGGCATCAGCGCCCTTGTTGAAGCGGGAAACAGTGCCCAGACCCTCGTCCTCGAGATCCCAGGTGGAATAGAGGTCACCGGTGGTGCCCAGCTGAACGCCGATGGTGTAGCCGCCGACGTCAAAGAGATCGTCAACGCTGGTGATGGGGGAATCCTCGGCAACGATAACTACCTGAACGCCGGTGGCGTAGGAGGAGGAGAAGTTGATGTTCTGGAGACGCTCCTCGGTAACGGTCATACCTGCCAGACCGACATCAGCCTTGCCGGACATAACAGCGGTGATGATGGAATCGAATTCCATGTTCTCAATGCGGAACTCCATGCCCAGCTCCTTGGCGATGGCAGCGCCGATCTCAGCGTCGATACCGACGATCTCGCCGTTCTCAACATATTCGTAGGGAGGGAATTCTGCGTTGGTTGCCATGACCAGTTCCTTCTTCTCAGCGCCGCAGCCGACGAAGCAAGCGCACATGAGCATTGCTGCCAGAGCCAGAGCGACCAGCTTGATGGTTTTCTTCATAGTGTTTATCCTCCAATTATTCATTTTGCGGCTGAGCCGCTTTGATGCGTGTATTATACTGCATATTCATACAGCGTTCAATAGCAATATGTGACAAAGATCCGTATGCGCTGAACACAATTACTGTCGTTAATGGTCGGTATGCAGCTTGAACGGCACTGTGAATATGCATTGCCGATGGAATAAAATACAGAATGTCGTATATAGCGTCACTCGGAAACGTAACGCTCGCGGCGTTTCTTGTGAATCTCAATGGTTTCGCCCATGTGCTCGTCGATGATGTCCTGGGCGCAGGCAGCCATTGATGCGTTGTACAGAGGAACAACGTAAGCGATAGGGAGTATAAATATGCAGGACAGGAACCATCCGGTGAAAGACAGCATCACGCCCATGACGCTTCCGACGTGCTTTTTCATATACTTGTTGGAATATCTGAGGCAGTCGATGGCGCCGTAGCCGTAATCTCCGCAGAAAAGGTACTTGGCAAAGAAGAATCGCAGGGAGATCGCAAGATAGATGAATATTCCCGCAAAGGCGAGCACTCCGCCCAGCACGAGCATCAGAGGAAAGCCGCCGTCCGGAGAACTGCCCTGCACATAGGCGACGGCGAAGCACACCACCGACGGCAGGAAGGAGACAATGGCGATGAGGATATGCAGAACGGTGCTGATGCCCTGAAAGATCACCGCGCTGAAGAACAGATCGTTGCTGCGGTAATAGCGGAAGATCTGACCTACCTGAAGGTTGCCCAGCAGACTGAGGTTGCGGTACCAGTGGGTAATACCAAGAGAAAGCGGTGCCGAAAGCACAAAAAAGAAAATCGCCATAACCAGCATGATGAGCAGGTTTATACCCATTCCGCCGGTGGTGAAATATGTCAGGTAATCCTGAAAGCTGCTGAGGGTGGCTTTATCAGCGGCTGTTGCAGGGCCGAAGTCGCCAAGCAGTGCGGTGACAAGCTGACTGACCTGCACAAACAGCACAAGAACCATCAGATATATTGCCATTCCGCCGAGGGCACGGCTCCAGTTGTTGGCAAGCAGACCACGGGCTTCTCGCTTTATGCCCTTTGATGTAATTCTGATGTTATCCATGGAAGCACCTCCATAGCATGGAATACATAAATTATACACTATCCACACATCCTTTGCAACGATTTATTTACGCACCCTCACGTGGTTGGTGGGCTGACGCAATCTTTACATATCTGTAACACAAAATATATCGCATTATGGGCAGGGCTGTGCTATAATATACACTCCAATATTGTGCACATACGAAAGGAGAACGTAATTATGCCTGATTACAGGGATGATTACCGCAGACCCCCCCGACGCGCCAACGAAAGAAGCGCAGGGCGCAACAGAAATCACGGCGGTCAGCCGTCCGGATATGACGTCGGCAGACGGCCTGCGCGGCGTGACGAATACTTCGATGACCGTGAGCATCGGCGCAGCGAGCGGCAGGGCCGCTCTGCCAGTCAGGGCGGAGATCCGTTTGATCAGGAATACCGTCCCCGTACAGCCAGAAGGGAAAGGGCGGGAGAGTATCTTTCCGATGTTGGCGAAGATCGCTACGAGTCCTTCGGCGGTATGGATGAAGCTCAGAGGTACGAGCAGACTGTATCAGTGAATGTGTTTGATGCAGAGGCTGCCGATGAGTTTGACGCGGCTGACGGTGCGTATGCCAATACCGGAGGAGGATCGTCTGACGGTTTTAACGATCCGGACAGCATTGACGAGAATGACGAATGGTTTGCCTCAAGACGCTACCGCCGGGAGGAAGAATCCGAGGCACTCAAAGAAGAACCTGCTGTTCCGGCTCCGGTCAATACACGCGGCTGGTCGGAGCAGAACGGCTTCGACGGCTTTGAGGATGACGAGGATGTTCAGCGTGTTGTTCGTGCCAATCCACGTCGGGCTGACAACGACGGGTGGTATGAGGACGACGCGTATTACGGACGCGGAGTAAAATCTCCGCGCAAGCCGGTGAATGTGCCGGAAAAACGCGGTGCAGCCAAAAGCAGGTTTTATCTTGTTCCGGTCATCGGTCTGCTTGCGCTGGCTGTCATTGCCGTCTCGACGGTGCTGATTTTCGGCGGCAGCGATGATACATCCATACCGCTTGATTCGGTGGTGGACGCCATGACTGTGTCCCAGACCGACACGCTGGTGGGCTGCTTTATCGACAAAAGCCTTGCGGATACTGTCTGCAATGTCCGTGTGGACAGCAACAGCGGTACACTGGTGCTGTCTGACTGCGAAATAACCTACATCGGCAAGGGAGCTGACCGTTCCAGCAGATATGTGACCGGTACAAACCCGGAGACCGGAGAGCTGGAGCGTATTGAGTATGCCGTCAGCGGCACGCTCAGATATAATAAGACCGCGCTGCGTGCGTTCCTTGACTCCCTTGTGGATGAAGGCGGCACTCCTGTTGTCGACCCATATTTCGAGATCGATTACGAAAACAGCACTATGACCGTGTACGGCGGCTCGGACGGCTGGGGTGTCGACGTGGAAAAATTCCTCTCCCAGCTGTGCAGCGGACTTGCGGCGTCTGGCGGCGGCAACATAACCGTGACCTGCACCAGCGGCAATGTAGCGGCTCGAAAGCTGACTGCTGAGGATATATACAATCAGGCGGCGACCAAGGCTGTGGATGCATATACCACCACGGACAGCTCCGGTCAGACCATCTATCATTCGGAGATCAATGGTGTGGATTTCAGCAGAAGTGAGCTGGAAAGAGCCATGGCAGCCGGCGGTGATCAGTGGCAGATCCCTGTTTCCGTTACATTCCCCAAGATCAATATCAAGGACATCAGAAAGTACACCTTCCCGGATGTTCTGGCTTCGTACTACACATACTACAGCCCGGAGGATGTGAACAGAAGCCATAATCTCGCCCTTGCAGCCGAGCATATCAATTCTATTATCCTCGAGCCGGGTGAGCAGTTCTCCTTCAACGATCGAGTGGGGCAGAGAACCGCTGCCAACGGATTCCGAAAAGCCGGCGTTTATGCGGGCGAAGGCAATTCCGAGGATTACGGCGGAGGCATCTGCCAGACCTCGTCCACGCTGTATTACACCTGCGTGCTTGCCAATCTCCAGATCGACGAGCGCAGAAATCATATGTACACCGTGGGTTACATGACCACCACATCCAGACAGCGTGTGTACGGCAACGACGCCACCGTCAACTGGGGTACCACCGACTATAAGTTCACCAACTCCAAGGAGTATCCCATCCGCATAGACTTCGTAGCCAAGGGCGGTGTTCTCACCTGCGAGATCCGCGGCACCGCGGACGGATACACTGCCGACCTTGAATTTGAGACGCTGAGTTCAACGCCATACAAGATCAAGTACCTCAAGATGGACGGAACCAAGGATCAGTCCGGAAAGCCCGGATATAAGGTCGATGTGTACCGCGTCATCTACAAGGACGGCGTAAAGGTGGACAGAAAGCACGAGAGCACGAATACATATCAGCCCATGAATCAGGTTTACTATACCAACGAGATCCCTGTAGGCTTCGAGTACGGTGTGGAATACGAACAGGGCTACACTCCTTCCACCGAGACGACCACCGCGCCGCCTCCCGCTGAGATGACAACCACCACCCTTGCACCTCCTCCCGAGGATCCTGTTCTTCCCGGGCCGGATGACGGAGTGGTCGGATAAGACAAGCGTTACCCGGATAATAGCAGACAGCGAGGAATTTCTCCCGTGGGAGCGGTTCCTCGCTGTTGTGGTATGTACCGCGATATGCTTAACGATATATATAAGGAGAGACAATGATGACAGAAATGGAAAAGATGCTTGCCGGTGAGCTTTACCGACCGGCGGATCCCGAAATAGCCGCCCTGCATATGTGGGCGGTGGGGCTGCTTTACGACTACAATCACACCCGTCCTGAGAATCTTGCCGAGCGTGACCGCATCCTGCGGGAGCTGTTCGGAACGGTGGAGGGCACGATCCACATCGAGCAGGACTTCCGCTGCGACTACGGAAAGAATATCCACGTGGGCGATAATTTCTACGCCAATTTCGGATGCGTGATTCTGGATGTGTGTCCGGTGCGCATCGGCAAAAACTGCTTCCTCGCGCCTCATGTTGGGATATATACGGCAACCCATCCCATCCGCGCCGAGGAGCGATATCTCGGGCTTGAGTACGGCAGTCCCATCACCATCGGCGACAACTGCTGGATCGGCGGCAATTCGGTCATCAATCCTGGTGTTACCCTTGGCAACAATGTAGTGGTGGGCTCGGGTTCGGTGGTCACAAAGTCCTTTGGAGACAATGTGGTCATAGCCGGAAATCCTGCAAGGGTCATCCGCGAGCTCTGATGAAGAAAAAACAGACAGTACGGCTTGGGCATCGGGCGTACTGTCTGTTTTTTGTGTCATATTCAGCTGATGATGACCTTGCCCTCCGCGGCAGGGTCATCCATGATGATCTCTCCGACTTCGGGGAGCGTAATGAAACCGGAACGGGGGTTCTTGACGCTGATCACCGGTGTGGTTATGGTCGCCTCGACGTCGGATTTCTCAAAGCACAGGTCGGTGCCTTCCATACGGCAGTTGATGAGCTTCAGCCCCTCGCAGTAGCACAGCGGCTGGGTGCCGGTGATAAGGCAGTTTTCAAAGGTGACGTTTTTGGAATACCACGCAAGATATTCGCCGCTGACAACGCTGTCCTTCACCACTACGTTCTCCGCGTGCCAGAAGGCGTCCTTGGTGGCAAGGCGGCAGTTTGTAAAGGTGGCGTTCTTTACATACTGGAAGGAATACTTGCCGGTGAAATCCACGTTGCGGAACTCGATGTTTTCCGCGCGCAGCATGAAATACTCGCTCTGTGTGCCGGTGTTTTCCACGAGCACGTTCTTTGCCGACCATCCGAATTCGGGAGAGATGATATCGCAGCCGGAAATGCGTATTTCCGAACATTCTCTCAGCGCCTTGATGCCGTGCAGCTTGCTGTCGGTTATGGCAATGGAGGAACTGTACCACAGAGCGGCGCGGCACAGCTCGGTCATCTCGCAGTTGCGGACGGAAAGACCGTCGACGTGCCAGAAAGGGTATCTGAGATTGAAAAAGCAATTGTCGACTTCTATCCGCGCACATTCCTTAAAGGCGCTTTCACCGTCGGCAGGTCCGTCAAAACGGCAGTTGGTGACACGGGTGTCAAAGGTGCCGTAAAGCGCACGTTCTTCGTCAAAGGTTTTATTTTCTATGATGTTCATGGTGTTTCTCCGTGTTTTTCGTTGCGGATTATTATATCACAAAAGAACAGAGCCGTCCATACTGCGAAACAGCACGGACGGCTTGCTTTTTACCCTGTTGATGTCATTTTTTGCTCTCCGGCAGAAAAAGACGGATATCTCTGAGGTCAGGCTGATGACCCGTGGCGCACAGACGCGCCGTCGCGGCAGTGTTCTCGGCAAGCAGTTCCGTTTCGGGGGCGGTGCAGACAGCACGGGCGCCGTATGCCTTGCATATCCAGTATGCGGTCGCAGAGCAAACTGCAAGAGGACGTCCTTTGTTGTATGCGAGAAAGTCGATGAGATCATCGGAGGTGCGGCAGAAAAACACATCGCTGCCGCATTGGGCGGATATATGTTCGCGCAGTGCCGCGCTAGGCGGATCGCAGGTCACCACGCAGAAATCAAATCCGAATTCCTCCTGAGCGCGGCGCATCACCTGTGCGTAATCCGTGTTGATCCTGCAGGTCATGGGATGATCGGACCATCCGTTCAGTTCCAGCACGGGGATGGAATTGTGCTGTACAGTCCGCCGTATCAGCTCGTCAGATGCGTCGATGCAGATGAGGGCATCGGCTTTGGTTATGCGGTCACATCGGTCCGGGGTGAGTATTATGGAAAGATATCCGCGCTGCTCGATCTGCCTCACTAGGGCGGAGATGAGCGAGCCGTGGTCTGCCTGCAGCAGCGTTCCGTCCTCCGCGCCTGAGCAGATGGCGATGCAGCCGGTGCGCTGGGCGGTGGACTTTGCTGCGCGTGTGCCGGTGTAGCCCATGTCGCTGACCGCCTGCAGTACCCGTGCCTTGGTGGCGGTGCTGATTTTCTGATCCTGACGGTTATTCAGGACATAGGAAACCGTTGCGACCGACACTCCTGCCGCCTTTGCGATATCCTTTATGGTTACGCGCTTGTCCATATGTTATCAGTCATCCTTTATTTCTGCAGCACTTCTCTTACGGTCAGCTGCTTTTCGCTCACGGAGAACCGCACTTCAAAGCCGGCATATTCAAAGCCGTATACTCTCTCCGGATCGCGCTGATATGCCGGCCGCGGATCGTGGGCAAGAGCACCGATCAGTCCGTCACGTCTGGCGGCAGGGATCAGCTCCAGCAGATCTTCGGGGAACACGACCTCAAGCAGATAATCCTGATTCTGCCGAGTGAAGCCCTGAGACGCGTCCGGATGGCAGTCTGCGTAGGGGATATAGGGCTTGATGTCATAGATGGGCGTGCCGTCCATCATGTCCACTCCTGCCACGCGCAGGACCGTGCCGTTGGTGCTGTCCTGCTCCACACCGATGAGCTTGACGCAGGAAAGTCCCAGCGGATTGGGGCGGAAGGGAGAACGGGTGGCAAAAACTCCCATGCGCGTGTTGCCTCCCAGACGGGGAGGACGCACAGTGGGCGACCAGTCGTTGTGGCGGTTGCCGGAAAAGCCCCATACCAGCCACAGATGGGTGAAATCCTCAATGCCGCGCAGTGCTTCGGGAAAACGGTAGTCGGGCTCAAAAACGATGGTTGCGTCAATGCCCTCCACCAGTCCGCTCTGACGGGGCAGACCGAATTTGGTGGGGAACGCGCTGTGCAGACGGGCTATGACTTTCAGCTCAAGGTTGTCGGGGTGTTCCATATTGTCTCCTTTGGAAGATGTTACGCCTGGCTGCGCTCAAAACGCACAGGCTTAAATGTACGCAGGTCGTCCACTTCGCCGGTGTCAAAAAAGTGCAGGAAAATATCGGCGCACTCCTGTGCGGAGCATAGCTTCTCCACCAGCCTGACGTGCTTCTTCTTTTCGACGGCGAGCTGAACGTCCACGATGCCGTGACATTCGCACGCCTGAACATATCTGATTCCATGGGTGGCGGCAGGCAGTGTCAGAATCAGGTAGAAATCTGGATCCTCCGTTATCCTGCGGATGCACTCAAGGATATCCTCCTGATCAAAGCTGTCGGTCATTCCTTCGGGAGTCTCAAGGGTGATCCACTCGCCGGGAGGGTCTTTTTCGAATTTCACGGTTCGTGTCTTTCTGAATAATCTGTCAAAGATGCTCATTGCCCGTTCCTTCATAAATCAAAAATACATCAACCCGTCGCTTTACCGGAGAAAAGATACGGGTTTATTTCGGAATCTCCACGGCGACATACAGCCGTCCCTTTTTGGTTTCGCGGCGCGCACCGAGATATGTAAATCGTCCGCATTTTCTCACCGAGACCACATCTCCCTCGCTTAGCGGACGGGAGGAGTGTTCGGTAATGCGTGAATTGACGTACACACGACGGGCGTCAAAAAGCTGCTGACACTGCGTACGGGACAGCTTGTACACGGCGCAGATCACCGCGTCGATGCGCTCGGAGGGGACGTTGAACTCGTGCTCCTCTGCTTCTACGGTCAGTGTCTGCGGAGCGTCCTCCACCATACGGCACACCACCGACGTATGCTTCACGCGCTCAAGGGAGTTGATGATATACTCCGCGATGGTATCAAGGCAGAACAGATACGCGCCATCTTCGCGCACGAAGATATCGCCCAGCACCTCACGGCGTATGCCCAGATTGAGCAGTGCACCGAGAAAATCGCGGTGCTCCGGCTTGTCGGCGAATTTTGCGTTTTTCGGCGCGATGCACACGCAGCTGATTGGCGGCTGAGCTTCGTATCCGCAGAAATCCTCCGAACCGAACATGGCTATCCTGCGCTCGCAGGAAGGGTGGCCGCCCTCGAGAGTAAAAGGGGAGGGGATATCCCGGGCGTGAGCCATCAGGATGCTCTGCTCGTCCATGGTCAGGAATTCCGTGCTGCTCCATATGCCGTTGTATGCTCTCTGCCCCAGCTCGGAGAACCGTCTGAGCAGAAGCTCGTCGGATCCGTTCATGCCGCTGACTCCCTTCCGTGCGCAGATGCGGATATGTTTCCAAAATCAGTATAGCACCTCAGGTGGGTCATTTCAACCTTGGTGTACAGACGGTTTTATGTTGACTAAGCAGCTGAAATGTGTTAATATATAACAAATCTTTATATGATCAAGGATGGTGATTGTATGAGCAGTATGTCCGGACGTGACGACAAGCCTGTTATCAGACCGAACAGCAACGGATACGTTCCTGCTCCGCTTGACACCGGCAAGGTTGTACTCAGCGACAATATTATGCTTCTGGGCGAGAGGCTGGCTGCCAATTTCCATGATGTGTGGGGAAAGGGCCGCGCGGACGAGGGCTGGGGTTACGGTCTGACCCGCGACGATGAAAAGAAAACCAACCCCTGCATGGTCTATTACGATGAGCTGACCGAGGAGCAGAAGGAAGACGACAGGATCTCCGCGCTGGAAGCTCTCAGATTCATCAAGGCCAAAGGATACACCATCGAGGAGCGCAAGAGCCCCAATATGTCCGAGGTATATCGGATGGCGTGGACTGACCACGGACGAAGTGATGATGAGATCAATTTTGATGCGACGGTGTTTGTGGGTATGTTCGGCTCGGACGGTTATGCCGACAAGACGCGTCTGACCAAAGCGGTTCATTCCTTCTGCGTGTCGCTTTATGATCTTTTCGATGAGAAAAAAGCGCTGGGCAGCGACAAGGGCGTCACCATGGTAAACAGTGCACGCTACAAGAAATACGCCCACACACGGTTTGCATTCCTGTCGCCTATGGAGACGGAAAACGAGCAGCTTGCCGCCAGAATTGCTGCCGGATACGGCATAGTCACCTATCGTGTCGCCGGCGATAAGGCATCTGCGGACAAGTGTGATATTGTGGCTCCTGACGGTGATGTAACCGGTTTTATCTGCGACAACAGCCTGTTTGCGCTGGCAATGTGGAATGGTCTCAAGGAAACACAGAATGGATATGACGAGCGCATGGCTCTGATCGTCAGGCGTGCGCTGCGAGGCAGCACCGAGCGGCTGATGGAGCTGGATATGCCGGATAACATAACGGTCTATCACCTGCTTCTGCCCATGGACAGTTCTGACAGGGGCTGCGCCGGACACAGTGCGTACGGAGTCAGGGCTCTTTATCCCTATCCGCTGGAAACCGGTCGTTCGTGGTATTTCCGAGGAGGAAAGAGCAAGTCAGAGAGTGCCGACGAATATAACCGCAAGCGTTTTGAACGCAATGTGGGTAAAATCGAACACTTCAATCGCAAGATAAAGAAACGCCGCGATGACGTAATGTCCTCAGAGAAGGTTTACGATCTGATGCCCGGACTGCACGGACACACCAGAACCGACCGCGATCTTCTGCGGCATCTCTATACGGACAGCATTTCATTTACCGCTCAGAAGAAGCGCGACCGTCAGACCAAATGGATGATGTGGATGGCGATGATCGGACTGGGTGCCTACAGTCTCATGTCCGACGCACCCGAGGTAATGTTCGGTATCAATACCTCCGCTCTGGCTCCTGTGCTGAGCGCGGTCGTGCTGCTTTTCCTTACTGCGGCAATGTGCATTTTCTTCTATCAGAGGCGCACGGGCAGTCACGACGAATACGTTGGCTTCCGCATGATCTCCGAATGCCTGCGCGTTCAGACCTACTGGAGAGCCTCCGGTGTGGAGGGCAGCGTGGAAAAGGAATTCGGCGCGAAGTCCAAGCTGGATTTTGAATGGGCACGTTATATTTTCCGTTCCTGGGAGCTGGAGAATCTGATCAGTACACCCGAAAGTCGGGAATTCTCTCCCGAGATAATCAATGAAGTAGCAAGAATCTGGCACGGCAGGGAGGAGATCTGGAAGAAGGATTCCGAGAATCATGAAGGCGGCGGATATCGCTACGAGAGCACCGACGGTGTGGATCAGTACGGATACACCCGCAGAAAGGCTGCCAGAAGCGTTAAAGACGCAAAGCGCGAAGGGATCGTCAAGGTGATATCCATCGCCGTGGCGTACGGTCTGACCGCGGTTGTGGCGATTCTGGTCATAATCAGCACTTTTGTCTCCGGGTCGGCGAGCATCGTTGATTATCTGATGCTTGTTGCCAGCCTTGTGCAGATCATCGTGGCAGGATACAACCTCTATTCCTCGACGAAGGATTATGAGCGTCTTGCAAACAACAACACATGGCTCAGCATAGAGTATCAGAAAGCCATCATCGCCTGCAAATATACCGCAGACAAACAGAAGAAACGCGAGCTGTTCAGACGCACAGGCTGTGAGGCGGTGCGTGAGGTGTGCGGCTGGGCACTGGAATTCAGCCGCAATGAACCCGGCTCACCCGTAAGCTGATCAATTACAGGAGGAATAATCATGAATACAAATCCCGTTATTTACAATCCCGTCCCCGAGGATACCAGCGGCGTTCAGCTGTCTGAGGACGTTCTCGCCCTTTGCGAGGAAATGGCAAAGAATACCCATGAGGTCTGGGCAAGAACCCGCATGGAACAGGGCTGGACCTACGGCCCTGCCCGTGACGATGAGAAGAAAGAGCATCCCTGTCTGGTGCCCTACGAGGAGCTTCCCGAGGAAGAAAAGGAGTATGACCGCAACACCGCAATGGAGACCCTCAAGCTTATCATCAAGCTGGGATACGACATTAAGAAGTAAGCTCCGCATAAATCAGAACCGCCCCGGCCGGCAACGGTCGGGGCGGTGTGCTCATGTAAATTGAATGCAGCGGAAACGGAGGAACGAGAGTTGGGTGTATTTCAGATCGATGTTGGAGACATCGTCGTGCAGGCAGAGCGCAAAAAGGTAAAATGTATCCGCCTGTACATCAAGCCGCCGGACGGCAGAGTGTACGTGAGTATGCCGATGCGGTGCAGTATCGCTTCGGTCAGGGAGTTTGTCGAGAGCAAGCGTGGCTGGATAAAATCCAAACAGGAGCAGTGCAGGGTCAGAGACGCTCAGTCGTCTGCCGCACAGCAGTCGGAGAATTCCGTGCTGCTGTGGGGAGAGCGCTGTCAGCTGACCGTGGAAGAAAACGCGCGGAATGACGGCGCGGAGATTGTTGGCGGGGGCATCGTCGTCAGAACAAAACAGCGTGCAGATCAGGAGACAGTCACAGCTGTCCTTGATGAACTGTACCGCGCGCAGTTGCTGGAACGACTGCCGGAGGTGGCGGAAAAATGGCAGCGCATAATGCGAGTGGAAGCGAGCGAGTGGCGCACAAAGAAAATGAAAACCAGATGGGGCACCTGCAACGTGGACAGAAAACGCATCTGGATCAATGTCCGTCTTGCCATGCTGCCGCAGGAATGTCTGGAGTATGTGGTGGCGCATGAGCTGTGTCACCTGTACGAACCCAGCCACAACAGCAGGTTCAGAATGCTGATGGACGGATTCATGCCGGGATGGAGCGATATCCGCCGCAGGATGAACGGCTTCGGCGGCATCCTGCGCTGAATTATCTCATTGGAGCCGCGTGTATCGTGACGCTGCCTGCAGGCATACGCATGGTAAGGACTGCAAAGAAAACCACCACGCAGAATACCACTGCCGACACCTTATAGCGCAGGCGGATGTGGTCGGCTGTGCATATAAGGAAGGCGCCGATGGGCGGAACGAGAATGAGCAGCAGGATATACTGCCATTTTGTAAGCTCGCCGATCATATCTCACCACTTCCTGTCCGCAAATCATTTTGATGAAAGCATCATAGCATAAATTGTTTGCGATTTGAGAAAAGGTGAATAATTGTCGCAAAAAACGCCCGTGACAGATGATCGGAATCTGTCACGGGCGCTGTTTATCGGAAATATCAGCCCTTGGCGAAGAATGCTGCGATTGCCTTCTTGGTCATATAGACATCCAGCTTGGATACGACCTCCAGCGGAGCGTGCATGGAGAGAACGGGAACACCGATGTCCACGACGTCTACGTCGTAGTGGGCGATATACAGAGCAACGGTTCCGCCGCCGCCTGCGTCCACTCTGCCCAGCTCGCCTGCCTGCCAGAGAACATCCTCACTGTCGAGAATGCCGCGGACGTGAGCCATGAACTCTGCGGAAGCATCGGAGGAACCGCTCTTGCCGCGGGAGCCGGTGTACTTGGTGACCACCACGCCGCCGTTGATGACGGAGGAGTTGCGCTTCTCGTAAACGTCGGCGAAGTTGGGGTCGTATGCCGCGTTGACGTCAGCGGAGAGGCAGCGCGACGCGGAGAGCGCGGCGCGGCCGCTGACACCCTGAGATTCGGCGATGTCGGTGATGAAGTTGGTCAGATAAACGGAATTAAGACCGGTATTGCCCTCGCTGCCGATTTCTTCCTTGTCGGCGAGGCAGACCACGCAGGTCTTTTCCGGCTTTTCGGCTTCAAACAGAGCCATGAGGGAGGGATAGGCGCACACGCGGTCATCGTGACCGTAGGCACCGATCATGGAGCGGTCAAGACCGATGTCTCTTGCCTTGAAGGCAGGAACTGCCTCCAGCTCGGCGGAAAGGAAGTCGGCTTCCACGATACCGTACTTCTCGTTGAGCAGTTTGAGGACGTTGAGCTTGACGCTGTCGGAACCGTCGTCGTCAGCCAGCGGACGGCTGCCGATGAGCAGATTGAGATTCTCGCCCTTGATGACATCCATTGCCTTGCGCTGAAGCTGCTCGGCAGAGAGATGGATGAGCAGGTCGGTCACGCAGATCTGAGGATCGTTCTCGTCCTCGCCGATGTTGATCTCCACCTTGCTGCCGTCGGCAAGGCACACAACGCCGTGGAGAGACATGGGGATGGTGGTCCACTGATACTTCTTGACGCCGCCGTAGTAGTGGGTCTTGAAGTAGGCGAGGTCATCACTCTCGTACATGGGGTTGGGCTTGAGATCAAGACGGGGAGAGTCGATGTGGGCGGCGGAAATGAGCATACCCTCGGCGGCAGACTGCTTTCCGATGACAGCCAGCACGATGGCTTTTTCGCGGTTGACCTTGTATACCCGGTCTCCGGCGCTATACTTTTTGCCGCTCTCGAAGGGGACAAAGCCGTTCTTTTCCGCCATGGCGACGGTGCAGGCGACAGCCTCGCGCTCGGTCTTGCCGCGGTCAAGGAATACCTTGTAGCCCTCGCAGAAGGCATCTGCCTCGGCGAGAACCTCGGCGCTTACCTTGCCGGCTCCGTTCTTTCTGGTGTAAAACAGCTTTTCGCGCAGCTCCTTGGCGGCGTCTTTCTTTTCAGACATTTTGGTTTCCTCCGTTCTTTTGCCCGTTGGGCAGGTAATAGTTTGGATTATCCTGATATTCAATCGTAAAGCTTTTCGTATACGCTGCGTGCGTTCTGGACCTTGCGCACATAATGACCCGTGGCAGAGGACGGGATATCGTCCGCGGTGCAGTTCTCGTAAGGGATCTCGCTGTCCGCCAGCCACTGCGCCACACGGTTCTGACCGGCGTGGTATGCGGCGATGGCAAGTACATCACTGCCGAATTTATCCCTGAGCATGGAAAGATAATAAACACCGTAGCGGATATTTGTCTGTGGGTCATACAGTTTTTCGGTGGGCAGATCCGCATCCGGCTCCAGCTTGCTCTGCAGCCAGTGGAAGGTGTCGGGCATGATCTGCATCAGCCCGATCGCTCCGACTTCAGATTCAGCTTCGGGATCAAAGCCGCTTTCGGTGTGGATCACGGCATAGACAAGATCGCTGTCAACGTCGAATTCATCACTGCAGCGTTCGACTGCAGAGGTATATTCAAGAGGATAGAGAAACCGCACGGCACAGTGCGCGCAGATCATGCCTGCAACCAGCAGGACAGTGCACACGACCAGACCGGTGATCAGTTTTCCTCTGCGAGGGGAATAATTCAAAGCAGATCTCCTTTGCCTGTGATTTTGCTCAGCAGATGACGGGCACTGTCGAGCAGCGAGTCGATGGAACCGTCGTTGACCAGCGTGTGATCCGCCTGACCGGAATAAAAAGCGCTGTCGTGCTGTGCGGACATGCGCAGACGAGCGGCATCCTCGCTCAGGCCGTCACGCTCCATGATGCGCTCAAGACGCATTTCCTCGGGGGCGATGACGGCGATGACGGTGTCGCAGCGCCGGTCCAGCTTCGATTCAAACAGCAGAGGCGCGTCGATGACCACTCCGGCGGCGTTTTCGCCCTCTGCCTTGCTGATGATATCCTCCAGCAGATCAAAGACAGCAGGGTGCACGATGCCGTTGAGCGTTGCTCTGCCCTCGGGAGTGGGGAAGGCGCGCTGAGCCAGTAGCGCCCGGTCGAGAGAACCGTCCGCGCGGATGATGTCGCTGCCAAATGCGTCGGCAAGCTTTACCAGAGCCGGAGCACCCGGCTCCACCGCCGCACGGGCAAGGTGGTCGCAGTCGGCAAACCGGCAGCCGTATTCTTCAAACACTGGGCGCAGTACGGATTTGCCTGCGCCGGTGGGACCGGTCAGTCCGATGACAACCGTTTTGCTCATTACACACATCGCTCCTTTGCGTCGGTCATCAATTATACCACACATTGTACGCAAATGCCACACTTTTTTGCCGTGACAGCTGTCAGGCATTGGAAAGAATAACGTACCTGCAATATTGAACCCTCCGCATATTGCCAATTGCGCAGGAGAATGATATAATATTAACGAATATAGTATAACTGTATTCGTATGCCATTACATTCAGAAAGGTAATAATATGCTGGAGCTTAAAAACTGCTCCTTCCGCGTGGATAACGCCGAAGGACGCGCAGATATTATCAAAGACGTCAGTCTCACGATAGACGAAGGCAAATTCATTGTCATCACCGGTCAGAACGGCGGCGGAAAATCCACCATCGCACGCCTGATCATGGGTATAGAAAAGCCCACCTCGGGCAGCATCATCTTTGACGGTCAGGACATCACCGACCTGTCCATCACCGAGCGCGCCCGTCTGGGTATCGGCTACGCTTTTCAGCAGCCCCCCAGATTCAAGGGCCTGACCGTGCGCAGACTGCTCAGCCTTGCCCACGGCAGCGATCTTCCCGAGGATGAGTGCTGCTCCTACCTCACGTCCGTCGGACTGTGCTCCAAGGACTATCTCAACCGTGAGGTGGATTCCTCTCTCTCTGGCGGCGAGCTCAAGCGCATTGAGATCGCCACGCTGATGGCACGCCAGCTGCGCCTTGCCATCTACGACGAGCCGGAGGCAGGCATTGACCTGTGGAGCTTTGCCATGCTGGTCAACAGCTTCAAGGCAATGAGCAAAAACCGCCACAACAGCGTCATTATAATCTCCCATCAGGAGCGTATTATGTCGCTGGCAGACGAGATCATCGTTCTCAACGGCGGCGAGGTCGCCCGCAGAGGTCCCCGTGAGGAAGTGTTCGGCGAAATTATCGGTCAGCTCAATGACGGCTGCGATTTTGGAGGTGCTAAGGCATGAGTGAGCTCAATTCCATAGAACGTACCATGCTGGAGGCTGTTGCCGACCTGCACGAGATCCCCGAGGGTGCGTACAACATCCGCAAGAACGGCGAGGGCTTCTCCCGTCGTTCCACCGAGGATATCGAGATCATTCCCAAGACCGACAAGCCGGGCATTGACATCATCATCAAGCCGGGCGTAAAGAACAAGAGCGTCCACATTCCCGTCATCATCACCGAGGCAGGCATCGACGACTGCGTCTACAATGACTTCCACATCGGAGAGGACGCTGATGTACTCATCGTCGCCGGCTGCGGCATCCACAACTGCGGCGATCAGGACAGCACCCACAACGGCATCCACACCTTCCACATCGGCAAGGGCGCACGCATCCGCTATGTCGAGAAGCACTACGGAGAGGGCGACGGAGCCGGTGCCCGTATCCTCAACCCTGTCACCGAGATCTATCAGGACGAGAACTCCGTCTGCGAGATGGAGATGGTGCAGATCAAGGGCGTTGACTCCACGGTCCGCACCACCACTGCCCATCTTGCGGCAAACGCAAAGATGCAGATCATCGAGCGGCTTATGACCCACGGTCAGCAGCTCGCCAAATCCGATATGCGTGCCGAGCTGGACGGCGAAGGCGCTTCCATGCAGATCATCTCCCGTTCGGTCGCCCGTGATGATTCGGTGCAGGTGTTCCATCCCATCGCTGTGGGCAACGCTGCCTGCCACGCTCACATCCAGTGCGACTCCATCATCATGGACAAGGCAAAGATCAGCTCCATCCCCGAGATCGTAGCCACCCATGCAGATGCCGAGATCATTCATGAGGCAGCCATCGGACGTATCAACAACGACCAGCTCATCAAGCTCCAGACCTTCGGCATGACCGAGCTGGAGGCTGAGTCGGTCATCATCGAGGGCTTCCTCAAGTAAAGCCTGTCGATTCTGTGCCATCCGAAACATAACGGAGGAATGATTCAATGAAACGTGTTTTTCTTATCGTTCTTGACAGTCTGGGAGCAGGCGCGCTTCCCGATGCCGCCGAATACGGCGACGAAGGCTGCGGCACCATCCGAACTATTTCCGAATCGTACAAATTCAATATCCCGAACCTGCTCCGTCTTGGACTGGGCAACGTGGAGGGGCTGAGCTTCCTTGGGAAGAATATTCGCCCGGCCGCTGCGTCCGCCCGTCTTGCCGAGCGGTCCAAGGGCAAGGATACCACCATCGGTCACTGGGAGATTTCCGGTGTCGTCTCCGATCATCCGCTGCCCACCTATCCCGAGGGCTTTCCTCAGGAGATCCTTGACGAGCTGGTCAGGCAGACCGGCCGCGGCTGGCTGTGCAACAAGCCCTATTCCGGAACCGAGGTCATAAGGGACTACGGTGAGGAGCATATAAAGACCGGCAAGCTGATCGTCTATACATCTGCCGACAGCGTGCTGCAGATCGCCGCTCACAACGACGTTGTGCCGCTGGAGGAGCTGTATGACATCTGCACAAAGGCGCGCGCCATAATGCAGGGAGTACACGGCGTGGGCAGGATAATTGCCCGTCCGTTTATTGGCAAGTATCCTGGCTTTACACGTACAGGCGACCGTCGGGACTATTCCATCGAGGCTCCGGGGCGCACGGTTCTTGACGTGCTGAGCGATTCCGGACTGGACGTTATCTCCGTGGGCAAGATCAAGGACGTTTTTGTCGGTCGAGGGATAACCGAAGCTGTCGAAGCCCACAACAACGAGGAGAGCATGGCAGCTGTCGATGCTCTTGTGGAAAAGGATTTCCACGGTCTGTGCTTCATCAATCTTGTTGATTTCGATATGCTGTACGGTCACCGCAACGATATCCACGGTTACGCAAACGCCCTGACCGAGTTTGACCACTGGCTGGGGGGATTCCTTCCGAAGCTGCGTGATGACGATGTGCTGATGATCACCGCCGACCACGGCTGCGACCCCGGCGATGTCAGCACCGATCACACCCGAGAGTATGTACCGCTGCTGGTGTACGGCAGTGAGATCGCTCCCGTTGGTCTGTCCACGCGCAGCAGCTTTGCCGACATCGCTGCCACCATCGCCGAATGGTTTGACGTGCCCAAGGAGACCGAGGGTGCGAGCTTTGCGCGGCTGCTCAGATACGGACGCAGATCGGGCGGCATAAAGAAGGACGAACGTCAGCTGCTCGTGGAAAAAGCGAAGGAAGCAATGGCGTTTTCCTATTCTCCGTACTCCGGCTGCACCGTGGGCGCGGCGCTGCTTGCAGCAAACGGTGAGATATACACCGGCTGCAACATCGAAAACGCAGCCTTTTCGCCCACCAACTGTGCCGAGCGCACCGCAGTGTTCAAGGCGGTCAGCGAGGGTGTGACCGAGTTCAGAGCCATCGCTGTGGCAGGCGGCAAAAACGGCGTCATCGAAGGCGAATTTCCGCCCTGCGGCGTGTGCCGTCAGGTGCTTATGGAGTTCTGCGAGCCGAAAAAGTTCAAGGTCCTGCTGGTGAGCAAAGAGGGCTGGCGCGAGGTGACACTTGCTGACCTGCTGCCTCACGGCTTCGGACGCAGCGATGTGAACTGAGTTTTTCATAATAGCATATAGGAACAGCTGTCCTTCGGGGCGGCTGTTCTTTTTTATATTCACTAAATAAGAAGTGTAATTACAGTGGCTTTTCGGTGTAAAACATATACAAATAATTGACATTGACACCAAGGTATGGTAAAGTTACTGTATGCTACTATAGGTATGCTGTATGCTTCTATCTATACTTAATTATATATAGAGAATCGGTCAGGAGGAATGACTTGTGAAAATCAGACGGGAACTGAACAGAATCACAGAGTGGATGAAAAAGGAGGGCAAGGCGCGAAAGACGCTGCTGGTGGCGCTTTCCGTTCTGCTGTCGCTTAATATCATCCTTTCCGCCATGCCTCGTATGGCGCTTGCCGGCTCGGACGCCATCAGCAATATGAACGAGCTTATTTCCGCGATCAGCGGAGCAGGGCAGGGGACGGAAGTCGAGCTCAAGATCGATTCCGACTTCGAGCTGCATGATACCATTGTCATCGACAAGGGCGCAAGGATCGTGCTCCGTCCTGCTTTCGGCAACGTGACCATCAGACGTTCCGCTGACTTTGGCGGCGTGCTGTTTGAAGTCATAGGCGCTGAGGCAAACGGAAGCAATCTCGGATATTCCTCCAGCCTCACCATCGGCGACGGAATCACCGTTGACGGCAACGCTTCCGCTGTTACCGCCGAAGCTCCTCTGGTTTATGTCAGCAACGGTTCCGTGATCAATGTCAACGGTGCCCTTGCAAATAATAAAAACGGCTCACCTGCTTCCCGCGGCGGCGCCATTCTCTCCGAGAACGGCAGCGTGACCATCGACGGCGGCAGCATCTGCGGCAACAGCGCCTACATCGGCGGCGGCATCTGTGCTGACGGCGGCAGCTTTGTTGTCAATGACGGTACCATCAGCGACAATACCGCTTCCAGTATGGGCGGCGGCGCATATCTCTCCGGCTGTTCCGCCATCAGCATCAACGGTTCTCTTGCCAACGGAACCGGCGGACAGTGCAGCACTGTTGTGACCGGGAATACCGCTCCCGTCGGTGCAGGTCTGCACTTCTGCGATCGACCTGCCAATAATCCTGTGTATACTGTAACCGGCTCGGTTCTCATTGACGGCAACACGACCGCAGCTTCTGCCTCGTCACTTCCCGATGCCGAATGCAACCTGTTCATGGAAACATACAGAGACGTTCCGTCTTTCAGCAGTCTTGCCACTTCCTCTGCCATAGGTCTCTATCCTCTGGAGAATAACACTGCTATCCCCAGCCAGTACAATTATCTCAATCAGAATCCGGCTCCGGTATTCTTTGATCACGATGAGACTCTGCTCAAGGGTTATACCGCTTTCGCTGACGGCGTACTGACCATAAGCGCGTCCAGCGACAAGAAGGTTCCTGTTCTTGACACAACACCTTATCCCACCGGCTGCGTTGTCGAGACTGATATGGGACAGGATATCGTCAACGGTACGGTGATTCCCGGATTCCCGGTGCATCTCGTTGCCGGGACCGGCAGCGGATACACCATTCCCGAAGACAGCTTTGATGTAGTGCTCAGAGCCAACTCTGCCACAGTCCTCAAGGAAGGCTCTGTTGCCAACGGTATCTGGTACACCTTCACCGACGGTACCGCCATGGTCAAGGCTGGCTTTGACGGCACAAAGGTTCCCGTGGCATCGGTCAACGGCGTGAATTATGCTACCCTGTCCGAGGCGTTTGCCGCCTGCACTGCACCGGTTTCCCGGGTGGTTCTGGCAAAGGATCTGAAGCTGGACGGCACTACTGCTATCAATTACTCTCTTTCTGAGTGCATCAGCGTTCCTGCAGGACACATAATCACCCTTTCCGCCGGAGGCGACGCGGACGAGATCACCAGAGCAACTTCCTGGATCGGCTCGATGTTTACCGTTGCCGACGGTGCCGAGCTTATCCTCGACGGAATCCGTATGGACGGCAACATCAGAGCTGAGGATGCCGCTCCTATGGTGAATGTTTACGGAACACTCGTTCTGGACAACGCCACCAAGGTGTACGGAGCCGACGGTGTCAACGGCGGCGCCGTGTACATTGATAACGGTACACTTGATATCAGGAATAAGAGCCGTATTGAGAATAATACTGCTCAGAACGGTGCCGGCGTTTACATGACCGGCAGCGAAAGCCTCATCATCGGTGACGGCAATCCCCTGACCAGCGAGATCTGCCTCAATGAGTTTTCTCAGTACGGCGGCGGTATCTATATGCTGGATGGTACGGTCTCCGGCTGCGATGTTTCTGTCAACACCCCCGTTGACGGAGCCACAGGCACCATGGGCGGCGGCATTTATGCACAGAACGGCAAGCTGCTCAATTCCTCCGTCGGTGTCTCCAACGGCATCGGCGTTTCCTGGAGCAACAAGGCAGACATCGGTGCAGGTATCTATGCAGACAACCTTGCCATGAAGGATGTTACCGTCGTGAACAATGTTGCGGCGGTCAGAGCAGGCGGCGCGGACTGCGCCGGAAATCTTGTTCTGTCCGGCGAGATCGTTGTCAAGAGCAACAAGGTGGGCAGCACCGCAAGCGACCTTTATGTCAACACCGGTTCCGCCAATCCCATTCGCATCAACGGACAGCTGGACAGCTCCTCCGAGATCAATGTGTTCCTTTCCGACGGCACTGCCGCCGCCAAGGGTAAGGTGGTCGCACGCAGCGACTCCGAGGTTCTCAACGCGGCAAACATTCAGGCGTTCAAGCCGGAAAACGCCACCGCTGCTGTGCTGGTGACTCAGGGCAGCGATGCGGTTCTCGCCGCGGCAAGCGAATGTATATCCGTGGCGCTCAAGACCACTGATGATACCGGTGCTGTCACTGCAATTCCTGCGTTTGACAGCGTCATCAATCTGAAGGCCAAGGACGGCACCGCGCTGTTTGTTCTCAACTATCCCAGCGGCTCCACCCTGAGCATCGCTCCTTCCGACACCGCTGCGGTTTCCGCTGAAAAAATCGCCGGCACCGCAGGAGTTCAGGAGCAGTACCTTATCACTGCTCTGGATGGGGCAAAGGCCGGAGAAAAGTACACCGTTACTGTCGGCGCGAGCTACAACTACGCGCCCAAGACTCTCCAGAGCGACAACGTGCCCGTGGATAATGTGGGCAGCTATCTGTACGCTCATAACGATTCCATAGTCTTCGATTCTGAAACCGGCGGAGCTCGCACTGTGGACTTCAAATACTCCGCGACAAAGATGAATCCCTACGCCAATACCCTTAAGGCTGACTATTTCGTATGGGGATCGGCTGACAGCGACAGCACTGTCAAGGCTCAGATGAGCAAGGTCAAGGAGAATGTCAACGATTCCTTCAGCGGATATTTCCGACTGGAACCCGGAATGACCAATACTCCTGCCGACAATTCCGCGGTTCTCGGTTCCATCAAGGAAGTACCCTTTGTTACGATCTCCATGAATGTCTCCAGGTTCGCTGACGACGGCGATCACATTGACGTTGTATCCTACAACGGTATGGTGGACGGAGACAAGGCTGTGGGCGGAATGCTCCACAAGGATCTGCTGGTCAAGGACGGTATGGTGTCCTTTGACGTCGCCAGAGGTACCGGCAGCAATCCCGATGTGGTCTATGCAGCCCTTGTGCAGCACCATGATTTCGCGGCATCCATCGGATCCGAGGAATACCACACTCTTGCAGAAGCTTTTGCCGCCGCAAAGAACGGCGACGAGATCAAGATGCTCAGAGATGAGGTTGTCAACGGTGCTCTTGTGGTGCCCCAGGACGTGGAGATCACCGTCAGCGCCGAGAATTCCGCGCGGATCAGCCGTGCCGACAATTACAGCGGCGCGATCTTCTATGTATCTCCGGACGGCGAGCTTACGCTCAAGAATATCGTTCTGGATGGCGGCGCGGAGATCGTTTCTGTCAGTCCGCTTACCAACGCCGGTACTGACGGCGGCGCGGCTCTGGTTGCCAACCACGGCAAGCTTTCCGTCAGCGGCGAGAGTGCCTTTGTCAACGGATGCTCCTCCAAGGGCAATTCCGCTGCCGACAATTACGGCGGCGCCCTGTACAACGGCGGTTCCGGTGAGGCTGAGATCAAGAACGCAGTGTTCTCCGGCAGCTATGCCAACTACGGCGGCGCGATCTACAACGCCGGCAAGCTGGATCTGACTGATTGCATGATCAGTGACAACGCCGCAAGGATCAACGGCGGTGCGGTCTATAATGATGGCATAATCAAGCTTACCGACACCACTGCTGCCTATAACAAGTGCGTTGAAAACGGCGTGGGCGGTGTTTATAACACCGGTCTGATGAACATTGCCGGTGATGTCAACATAGCTGCAAACTCCGGCGGTTCCAACGCCCTCAGCAATGTTCACAACGCCTCTGCTGTTCCCATTGTCATCTGCGGCGATCTGTCCGACAGCGCTCGCATCGGTATCAGCGCTCCCTCCAAGAAGGGTGACATCATCGCGGTCGGTGACGGAACCAAGATTACCGACGCAACCGATTACGCCGATCGTTTCTTCCCCGATTCCGGTTCGCTGGAGGTCACTTCTGACAGCACCGACAAGACGGTCGTGTTCGGTAAGACTACCGAAACCTACGTCACGGTGAGCCTTTCCGCCGGTCCCAACGGCACTATTTCTCCCGTTGGCGACATCAAGGTTCCCTCCGGAGATTCCCTGAAGATCACCGTCAAGCCTTCCGCCGACAGCAGCGGTGCCTGCGCGGTTGCTGACATTCTCGTGGACGGCACGAGCGTTCTGGGGGATGCCACGGTCGATTCCTCCACCGGTATCGCAACCTACACCCTGAGCGACATCAAGGCTGACAGGAAGGTGGAAGCCACCTTCAAGCGCGCTCCCGGCTCCACGATCATCCCCTCCGCATCCACCGGCGGTACAATCTCTCCCTCCGGAAGCCAGAATGTCAACAGTGAGGATACGGTTACCTTTACCATTACTCCTGACGAGGGTTATTATCTCGACACACTCAAGCTGTCCGGAAAGGATGTGCTTGACAAGGCGGTTCGCAACAAGGACGGTTCCTACACCTACGTTGCCACCGGAATCACCGATGCCAGCGCTGCGCTCAACGCTGATTTCAAGCCCATCTATGCGGCAAGAACTCTCGTCGACAACGCTTCGGGCATCGAGATCACCGGCTCGCTTCACTATCAGGCAAAGCTGAGTGTTGAGAGCCTCGCCGAGTGCTATCCCAGTCTGTACAATCAGATGAAGGAAGCGCTGGTGAAGAACAATAAGGATTACACTCAGTACATTGCTCAGGCTTATGAGATCAAGCTGGTTTTCGACAACGAGCAGGATATGGAAGGCTGGAGCAAGATCAAGTCTGGAACCAGCGCGTCCCTGACCTTCAATCTTGGCGATTCCTACGAAGGCAAAACTGTCCGAATCTTCCACCACAACGGTTCCTTTGTTGACAATACCACCCATATGGATATCATCAAGGAGGACGGCAAGATGTCTATCTACGTCCAGTCTCTGTCGCCCTTCGCGGTGGTGGTTCAGGAAAAGGTGGTAACCAGCACAGGCACCAACGGTGGCACTAACGGTGGAACCAACGGTGGAACCAACGTGGACGGCAAGGGCCCGGTCAGCGGTGATTTCTATGAGCCCAAGACTATCCCGCCCGTAGTGATCGTGCTGTTTGTTCTGTCCTTTGCCACTGTGGTTTTCGTTCTCATCAAGCTCTATCTGCCCAAGATCAAGACTTATATGCGCGGCAGATATTCTTCCAGATGATTACGGTTGTCTGACGAAAGGATTTACGAAAAACGCATAACCGCCCCTGCTGCAGCTGCGGCAGGGGCGGTTTTTCCGTGCGGCGAAAAAACAATATGCTTTGCATCTTCACAAACGAACAAAAGTTTGGTATAATGAATCAAAACACTTTCGGGAGGGATATTTATGCCAAAAGAGGATGCGCTTTCCGAAATATTGGAGAATATCGGCAGTGAGTTTGATCGTATCAGGAGCAACGCTCTGGACGATGAGACGATCGATCGACTGCTTGCCGAGGAACTGAATATGTCCGATCCCGGAGGAAAGATGGATGAGTGCTCGAGTGGTGTCTGCACCAAGACCATCGACAGAAGCTTTACGATTAAGCCTGTCGAGGAGCGCATCAGTCCCATTACAGCCGTAGAAGGTAATCTTCATAAAAATCACAGGGCGAAAGTTCGAAAGCGTTTTCTGGAAGAAGGACTGGACAAGTTCGAAAAACACAATATCCTTGAGCTTCTTCTTTTTTACGCCATCCCTCGTGTTGACACAAATGAGATAGCGCATCGACTGCTCAACGCCTATCACGGCAATATTTCCGAGGTGCTGGGCGCGGATTACAGATCGCTGATGAAGATAGACGGAGTGGGGGAGAGCGCGGCGATACTGCTTTCAATGATCCCTCAGGTATTTCGGGTGTATCGAGAGGAGCTGCTCTCGCGTGCAGGAATTTCCGGACGCACCATGGTCGAACAGTATATCGCCAACCGCTTCACAGGCGAACCGGTGGAAAGGGTGCTCGTGGCATGCCTTGACAACCGGTGGAATCTGCTGGGAGATGAATTTGTGTCTACGGGATCGGTGAATTTTTCATCTGTGGACAGGCGCGGAATAATCGAGATGTGCCTGCGATACAACGCCACCGCGGCTATCATCGCCCATAACCACCCGCGAGGCACCGCTCTGCCCTCGCGTGATGACCTTAACACGACCATCGAGGTCAGGCGCGCTCTGGAGGTCATAGGCGTGCGTCTCATCGACCACATAATTGTTGCCCGTGAGGATTATATTTCCCTTGCCTGCAGCAAAAACTATAATTCGCTGTTCTGAATCGATTCCTGTCAGAAAGGGTAGCTAAATGGATTTCAAGCTTCATTCTGAATTCAATATGACCGGAGATCAGCCGGAGGCGGTTCGCCGGCTGGTGGACGGTCTCAAACGCGGTGACCGTGCGCAGTCACTGCTGGGAGTCACCGGCAGCGGCAAGACCTTCACCATGGCGAATGTCATCGCTCAGGTCAACCGCCCAACGCTGGTGCTGTCCCACAACAAGGTGCTGGCGGCACAGCTGTGCAACGAGTTCCGCGAGTTCTTCCCGGAGAACGCCGTTGAGTTTTTCGTCAGCTACTACGACTACTATCAGCCGGAATCATATATTCCCACCACTGATACCTATATTGAAAAGGACAGCTCGGTCAACGACGAGATCGACAAGCTGCGCCATTCGGCAACGGCATCGCTGTCCGAGCGCGACGACGTCATCATCGTATCCAGCGTGTCCTGTATATACACGCTGGGCGACCCCATCGACTACCGCGAGATGATACTCTCCCTGCGTCAGGGCATGATAAAGCCAAGGGACGAGGTGCTCCAGAAGCTCATCCAGCTGCGCTACGAGCGCAACGATGTCAGCTTTGTGCGCAACAAGTTCCGTGTGCGCGGAGATGTTGTGGAGATATTCCCGGCTTACTCCAGCGATACGGCATTCCGCGTGGAATTCTTTGGCGATGAGATCGACCGCATCACCGAGATCAACGTGCTCACGGGCGAGCTCAAGGCGGTAATCAGTCACGTCGCCATCTATCCGGCTTCGCATTACATCGTGCCTCCGGATAAGATGCAGCTGGCGCTCAAAAATATCGAGGACGAGATGTGGGAGCGCGTAAAGTGGTTCAAGGAGAACGACAAGCTCATCGAAGCCCAGCGCATCGAGCAGCGCACCATGTACGATATCGAAATGATGCAGGAGATCGGCTTCTGCCCCGGCATCGAAAACTATTCACGGGTGATCTCCGGCAGACCTGCAGGCAGTATGCCCTTTACGCTGCTGGATTACTTCCCGAAGGATTTTCTGCTCATTGTGGACGAATCCCACGTCACCATACCTCAGGTCAGAGCCATGCAGGCAGGCGACAGGGCGCGCAAGAAGAATCTGGTTGATTTCGGCTTCCGTCTGCCCTCGGCATACGACAACCGCCCCCTGACCTTTGACGAGTTCGACGGCAAGATCAATCAGGTGGTATATGTCAGCGCGACGCCTGCGCAGTACGAGCGCGACCAGAGCAGCCAGATCGTGGAGCAGGTCATCCGTCCCACGGGACTGCTGGATCCGGAGATCTCCGTCCGACCGGTGGAGGGTCAGATCGACGACCTTGTTTCCGAGATCAACAAGACCACCGACGCAGGCGGCAGAACGCTCATTACCACCCTGACCAAGAAGATGGCAGAGGATCTTTCCGCCTACCTTGAGTCGCTGGGCATAAAGGTGCGCTATATCCACCACGCCATTGACACCGTGGAACGCATGGAGATCGTGCGTGATATCCGTATGGGTGTCTATGACGTGCTGGTGGGCATCAATCTGCTGCGCGAGGGTCTTGATATGCCCGAGGTGTCACTGGTCGCCATCCTCGACGCGGACAAGCAGGGCTTCCTGCGCAACACCACATCACTCATTCAGACCATCGGACGCGCGGCGCGCAACGCCGAGGGTCGGGTTATCATGTACGCCGATCAGGTCACCGAAGCCATGGAGACGGCAATATCCGAAACCGAACGCCGACGTGCCGTACAGAAGGAATATAATGAAAAGCACGGCATCACCCCGACGACCATCGTCAAGAAGATGCCTCAGGTGCTGGAGATCACCGCCAAAGAGAGCGTCACCGGCAAGCAGCGCAAGCTGACCCGTGCCGAGCGCGAAAAGCTCATAAGCGACCTTACCAAGCAGATGAAGGATGCCGCAAAGCTGCTGGATTTCGAGCAGGCGGCATATCTGCGTGACCGCATCCGCGCGCTGCAGCAGGAGAACACCGGCGGCAGCCCTGTGGTGCCAAAAAAGAACACAGCAAGAAATAAACAAGAGGAATAATATATGTCATCCAAACGCATTTTCATAAAAGGCGCGCGAGTCAACAATCTGCAGAACGTGGACGTGGAGCTGCCCAGAGACAAGCTGACCGTTTTCAGCGGTCTTTCCGGCTCGGGCAAATCCTCCCTTGCCTTCGATACTCTCTACGCCGAGGGTCAGCGCAGGTATGTGGAGTCCCTTTCATCCTACGCCAGAATGTTCCTCGGACAGATGGAAAAGCCCGATGTTGATTACATCGAGGGTCTTTCGCCTGCCATCTCCATCGACCAGAAAACCACCTCCAAGAATCCCCGTTCCACGGTTGGTACGGTCACCGAGATATACGACTATCTCCGACTGCTGTACGCCCGCGTGGGTGTGCCCCACTGTCCGGTGTGCGGACAGAAGATCGAGCAGCAGAGCATCGACCAGATCGTCGATCAGATCATGGAGCTGCCCGAGGGGACGCGATTCCTTGTGCTTGCACCTGTGGTGCGCGGCAAAAAGGGCACCCAGCAGAAGGAATTCGAGGCGGCGCGCAAGTCCGGCTTTGCCCGTGTGAGGGTGGACGGCAATGTCTACGACCTCTCCGAGGATATCAAGCTGGACAAGAACATCAAGCATACCGTGGAGATCGTGGTGGACCGCCTTGTTGCCCGTGAGGAGATGCGTACACGTCTTACCGATTCCATCGAGACAGCCTCCGGTATTGCCGGCGGACTGACGGTCATCAGCGTGGTGGACGGCGAGGATATCACCTTCTCCCAGAATTACGCCTGCCCCGAGCATGGTGTCAGTCTGGAGGAGCTTGCCCCCAGAATGTTCTCCTTCAATAACCCCTTCGGAGCCTGCCACAAGTGCTCCGGTCTGGGTATATTCATGCGCCTTGACCCCGATCTGCTCATTCCCGATATGAGCCTGTCCATCAACAGCGGCGCGATAAAGGCTCCCGGCTGGACCAACAGCGACGACAATTCCATTGCCAGAATGTACCTGCGCGCCGTTGCCGATCACTATGGATTCACTCTTGATACGCCGATGAGCGAGCTTTCCGAGGATGCGTTTGACGCGCTCCTTTACGGCTCCAAGGGTACCAAGCTGAGCTGCACACGCTCCGACAGCTACGGCAAACGCACCTTCAGCAGCGAGTTTGAAGGAATAATCAACAATCTCGACCGTCGTTACCGCGAGACAACAAGCTCGTGGATGAAGGGCGAGATAGAGGCATACATGAGCGGTGTCCCCTGCGAGGAGTGCCACGGTCAGCGACTGAGAAAAGAGGCGCTGGCGGTCACAGTGGGGGAAAAGAGCATCGCTGCCCTCACCGACCTCTCGGTCAACGATACCCTGGAATTCATTGACGTGCTGGAGCTTTCCGGCCGTGACAAGCTCATTGCCGATCCCATACTGAAAGAAATACGCGGACGACTGGGCTTCCTGCGCAGCGTGGGACTGGATTACCTCACGCTTTCCAGAGCGTCGGGTACGCTTTCCGGCGGCGAAAGCCAGCGCATCCGACTTGCCACCCAGATCGGTTCCTGCCTGATGGGTGTGCTGTATATTCTTGACGAGCCCAGCATCGGTCTGCATCAGCGTGACAACGACAAGCTGCTGGATACCCTGCGCCATCTGCGTGATCTTGGCAACACACTGGTGGTCGTGGAGCACGACGAGGATACCATCCGTGCCGCCGACTATGTCGTGGAGGTGGGTCCCGGCGCCGGCATCCACGGCGGACAGATCGTCTATTCCGGCGACGTCAAGGGGCTGATGAAGTGCGAGAATTCCATCACAGGTCAGTTTCTTTCCGGCAAGCGAGTGATTCCCGTGCCTGCCGAACGCCGCAAGGGTACGGGCAATATGCTTACCATTCGCGGTGCCCGTGAGAACAACCTGAAGAATATCGACGTGTCCATTCCTCTGGGTACGCTGACCTGCATCACAGGCGTGTCCGGCTCGGGCAAATCATCACTCATTAACGAGATCCTCTACAAGAGCCTTGCTTCAAAGCTCAACCGCGCCAAGTGTCACTCCGGTGATCACGACGGCATAGACGGCGTGGAGTTCCTTGACAAGATCGTGGATATAGATCAGGCCCCCATCGGACGCACTCCGCGCTCCAATCCTGCCACCTATACCGGTATGTTCACCGACATCCGTCAGCTCTACGCCCAGACTCCCGACGCCAAAATGCGCGGCTACGATCAGGGCAGATTCACCTTCAACAAGAAGGGCGGACGCTGCGAGGCGTGTGAGGGCGACGGTATCGTCAAGATCGAAATGCACTTTCTGCCGGACATCTACGTCCCCTGCGAGGTGTGCAAGGGCAGACGCTACAACCGCGAGACACTGGAGGTCAAGTATAAGGGCAAGGATATCAACGATGTCCTTGAGATGACGGTGGAGGAGGCTCTGGGCTTCTTTGCCAACCATCCCAAGATCGCAAAAAAGATACAGACCCTCTACGATGCCGGTCTTGGATATGTCAAGCTGGGACAGCCGGCGACCACTCTTTCGGGCGGCGAGGCACAGCGCGTCAAGCTTGCCACCGAGCTGGCAAAGCGCGCCACGGGACGTACGATCTTTGTGCTGGACGAGCCGACGACTGGACTGCACACCGCCGACGTTCAGCGGCTCATCGAAATGCTGCAGCGTCTGGTGGGTGACGGCAACACTGTTGTGGTCATTGAGCATAACCTTGAGCTCATCAAGACCGCCGACCATATCATCGATCTCGGTCCCGAGGGCGGCGACAGGGGCGGCACCGTCGTGGTCAGCGGCACGCCCGAGGAAGTCGCTGCCTGCGAGGAGTCGTATACCGGTCAGTATCTGAAAAAACTGCTGAATCAGAAATACTTCGGCGAACCTTGTTGAATGTTTACAGAATGTTCATAAATTCGATGGCGGGATAATTTATAATATTATCTTGAGCAAGAGGATGCGTGGGGGTGAGGCTGAATGTTCGGATACGTTCGCATTTTCAAGCCCCAGATGCGCATCTGTGAGTATGAGCAGTACAAAGCGGTATACTGCACCCTGTGCAAGGAGCTGGGAAAGGGCTACGGTCCTTTTTCGCGTATGCTGCTCAATTACGATTTCACCTTTGTGGCTCTGCTCTATATGGCGCTTCACAAACAGTCGCCCTGCGTGGAACGCAAATGCTGCGTTTTCAATCCTCTCAAGAAGTGCAGCTACTGCAAGACGGAGGATAAGGAAGGCTTCAGGATGACCTGCGCAATGACTGCGGAGATGTATTACCACAAGCTGAGCGACAACATCGCCGACAGCGGCTGGTTCCGTGCTCTGGGCTGGAGGTTTCTCAGACTGACAGCTGCGCCGCTTCGCAGAAAGGCAAAGAAAAGATACCCCGAGCTGGACGCGCTGGTGGCAAAGTGCATGGCTGATCAGGCTGCCGCCGAAAAGGCGGAGGACTGTTCGGTGGATTCCGCGGCGGAGCCCAGCGCACGGCTTATCTCCGAGCTTGCTCAGATGGTTGCCGCCAGTGACACCGACCGACGTGTGCTCAAGGATTTCGGCTACTTTTTCGGTCGGTGGATATATCTGATCGATGCTTTCGACGATCTGGCTGAGGATGTAAAGAAAAAGAATTTCAATCCCTTTGCCGCACGTTTCGGGCTGACAAAGGACGATATTGATAACAACACGCCGCTGTGGTCCGAGGTTCGGCTGTATGCCAACGAGTGCCTCAACATGACCGTCGCGCGCGCGCTGACCGCGTTTGAATTACTCGATACCGGCGTTTATGCGCCAATATTTGAAAATATCCTGTGGCTTGGGTTGGGTGAAGCTCAGCGCAAGGCACTGAATGAGAAGGAGCTGCAGCTTAATGAACAATCCGTATGATGTTCTGGGTGTACCCCGCACAGCAACCGATGCAGAGGTAAAGGAAGCATACCGCGCCCTTGCCAAGAAGTATCATCCCGACAATTACAGCAATGCTCCTGACATTGCCGACGTCGCTGCTGACAAGATGCGTGAGGTCAATGAGGCTTACAATACCGTAATGAAGGAACGCAAAAACGGCGGCAGTTCCTCTGCCGGTGCCGGCTCCGCTTCCAATTCCGGTGGTGCTCAGAGCAGCGCAAAATCCGGCTGGGGCAGCTGGGGCGCAGGCAACAGGAACACCGGCAGCAAACCCGGTGCGGGTTCGTCCTATTCCTCCGGCAATGCCGGCAGATACAGCACCTCCACCGACTTTGCTAATGTCCGCGGACTTATCATGGCAGGCAGATATGACGACGCTGATGAAGTGCTCAACATGGTTGCTGCCGATCGCCGCAGTGCCGAGTGGTATTTCCTCAAGGGTACCGTGCTGTACAGCCGCGGCTGGCTGGAGCAGTCCTATACTTATCTGCAGACTGCTGTTAATATGGATCCCAACAACAACGAGTATCGTGCCGCTTTCAATCAGGCCACCAAGATGAGAGGCGGCGGAGTCGGCGGCTACAAGATCAGCGGCAAAGAGGGCGTGGGCTGCAATCTGTGCTCCACCTGCTGCAGCTTCTTGTGTGCTGACCAGTGCTGCGAGTGCTGCGGCGGTGACATTATCTCCTGCTGCTAAATGAGAAAGCAGACTGTTCGCATGGCGCTTTGCGGTGTGCTTTGCGGTCTTTCCATTGTAATCATGGCGGCTTCGCTGGTGGATCCGGCGCTCAATTACTGCATCCCGATGGTTGCAGGAGCTCTGCTGCTGGTGCCGTCCATCGAATTCGGTACCGGTACGGCGCTGACTGCCTATGCAGCGGTCAGCCTCCTTTCGATGATACTGCTGCCGACCAAAGAAGCGGCGATCATGTATATATTTCTGTTCGGGATCTATCCGATCATCAAGAAATATTTCGAGCGCATACCGCATCGGGTTCCCGAATATCTGGCGAAGTTTGCATTTTTCAACCTGACCGCAGTGGCGGCGGTATCCCTTGTTACCTTTGTGCTGACCGAAGGCACTCTGGATGACGGCACTCTGGGCAAGTGGGCTGTGCCGTTGCTGCTTCTGTGCGGAAACATTGCTTTTCCGCTGTACGACTATACACTCACCCTTGCGGTGACTCTGTATATACGCCGTCTTCAGGGACCGCTGCGCAAAACGCTCCATATCAAATAGGGACAAAAAAACCGGCACTGCTGCCGGTTTTTTCTCTTGAGGCTGCCGTGGAGCACTATTGAATTGGCGGCCGGAATATTTTATTATATAATGTGATAATTGGCAGAAAGAGAATAATCAGATGAATGTGATCGTGATCGGCGCAGGTCCTGCGGGCATGATGGCGGCTATCAGTGCCGCTTCGGCAGGGGCAAAGGTGACCCTGCTGGAGAAAAACCGCAGGCAGGGCAGAAAGCTGATGATAACCGGCAAGGGTCGGTGCAATATAACCAACAATTGCGATACCGCAAAGCTCATCGAGAATACCGCTGTCAATCCCCGTTTTCTCTACAGCGCGTTCTCGCGGTTCGGTACGCAGGACACGATGGGATTCTTTGAAAGTCAGGGAGTTCCGCTGAAGACCGAACGCGGCGGCAGAGTGTTTCCCGTGTCGGACAAGGCTATGGATATCAACGACGCTCTGGTCAATTGCTGCCGGAAAAAAGGCGTACGCTACGTCGGCGAGTGCTCCGTTGAGAGCCTGATTGTTGAAGATGAACGGGTGATCGGCGTTGTCGCCGACGGCAAAGAATGGCGCTGCGATGCCTGCGTGATCGCCACCGGCGGCTGCTCCTATCCGCTGACAGGATCAACAGGAGACGGCTACCGTCTGGCGCAGCAGGTGGGACACACCATCATTGATCCCAAGCCTTCACTGGTGCCTCTTGTTACGGCAGAAAACGAATGTGCCGCAATGCAGGGGCTTGCCCTGAAAAACATAGCCATAACCGTCACCAACGCAAAAGGCAAAAAGGTGTATACCGATTTCGGCGAGCTGTTGTTTACCCACTTCGGACTGTCCGGACCGGTGATACTCAGCGCCAGCTCTCATATGAAATCTGCTGAGGGTCACACGGTCACCATCGACCTCAAGCCGGCGCTCACACCGGAGCAGCTGGATGCCCGTATATTGCGCGACTTCTCTCAGAATCTCAACCGCGACCTGCACAACGCCATGGGCGGTCTGCTGCCATCGAGCATGGTTCCGGTTATCATTGCCCGTTCCGGTATTCCGGGGGACACCAAGGTCAATTCCATCTCCCGTGAGCAGCGTGCCGCGCTGGTTTCTCTGCTCAAGGGATACAGGCTGACGGTTAAGGCTTTCCGTCCGGTCGAGGAGGCAATAGTCACCTCCGGCGGCGTGAAGGTGTCCGAGATCGATCCCGGCACCATGGCGTCGAAGAAGGCAGCAGGACTGTATTTTGCAGGAGAGGTCATCGACGTGGATGCCCACACCGGCGGCTTCAATCTGCAGATCGCCCTTTCTACCGGTCACTGTGCCGGCAGCTCGGCTGCGGCAGAATAAAAAATTTTGGAGAGATGACGATGAACGTGAATAATCAGACGACCATCAGTGAGAAGGAGAAAAAGAGGAGAAGCATTATCGCTGTTCTGGTTATTGCATTTTCCTTTGCGGTGATCGTGCTGGTTGTACTCCGACTTCTGAACGTCATCAGCGTTGATGCGCATATGCCGGTCATGGGGCTTGTGCTTGCCCTGCAGGCTGGTATGTTCTGGAACGAACGCCGGTGGCTGTCGGTCTTTATGCTGTGTGTATCGGCTTTCGTTATCCTTGTATTCGGCATAACAACATATATCTATTGCGTTAACTAAATTACTACGGAGGTATTCTATGCCTATAAATATCGCCATCGACGGTCCTGCCGGTGCAGGAAAAAGTACCCTTGCCCGTGCCGTGGCAAAGCGTCTTGGTTACATATACGTTGATACCGGTGCGCTCTATCGCGCGGCGGCTCTCTTTGTGCTTGAGCGCGGAACGGATATCTATAATTCCGCTGCGGTCAGCGCTCTTGTGCCTATGATGGATATCGAGCTCAAGTATGTAGGCGGCGAGCAGCGCGTGTATCTCTGCGGCGAGAATGTCAGCGGGGTTATCCGCTCTCCCGAGGTGTCCAAGGCGGCGTCCGTGGTTTCTGCCGTAGTGGCTGTGCGCCAGTTCCTCTTTGACCTGCAGCAGGATATTGCCGAGACAAACAATGTGGTCATGGACGGCAGAGATATCGGTACCGTCGTTCTGCCCAACGCGCAGGTGAAGATATTCCTTACCGCATCTCCGGAGGAGCGCGCCCAGCGCCGCTACAGAGAACTTCGCGACAAGGGCATGGACATCGACTACAAAGTCGTTCTCGAGGAAGTCAACCAGCGCGATTACAACGACTCCCACCGCGAGGTCGCGCCACTCAAGCCTGCGGCTGATTCGCTTATCGTGGATACCACCGGTCTTTCGCTGGCGGATTCCGAGGAGCTTCTCTACAAGACCATCACCGACCGTCTGGCTGAAAACTGATCGGTCGCTTCACGAATAGAAATCGGAAAGGGTGTTCGCCATGGGCAACAAGAATAAAAAAGCAAAGAAGGACAGTAAGACGTGGCTCTACAGACTGACCATGCCCATCGCCGGTCCTCTTGTATACACCATCTACGGACTCAGGATCATCAAGGGCAAGAAGAATCTGCCGAAAGAAGGAGCTGCCATTGCGGCAGGCAACCATATTCATTTTTCAGATCCGGTGTTCCTGTACTTTGCTCAGAAGCGCCAGATCCGCTATATGGCAAAGGCGGAGCTGTTCAAGAACAAGTTCCTTGGTTGGGTCTGCGGCAACTACGGTGCGTTCCCCGTTGAGCGAGGCTCGGCAGATACCGAATCCCTCAGCACCGCCGAGCAGATGCTGGTGGACGGCAAGATTCTGGGCATCTTCCCGGAAGGCACCCGCTCAAAGGACGGCAAGGTCGGACGCGGCAAGGCAGGCGTGCTGCTCATTGCCCATCAGTCCGGCGTTCCGATCTATCCTTTTGCTGTGTTCTCCAAGAAAAGCGCCCTGAGAATCGGCAGTAAATATACCATCGCCTTCGGTGATCCCGTCACCGCCGAGGAGCTGGGAGTTGTTACCGGCTCTCCCAGAGAGTACCGCGAAGCTACCCGTAAGCTCATGAACATCATTACCGAGCTGCAGAACGATTGCCGTGAGTACCGCGGACTTCCGCGCATCACCGCTGATGATGATAAAAAGACTGCGGAAAAAGCGGAAAAAAAAGAAGCTGAAACCGGCGAGGCGGTCGGAGTATGAGAACCATCCTGGCAAAGACTGCGGGGTTCTGCTTCGGCGTGGACCGCGCGGTCAAAACGGTGGAAAAGCTGGTGGACGAGGGCAGACGTGTGTGCACCCTTGGTCCCATAATCCACAATCCTCAGGTTATCAGCGACTTTGAGCGCCGCGGCGTCACGATCGTCAGATCTCCTGCCGAGGCGGAACAGGACAGAGTTCTGGTCATCCGCTCCCACGGCGTTGCCGCTTCGATATACGACGAGCTTAAGGCGCGCGGCATCGAGTACGTTGACGCAACCTGTCCCTTTGTGGCGAAGATCCACTCCATCGTCAGCAAAGCGTCGGCGGAGGGGAGAGTGGTCCTCATCGCCGGAGACGCCAGCCATCCGGAGGTTCTGGGCATCAGTGGCCACTGCTCCGGGGAGTATCACGTCTTTGGTTCGGCTCAGGAACTGGATGATCTCGTCAAAAGTAACATATTTTCCGAGGAAATGCCCATTACTGTTGTAGCGCAAACAACTTTCGACACAAATAGCTGGGAAATTTGCTCTGAAATCATAAAAAAGGTGTTTACTAACGCCATTATTTTTGATACAATATGTAATGCGACTCAGAATCGGCAGAGCGAGGCGAGGGAACTTGCTGCGCAATGCGATCTCATGCTGGTGATTGGCGGCAGGAACAGCTCCAACACACAGAAGCTGCTGTCGATATGCTCGGAGCACGGACGGGCGTGTCTGATAGAGACCGCCGCAGAACTCCCGGCTGATGAGGTTCGGGGCGCGCATGACATTGGCATTACTGCAGGGGCATCCACTCCTGCGGGTATAATTAAGGAGGTATTGGAATCCATGTCTGAAATCTATTCCAATGATGAAAACTTTGCTGCGTTGCTTGAAGAATCATTCAAGAACTCAAATACAAACGGAAAGGTAGTCGAAGGTACCGTTGTAGGC
>SVPO01000123.1 GCA_015065795.1 Oscillospiraceae bacterium | reverse complement strand
CGAGTGCATAGTCACAAAATCTCTTGAAAGCTCCCGACGCTTCACCGCCGAGATCGACAGCGCAGCGGTGTACGTCAACGCCTCCACCCGTTTCACCGACGGCGGCGTTTTCGGTCTGGGAGCCGAGATCGGCATTTCCACCCAGAAGCTGCACGCCCGCGGACCCATGGGTCTGCGCGAGCTGACCAGCATGAAGTATATCATCGAGGGAGACGGACAGGTCCGTTGACCCTCTGAGCCACAGGGGAACGAAAGAACGCGGCAGAACAGAGGAGGGGAGCGCCGTTGGCAGGAAACAACAACAATCGACCGGGCGGAAAGCGCCCCAATTCACCGCGCTACAGCGACCGCTACGGTCCCGGGCACGTCAATCCCTATCTGGGAGCGCAGCCGGGACAGAGCACCTTCATCCGGGATATGGAGGAGCGTCAGGAAGCGGCTCGCCGACAGAGCGAGGAAAACGCGCGCAGACAGCGCCAGCAGCAGGAAGCTGCCAATCGGCAGCGTGAGGCGGAAGCCGCCCGCCGCCGCGAGCTGGAAGCTGCCCGTGCCGCCGAAGCCGAGCAGGCACGCCGTGCCGCTCAGGAGGCGGAGGAAGCTCGCAGACGGGAACAGGAGGGCGACCGTCGCCCCCGTGCCATGCGCGACCCGAAAACGCAGCAGCGACTCAGACAGATACAGGAACGAGCCGTCCGCGAGGCAAAAAGCCTTGCCCGAGGCGATGAAGCCGATTTCGGCGACATCGACTTCATCCAGCAGCCCCCCGATGTCCGTCTCCGACTCAACGACGACGGCCAGCCCCTCATCGCGCTGGAATCGGAGGACGAAAGCGGAAACAAGACGGTCAGATGGGTTCCTGTGGTGCTGTCCGAAAAGGAAATGGAAACCTTCTTCCCGGCGTTTGAGCCGGTGCAGGAGAGCAAGGGGATAGAAGTGCAGGAAGAAATCAGAACCCCGAAAGGCGATATGGAAGCTGATATCGAGGAACAGGCTCCTCAGACGGAGGAAGCCGCCGATGACGATATCGTGCTGATCCCCATCGCCGATAATGATGAAGACACAAAATCGAATATAAACGCCGCGGCTGCCGTTTCGGTCGCAGCGGCAGTGACCGAGCTGCTGGACAGCGGCGCGGATGTGCAGGAGGAGGCTCCCGAAATGCCCGAGCCTGAACCCATTCCCGAACCTGAACCCGAGCCCGAACCCGAACCCGAACCCGAACCGGTTCCCGTGTTCGTGCCTGTGCCTAAGGCGGCGCCTGCCCCGGTGCGCGGCGCAGGTCTGAAGGCGATGCTGGACAGCCTGCCCTCTATTACAGTGGAGCCAGAGACTGAGCCCGAAGCGAACGGCTCAGCTGCCGGAGCCGCAGTGCTTGCCGCGGCAGGTGCGGCTGTTATCGCAGCGGCTGTGGGCGATGATGCTCCCGAAAAGAGCGCGGCGCCTCAGCCCGAACCCGAGCTGCCTGCCGAGCCGGAAATTCCGGAGATCCCCACGGTGGAATATGACATTCCCGACGAGGACGAAGCCGACGAGCCGTCCGATGATGCTTCCGATGCCGACACCGCCGATGCAGACGGGGAGACAGCGGACACCGCGGACGAAACCGACGACAGCACCGCCGAAGCCGACGAGCCCGTGGAGCCTGAGGCGGAAGAAGGGAAGGCAGCGGAGGAAGACAGCTCCGCGCAGCCGCTGATCGCCGCAGAGGTCATGGAGGAGCAGGAATCCTCTGAAGATGACAGCACCGCCGAAGCGGCCGAGGAAGAAGCTGCCGACGAGGCGGCTGAAGAACCCGTTGAAGAAGACGTTCCCGAAGAACCTGTCGAGGAACCGTCAGAGGAAGAAGTCCCTGAGGAGATTCCCGTGGAGACTGCTGCGGAGGATGTCCCCGACGAGCCTGCGGAGGAATCGGCTGAGGAAGACACTCCCGATGTTGCTGTCGAAGAACCCGTGGAGAATGACAGTACCGACGGGAACACCGACGAACCCGAGAGTGAGGACGTCTCCGATCACGAGGACGACCTGCCTCTGATAATACCCTACGAGGACGATGAGCCCAAGGCGCCCAGGGAAGCGGTCAGCCGCCCTAAACGCAAGCGCCGCCGCTCCCGTCCCACCGATGTGCAGATGCCCGATGAGCTTGTGGCAGCCGCAGCGGCACGGGAGGAGACCGCAGAGTCCGAACCCGAGCCCGAGCCGGAAAAGCCCACGCCTCGCAGAACGGCGGTTGCCGCCGCTGTGCCTTACTACGAGGACGATGATGCCGACGACGGCGATCGGATGTTCACACGCCGTCCGCGTCCGGTGTCATCCTCGATGCTTACCATGCACGACGGCACAGGACTTCCCAAATATATTGACGACGACGATTTTGTCGAGCGCTGGCTCGGCGACGAGGAGGATGAGGATTTGGCTTCTCAGGCAAAAAACAAACGACGCAGGATTTCAGCCTTTGTGGGCGCAGCGACCATGATTCTGGCGCTGATCGGTTTCATCGCCGTTGCCAAGTGGGGAATCGGACTGCTGGGCACCCTCGGCGGCAGCGAATCCCAGAAGGACATCTACGGCGAATACATTTCCCCCGTGGTCATGAGCGAGGTGCCCGAGTTCGAGACATGGGACGCCATCCCTCAGGATAAGCTCCTGCAGAGCGCGGTGTTCAGCGTGCTCATGGACAACGAAGTCACCTACGAGCGCGACGACACCGGCAAGTTCATCGTTCCCTCCACCGACATCGTCAACGCTGTCAAGGAGCTGTACGGTGCGGCAAGCGATGACCCTGCGCAGGACGAGGAGATCAACACCCAGATCAGAAACGCCCTCTACGGCTCTGCCGGTGAGGACGTGACCAACGAGGATGCATACTACGTTGACATGGAGGACAGCTTCCATGTGGCAGACAACCTCTCCGGTCCGGCACCCAACGTCACCGACATTTCCAAGCGTGACAACACCATCACCCTCACCGTGGAATATCTGGAGGATCTGGAGACAAGCACAGGCGGTGCTCTCTACACCCGTCAGGTCATCCTCACGGTCAACGAGGACGACACCTATTTCGTCAAAGCCATCCGCGAGCAGCAGGATTAACAATCATCTGCCAGCAAATATCGTTTAATCATCCATTCGAAAGGAAGTAATAGAAATGTACAAGGACATGATCGATTCCATCGGCTTTACCTCTCAGTACGATCCCGACGTTGCCGCAGCCATGAACGAGGAGCTGCTCCGTCAGCGCCGCAATCTGGAGCTCATCGCTTCGGAGAATATCGTTTCCCCTGCCGTCATGGCAGCTATGGGCAGCGTGCTGACCAACAAGTATGCCGAAGGTTATCCCGGCAAGAGATACTACGGCGGCTGCCAGTGTGTTGACGTTGTTGAGGAGATCGCCAGAAAGCGCGCCTGCGAGCTGTTCGGTGCCGATCACGCCAACGTCCAGCCCCATTCCGGCGCACAGGCAAACATCGCCGTTTACTTTGCTCTGCTCAAGCCGGGCGACACCGTGCTGGGCATGAACCTTGCCGAGGGCGGTCATCTGACCCACGGCTCTCCCGTCAACCTTTCCGGTGCCTATTTCAACTTCGTCGCCTACGGTGTCAGCCCCGAGACCGGATACATCGATTACGACGCCCTTGAGAAGCAGGCAAAGGAAGTCAAGCCCAGAATGATCGTTGCCGGTGCCAGCGCCTATCCCCGTGCCATCGACTTCGAGCGTCTGAGCGCCATCGCCAAGAGCGTTGACGCCTATCTGATGGTGGACATGGCTCACATCGCCGGTCTGGTCGCCGGTGGTATGCACCAGAATCCGGTGCCCTATGCCGACATCGTCACCACCACCACCCACAAGACCCTGCGCGGCCCCAGAGGCGGTATGATCCTCTGCCGCGAGGAGTATGCCAAGGCAATCGACAAGGCAATCTTCCCCGGCACTCAGGGCGGCCCTCTCATGCACACCATCGCCGCCAAGGCTGTGTGCCTCGGTGAGGCTCTCAAGCCCGAGTTCAAGACCTACGCCAAGAACATCGTGGACAACGCCGCAGCTCTGGCTGACGGTCTGCTCAAGCGCGGCATCAAGCTGGTTTCCGGCGGCACCGACAACCACCTGATGCTTCTCGACCTGCGCGATACCGGCATCACCGGCAAGGAGCTGGAGCACCGTCTGGATGAGGTCTACATCACCGCCAACAAGAACACCATCCCCAACGAGCCCCTCAGCCCCTTCATCACCAGCGGTCTGCGCATCGGTACTCCTGCCGTCACTACCCGCGGCCTGAACACCGCCGACATGGACGTCATCGCCGAGTGCATCGCCCTGACCATCACCGACTTTGAGAACAGCGCTGATGCCATCCGTGAGAAGGTCACCGCTCTGCTCAAGGCTTATCCCCTGTACGAGTAATTCCGATACTTAATATATTTCAATAACCCGAGCTGCCGCAGCCTGAAGATGATCTTCTTCTTTCCCTGCGGCAGCCTTGGTAATTTCCGGAGGTCTGATTTATGGCAGTATTCACCGGCAGTTTTCTTTCGGTCGAGCTGGGACGGCAGAATTCCGTCTCGGTCATCCTGCCCCACGACATAATGGACGAGCCTGCAGGCGGTTTCCCCGTGCTGTATCTGCTTCACGGCGGTGCCGAGGACAGCCGCACATGGCTCTACCGCAGCAACATCGAGCGCTACGCCATGGAACGCGGTCTGTGTGTGGTCATGCCCGACGCGGGGATGTCCTACTTCACCGACCTGCCCAGCGGCGAGCGTTATCTGACCTACATATCCCGTGAGCTTCCTCAGGTTATGAACGCCATGTTCCGCATTCCCTCTGGACGCGAGAAGTGCTACATCGGCGGCGCTTCCATCGGCGGCTACGGTGCCCTCAAGTGCGCCATCGCCCGTCCCCAGCAGTATGCAGGCTGCATCGCGCTGTCGCCCCTTGCCGACCTCAACCGCATCATCGTGCGCGAGTGCAACGACGGCCGCCGCCAGTTCTGGAAAAGCATCTGCGGCGAGGATATGCGCATGGAATCCAACGTGGACCTGTTCCACATGATGGAGGAGGCAGGCGAGCAGCTGTCCGTCTCCTTCCCACGTGTGTACTTCGCCTGCGGCAAGCAGGACGAAGCCTTTGAGGACAATCTCCGCCTGAGAGAAGCCCTCAACAACCTGCGCGTTGATTTCACCTTTGAGCAGGCGGGCGCAGGACACGACTGGGATTTCTGGGACGTTGCCCTGCAGCGCGGTCTGGATGTCATCTTCGGCAAGCCGGACAGAGCGTAAGTTCATTCATTGATCAAACGATGGGAGGTGACCGACGTGTCCGTATCCCCACTGGCTGACCGTATGCGTCCGCGTACCGTTGAGGACGTCGTCGGTCAGCGCCATCTTCTTGCGCCGGGGGCAGCCCTGCGCGCCATCATCGATTCCGGACAGATCCCCAGCATGATCTTCTACGGTCCGCCGGGAGTGGGCAAGACCACCGTCGCCGGGATCATCGCCGCCGGCACCAACAAGCGCCTGCACAGGCTCAACGGCACCACCGCGTCCACCAAGGACATCAAGGCGGTGCTGGACGAGATCGGCTCCATCATGGCGCCGGGCGGCATCCTGCTGTATCTGGACGAGATACAGTATTTCACGAAAAAGCAGCAGCAGACACTGCTTGAGTTCATCGAAAACGGCGATGTCACCCTCATCGCCTCCACCACGGAGAATCCGTATTTTTACGTCTACGGAGCCATTCTCAGCCGATCCACGGTGTTCGAGTTCACCCCCGTTTCGCCCGACGAGGTGGAGCAGGCGGTGGAGCGAGCCTTTGCCTACATGGCAGAGGAGAAGGGGGAGGAGATCTTCCCTGAGGAGGGCGTGTGCGCCTACATCGCTCAGGCGTGCGGCGGCGACGTGCGCAAGTCACTCAACGCAGCCGAGCTGTGCGTGCTGTCCACGGCACTGATTGACGGCAGGCGGAACGTCACCCTTGAGCGGGCAAAGCAGCTCGCCCAGCGCAGTGCCATGCGCTACGACCGTGACGGCGACGCCCACTACGATATCCTTTCTGCATTCCAGAAGTCTCTGCGCGGCTCCGAACCCGACGCGGCGGTGCATTACATGGCGCGGCTGCTGGAGGCAGGGGATATGCCCTCGGTGTGCCGGCGGCTGATGGTGTGCGCCTGCGAGGACGTGGGGCTTGCCTATCCCCAGATAATCCCCATCGTC
>SVPO01000122.1 GCA_015065795.1 Oscillospiraceae bacterium | reverse complement strand
GTCGTCGGGATGTATCACAGACGCAAGGCTGATGGTGCGGCGGCTGTGGGTGGGCACATGGTTGCGGCCGATGATGTGCCAGAAGCCGGGACTGGCGTTGAGCACAGTCAGCTCGTGGCAGTCCTTGACCATGAACACCGCCGCGCCGGAGGTGGAAAGCATACCGCCGTATTTTCGCATGGAACGAGCCACGGAATTGGCAGGGATCTTTTTCCTGACAGTACGCAGATACAGCGCGCGGATGCTGGGCGCGATGAGAAACTGATTAAGGGGCACTGCCAGCACAAGGGCAAGCAGATAGAACAGCGGATTGGACCTGATGGTGTTTTCTTTGCCGAAGATAAGCTCACCGACAAGATACATCAAGCCCATGCACATGAAAGACGACAGCACATAGGAGATCAGAAGCAATATAATACGCGGAAGCTTTTTCATCATAACTACCACCTGAATATCATTGCGTTGACAAGTCGGAAATCTGGCAGTACAGTGGCAAAAACCCGCACTGATGCCAGCGTATATATTTAAGCGTATATATTTATATGTATAGTAGCACATCCGGTCGGAAAAAGAAAGATAAAAACGGTTTATTTTCTTGAAATACTTCACAAAAACATCAAGAAAAAAGCGACGCATTGCCCAAAGAGCGCCTTCGGGCAATGCGCCGCTGTATCATGCGTCAGTTCTGTGCTGTCAGTTGGCTTCCAGAACGATGGTTTCCTGGTCATCAACAATGAGGCGTCCGTCGGGAATGAACTTGTCTCGTTTGTCAATGTTGGGGTTGACGTTGGAAACATGGATGGGGATGTTGTTCGTCGCGCCGATGATATTTGCCAGACCGGTGGCTTCTTCGGCTCCCATGTTGTATACGCCGTCGATGGGGTACATGGCGTAGTCGATGTCGTAGCTGCTCAGAGCCTGAAGCTCGGGACAGTCGGAGGAATCGCCTGCGTGATAGATGGTGATGCCGTCGATGGTGATGATGTAACCAACGCCGCTGCCGATAGCGTGGTTGAAGTTGCCGCCCATGGGAACGGCTTCGATGGTCAGGTTGTCATACCGGAAGGTGCGGTATTCTCTGCCGCCGGCGAGGGCTTCTTTCCATGTGATGGTGGTTCCTGTATCCTTGAGCTGAACCTGATTGCAGGGCTTGTGGTCGTCGTGACCGTGGGTGACCAGCACGAAATCGGCAGGTTCATCATAGGCGGAGGGGGAGAACTGCGCCGGATCGATGAGGATGACGGTGCCGTCCTTGCCTTTGATCTTGACGGAGGCGTTACCGATGACTGTGAGGGTGGTGTCGCCGGATGCGGTGTCCTGGGTTTCATTGTCAGTGTCGGTGGTGCTGACAGTGGTGTCGTCAGGCTCCTGCTTGTCGGTGCCGACCTCTGCAGGAGCTTCGCCGCAGCCGGCAAAGGTGAACAGCAGCAGACCTGCGGTGAGAGCCATGGTGATTATTCTCTTTAACATGATTGACCTCCTCTGATACTTGTTAATTCATTGGGGAGTTATTTGGATTTTACAATATGCGCAACACAATGTCAAGAAATACAGTGGCTACATAAAGCACACCCTGCGCGGCAATGTCACGCAGGGTGTTATAAACGGTTATGCTTCCACCAGACCGAGCTTCACAAAGAGCGCCTTGAGAGCCTTGAACAGCACAAAGGCGATGGCGCAGTTGACGGTGGATTTGATGATGTTGAAGGGGATGATCGCCGGCAGCATCATGCTGCTGATGAGCGCAAAGCCTTCCTTTGAATATCCGCCCATGGAGTAGAGGGGAGTGATGATATAGTTCATGGGGATCATCATCACGGTCATGGTCAGCGCGCCCAGAGCGAGGGCGAGAATGAGCCTGCCGGTGCTCCTGTTCTTACGGGTGAGCAGACCGGTGACCACAAGCATGGCACCGGAAGCCACAAAGTGCATGATGCAGCCCCAGTAGCCGTCGCCGCCCATGAGGAAAGCCTGAATGACCGACACCACGAACAGCACGCCCAGCGAAGAAAGCGGTCCGAACAGGACGGCGCACAGCAGCAGGGGAGTGTCGGCAAAATCCATCTTGAGAAAGGGCGCTGTGGGAAAGATAGGGAAGGTGATGGTCATGACCAGCACTATCGAAAGCGCAGAGATCATGCCGAGGATAGCCAGCCGCAGAACGGGGTTGATCTTTCTGTCTGCGGGTCTGAGGGTTTTTGCCTGATTGTTTTCTGCCATAGGGTATTCCTCCTTGAATGTTCGGAGATACACAATGGGTCAGGAAGACATATACGCGCTGTGTCGATGATCGGTGTCCCGAAAACGAAAAAAGCCGCCGAAAGGCAGCTTCACGCGTGGGACACGCCGAAACGGCGCGCGTTATGCCCTTCTTCTGCCATCCGGACTGTAACCGTCGGCTCCGGAATCACACCGGATCAACGACTGCCGTGCGGCAGCGCTCGCGGGCTTTGCATGGTATAAATATGCATCACCGCCGGTGGGGAATCTCACCCCGCCCCGAAGAAATTTTTAACCATTTTATCACCACATACTGTGTTTGTCAATATACAATACTACAAATAATCGAACTGCATATAAATACACCTTGACAGGGCGATAAAAGACATATATAGTAACAATATGCGTAATTTTGGGTTCTGATCGTGTTTCTGTGAATGTTTTCGGGGGGAGAGATAAGTGAAGAAAATATACGCATGGGAACCGTGGTTCTTCATGTTCTTCGGCATTTTCCATCTTCATCGTATATGGGGACTGATCGACAGAGCATCCTATGCCGGCTTCTGGCTGGGAATTCTGGAGAACAAAGGCGCGGTCTATTTTATTCTGATGGGAGTTCTGGCGCTTCTGTGCGTGTGCGGGATCGCTGTGTTCATCAGGAACAGAAAGAACAACCACTGGTGGCGATGGATATACATATTCGGCGGAGGATATCTGCTGTTTGATCTGTTCGCCATAGCCATCGAACTCAAGGTCTGGAACGACCTGATGATGTTTATGTTCGATGTTGATTCTCCGTACTGGAACGTGGTGTGGGGATTCTTTGTCGCGCTGGGTGCGTTTGTATTCTGTCTGGGCGCAAGGCTGCTCAAGCAGCGCCGTGCGCAGGCGGATCAATTATATACCTGATGCGGTGAGCATCAGAAACTTCAGGAAAGGAAACGACCATCATGCAGAAGCTTCCGTTTGTCAGCAAGGATCAGCTGACAGAGATCATCAAAAAGTTTCCTACCCCCTTTCATCTTTACGATGAGGCAGGTATCAGACGCAACGCCCGTGAGCTGAAACAGGCTTTCAGCTGGAACAAGGGCTTCAAGGAGTATTTCGCTGTCAAAGCCACTCCCACTCCTGCCATCCTTAAAATACTCAAAGAAGAAGGCTGCGGCTGCGACTGCTCCTCCTACACCGAGCTTATGCTCTCCGAGGCTGTGGGCTGCGTGGGCGAGGATATCATGTTCTCCTCCAACGCCACTCCTGCCGAGGATTTCGTGTACGCGCGCAAGCTGAACGCCATCATCAACCTCGATGACATCACCCACATCGACTTCCTTGAGAAGACCGCCGGTCTGCCCGAGACTGTCTGCTGCCGCCTTAATCCCGGCGGAGTGTTCTCTCTGGGCAACGCCATCATGGATATGCCCGGTGACGCAAAATACGGCTTTACCCGCAGCCAGCTCACCGACGGCTTCAAGATCCTCAGGAGCAAGGGCGTCAAGCACTTCGGTCTGCACGCCTTCCTTGCCAGCAACACCACCAACGACGGCTACTATCCCGAGCTTGCCCGTATCCTGTTCCGCACAGCCGTTGAGCTGAAGAACGAGACCGGTGCTCACATCAGGTTCATCAACCTTTCCGGCGGCATCGGAATCCCCTATCAGCCCAACCAGAAAAAGAGCAACATCGCCGCCATCGGCGAGGCTGTGCGCAAGGCTTACGAGGAGATCCTTGTTCCCGAGGGAATGGATGATATTGCTATTTTCACCGAGCTGGGCAGATATATGCTGGCTCCCTACGGCTGCCTTGTCACCAAGGCTGTCCACAGGAAGGACATCTACAAGAAGTACATCGGCGTTGACGCCTGCGCCTGCAACCTGATGCGTCCTGCCATGTATGGTGCCTATCATCACATCACCGTCGCCGGCAAGGAGACCGCCGAGCCTGAGGTCGTCTATGATATCGTCGGCTCCCTGTGCGAGAACAACGACAAGTTCGCCATCGACCGCAAGCTGCCTAAGATCGACATCGGTGACATTCTGGTCATCCACGATACCGGTGCTCACGGCTTCTCCATGGGATACAACTACAACGGCAAGCTGCGTTCCGCAGAGCTGCTGCTCAAGGAGGACGGCGACGTTGAGATGATCCGCCGCGCGGAGACCCCGAAGGATTATCTTGCCACCTTTGATTTCACCGGACTTTTTGACTGATATCCAATTAAATCGCCGCCTGCACAGACGCTGAAGCTGTGCAGGCGGCTTTGCTGTGTGTGGCTGCGGTCAGCCCTTGAGACCCTTGATAAGTCCCATCAGCTTTGCGTAGTTGCCGCTGACCTTGATTCTGCCGGTCATCACCGCCAGCATGGGGTTGAGTTTCCCGGCAAGCAGGGAGGCAAAATCGTCGGCGGAGATGGCGACGGTGGCTTCCGGGCTGCCGACGGAGCCTTTGGTGATTGAAGGCACGCCGTTCTTGATCGCCGCGCCGATGATTCCGCCGGATTCGCCGGTGATGTGCAGGTCGGCGCTGGTGTCACCCGCGGAAGAAAGAGCGACGCGGTTCTGCTCCGCAAGCTGTGAGACGGTGGAAAAGATCTCGTCAAATGTCATGGTGCTGACCTCCGGATAGTTGATAATGTGATTTTAGCAGATGTCAGCAATGCTTGTCAACGCAGGACTTCTTGCCGCAGCCGCAGTCAACGCCGGGGGCAAGCTCGCAGGCGTTGGGAGGGAAGAAGGCGTCGGTGGGGAAGCTGATGCGGCCGAACAGCTCGCAGGGGTCGTCCTGACTGTCGTCCATGCAGATCTTCTCGGGCATACAGAAATCGTACACAGGCAGCAGCATCTGCACCTGACGCTCAAGCTGGATGATCATGAAGATGCCCAGAGTGACGGTCGCCACGCGTTCACCGCAGGGATGGTCAAAGCTGCCTGCAAAGTGTTTGGTGACCGCCTTGGGGATGCAGGGGCAGCAAACATCACAGACCGTCTCCAGCTTTGCGCCGAGGCAGATGGGCTCGGCGATCTGGCAGGTGACCTTGGGGAGATTGCCTGCAGGCTGATGCTGGTTGTCGTCCTCTCCGCAGACAAAGTCCGAGGAGAAGATCCTCACGCAGCCCTCGCTGCCGAAAAGGATGGCTTTCTTATTATATACACTTACGCCGCACACCTCGCAGGGAGCGGTGACGGGGGAGAGTGTGACCTCCAGACGGACGGCAAAGTAGATCGCCAGCTCCACGCAGTAGTAGCCGCGGTTGAAGGGCACGGGTTCGGTGTCGATGATGACGTTGCACACCTCCGCGGACTTGAGCTTGATGCCCATGGCGTTGTCGATGAGTTCCTGATCGCGGTCGGTGAAGTACACGCGCATATCCTCAAGGCACTCACGATCGCGGCAGGCGTCGTATACGCGGCTGGCATTGACGCATACGGTCTCCTTGAAGCAGTCGCGGCGAGAGGTGTTGTATCTGCTGTCGGACATTGTATTTTTCCTCCTTGAATAGATGATGACCCGTACACTCAGTCTATGTACGATTCACGATATAATATGACTGCCTGCGGCGAATTGTTACGAATCGGGGCGGCTGATGGAATAAAAATGATTTTTGATATTGCCGAAGCGCGATAGTTGTTATATAATATTCTAAATAGCTATGCCAAATTAACATTATACGGGGTGAACGCAAATGTCTGTAAACTGGAAAAACGGCATCACGCCGATCAGTGAGCTTACGCTGGAAAACTTCCCTGATTTTGCGGAGGATTACGCCCGATATGCCTATTCGCTCTGTTACAAGGCTACCCTGAACGAGAAGGAAGCCGTGACCAAGAGCGCCGCCGCCCTTGCTGCGGTCGCCTGTCAGGAGGCAGGAAAGCCCGGCAGCGATCAGCTCATGCCCGAGGAGGCAATCAAGCGCGTGCTGCTGGATGTGCTCAACAAGCAGCAGCTCGTCCAGCTCAATAACGATAATATGGATACCAAAATCGATCCCAGGCAGGAGTATCTTGATATCGTTGTCAAAAAGGCTGTGAGCATCACCAATGCC
>SVPO01000121.1 GCA_015065795.1 Oscillospiraceae bacterium | reverse complement strand
AAGTCGAGGCTGACGAAGACGGCACAAGAGCATACACCGCGTCCGCCGCAAGGCATCAGCCGGAGCAGTATCCCGAACGGGAGACCAGGGTGTTTGATTACGACACCGTCAATGCAGAGGCTGCGGTTATCGGTGCGGTCAAGGCGGATGTTCACCTCTGCGATTACGACGAGTTCGCCAAGCTGCCCAACCGCAGCATAGGCATCCATAATCCTCGTGGGGATGCTGCTGACGAAGGCGGTGTCAGGCGTGCCCGATTCGGCAGCGGACATTACGTTCTGGTGTGGATTCTCGGATTTCTTGCTTTGGTGGCGTCAATTGCTGCGCCGGTGTATGCCGAAAAGGGCGGCTTTATCCCCAAGGAATACACCAGCGTGCTTACCCATTCAATGGATCTCATGCGGGAGAACCGAATGCCTGATATCTGGATGGTTGTTTTCACCGCGCTGACGATTATTCCTGCACTCATGCTGGTCATGTTCGCCGCGGGACGCAGACGCGGCGCGTGCATGGTGTGCTCGGAGCTTGGTGTGCTGCTGCCCCTTGCCGCATGGGCGATAAAGATCGCCACAGACCCGGAGAAAACGGTACCTATTTCCGAATCCTCGCTGCAGATAGGCTTTTTTGCTATTCTGATACTGCACATCGTTGTGATGACAGTGCTTGCGGTGGGCAGAAAGCGCACCAGACGATAGGATTATTCATACGTTTTTTGAAAGGATACATAATATGAGTGAGAACACGACCAACAACACCGTCGATACCATCGAAAACACTGCAGGCAACACCTCTCAGGAGGTTGTTCCCACCGCGAAGCAGAATTTCGTCCAGTCTGTGAAATTTCTGCTGTTTTCGATTTCTGCAGGTTTGATTCAGATCGGGTCGTTTACCCTCCTGACAGAGCTGACAGAGCTTCCTTATTGGGTAAGATATCTGACTTCACTGGTTCTTTCGATTCTGTGGAATTTTACACTGAACAGGCGCTATACTTTCAAATCAGCAACCAACGTGCCGATTGCCATGCTCAAGGTGTTTGGTTTCTACTGCCTGTTTACTCCGCCGACTCTCTTTGGCGGTCAGTGGCTTGTAGATATGTTTCCGGGGAAAGCTGTAGTTGATTATCTGGTGACCGGTGTAACCATGATCCTCAACTTCGTGCTGGAGTTCCTGTTCTGCCGCTTCTTTGTGTACCGCAAGGAGATGTACACCAACGACCTCGGCAAGGCTGAGCTGGAAAAGATGGCGCAGAGCGAGAACGCCGAAAGCTGATGAAAGCCGTCCTGGTTGCGGTCAATTCGCAATACATACATTCCTCCCTCGCTCCGTGGTGTCTCGCTGCAGGGGTGGAAAAATACTGTCGGCAGAGCGTTGAGACAGTGGTGCTCGAGGGCACCGTAAACGAACCGCCTCGCCGGCTCACGGATAAAATAGCCGAGCAGTGCCCGTCACTGGTCGGCTTTTCGTGTTATATATGGAATATCGAGTATGTCCGCGCCATGCTCCGGGAGGTGCGTGAGCGCACCGGTGCCGTTATCGTTCTGGGCGGTCCGGAGGCAGGCTGTAACGCCCGTGCGCTTCTGGAATCGGAAACGGATGTGGACTACATCCTTGCCGGTGAGGGTGAACTGCCCTTTGCTATGCTGTGTGATCATGTGGCGCAGGGCAAACCTGCGGGGGATGATATTCCGGGGCTTTGCCGCCGCGACGGCAGCGGTAATGTGCTGCTGTTGCCGCCACACTGCCCAACGGAACAGCCGCCGTCGCCCTATTCGCAGGCTTATTTCGACAGTCTCAAAGGGCGCATCGCCTATCTTGAGACCGGACGCGGCTGCCCGTATCGCTGTGCCTTCTGCCTGTCCTCGGTGTGCGGTGAGTGGCGCAATTTCGACGTGAACAGAGCAAAGAAAGAGCTGCTGATGCTTGCAAGCAGCGGAACTCAGACGGTCAAGCTGGTTGACCGCACCTTCAACGCCGACCGCAGACGCGCACGAGAGCTTTTCAGGTTCATTTCCGAGCACTACGGCACCGACATTCCCGAAGGTGTGTGCTTCCATTTCGAGCTGGCAGGCGATCTGCTGGACGACGAGACCCTGACCGTACTCGAAAATATGCCGGCAGGAGCGGTGCAGGTGGAGATCGGCATCCAGTCATTCAATGCGGATACCCTTGCTGCTGTGGACCGCGTGACCAACGTGGAAAAGGTGTGCCGTGCCGTGCGGCGGCTGATAGCCTGCGGCAGGGTGCACACCCACATCGACCTGATAGCCGGTCTGCCTCTTGAGGATATGGCGAGTTTCCGCCGCAGCTTTGAGCAGGCGATGGAACTGCGGCCCCATATGCTGCAGTTGGGCTTTCTCAAGCTGCTGCACGGTGCGCCCATGCGCGAGCAGCCGGAACGCTTTCCGTGCCGGTACAGTTCTTTGCCGCCCTACGAGGTAACGTCCACACCGTGGCTGACGGCCGACGAGCTGCGCCATCTCCATGCCGTCGAGAAGGCTCTTGACCGCGTCTACAACAGCGGCCGCTTCCGCCGTACCGCAGAGTATGCTGCCCGCGCAGGGGGCATGACCATGTTTGAGCTGTACGAACATATCGCGCGGATATTTGCCGACGGAAGGATGAGCGGCGCCTCCCTTGATGATTTCACCGCCGCTCTGCAGTCAAATCTGCTGGAGATTCCCGGCGTTGAACCTGAGCTTCTGAGAGATGCTATGGTCTGCGATCGGCTTGCAGCGTCTCCTGCCGCACCGCTGCCGAAATGCCTCAGGATCGAGGACAGGCGCACACGAGCGGTTCGTTTTGAGCTGGAACGTGATCCTGCCACCCGACGCGGCTTTGGTGTCAAGCGGACGGTGGCGATACTGTATGGAGAGTGTTGTGCCGTATGGTGCGACGCCGTGGACAGAGATCCGGTCACCGGACAGTATCCGCTGCACAGCTTCGATCTCGACAGGCTCGGGAAAGATGAATGAAGCCATGGCTGAGCGCGCCACGGAGTATGTTCAGGTCTGTAATTTGCGATGTTCCACAGCAATGCTTGATTCTGCCGCATACAACAAAGATTGATCACAGAAAAATCCCCCGGCCTTCGCCAAAGGAAGGTCGGGGGATTTGTTTCGATTATGGGTTACTGCTCCTCGGCAGCATCGCTTGCGGAAACATCCGAGGGGGAGACCTCCGGCGGCTGAGTGATCTCGCCGGAAAGGAAGTCGGTTTCGCCGTTGATGGCCTGAACGATGGTGCCGGTGGTGATAAGGTTGTTGGCCTCATCGAGGTAACCGGTGATGGCGTTGTAGGCAACAACATCAAGACGGATGAGCCATTCGTTGTCATTGCTCAGACTGACGGTAAGGGGGACACGTGTGGTGACGGTGGGAGCGCCCGGTCCCTCCACCATGGCAATGACCTCCTGCATCATCTTGATGCTGATGTCATTGGCGGAGATGTCCTCGCCGGCAAGTGCCGCGGTGTAATACTGAGGGATGACCACGGAAGCCGCGTCGCAGTATACCTGCCTGAGGTCGATGGTGGTGATGTCGGCGTCAAACAATGCGTTGGTGGCAGAGGAAGAATCGTTGAGGATATTGACGCTGAGCGAAGAAGAAACGGCGTTGATGATACGCTCGGTGTCCTTGTCCTTGTCAAAACCGTACCCGTCATAGTCGGCGACATAGGCGAAGGCGGTTTTATAATCGTTTTCCTTCATTGCGGCTTCGAAGCGCTCCACGGCATCCCGTGCCGAAGTGGCTTCGTTGCAGCCGACTGCGCAGAGCAGCATGGCAATGAGCAGAAAACCTGCGAAAATACGTCGTGTCATTGATTTACTCCTTGTGAAAAAACTGATGGATGATAGGTCAAGCGATTATTTCTCAAACCTGCGCATCTCCTCGTCATGCTGATGACGGCGAAGCGCGAGCATCGCCATGATATTGGAAAGCAGAAGCACGATGCCGCCGATGGCGAGGATGATGTAGATGACGATGGAGTAGTCAAAACCGGTCTGGGAAGAAGGCTGACTGACGAAGGAGCCGGAATTGGCGGCAGCCTCAATAGCGGGGGAAAGGGTATCGTAGATGGAATTGTTAAGGCTGATCAGATAGAAAATGGAGAAGACCGAGCCTGCGGAAATGGCAACCGGCAGTGCCAGCTTGGGCAGCGAGCGGCGAGCCAGCAGGCAGATGAGCATGACCAGCGGCAGAACAAACAGAACAATGGCGAAGCGGTTGGGCTCGATGGCGACATCGCCGAGCTCAAAGCCCTGGAACAGATCCAGACCGGTGATGTTGGTGACGGAATCCAGCAGGTTGGTCTTGGTGACGTTGAAATAGGGGAAGAAGAACAGGACCAGCTGGACGGTGAGCAGGATGCGAAGCATCATGGAGAACAGCACGACGCTTTCGGGATCATCATCGTCGTCGTCCAGACCGTCATCGGATTTGGGCTTGATAACGATAGTGGGACGGTTGATGAGCTCGCTGGGGACTTCCAGCATCTCGGAACGCTCCTGCTCGGGAACCAGAGCCAGCGCCACCGACTTGACGGCCTCGTAACGGATGTCCTCGCTCTTGATCTGACGCTTCTTGCCGGAGCGGCGGCGAATGAGCTTGATGATGAAAGAGGTAAGGCACAGCAGACCGGCACCGGCGATAATGGTCATGATCAGTGTGCCGATATCCAGAGCCTCGTAGTCGACAACCACCTTGAAAACAGGGCCGTCAGACATTCCGATAGCTGTGTTATCCTTGATATCCACCGATTTGCTGCCGATGGAAAGATCGAGCAGACCGGAACCTACGGAACCGGAGAAGGAGTAGGAAATGCCCTTTGCGGGTTCATCGCCTGCGGGCTTGAAGTTTGCATCCTCATAGAGGGTGGTGAGATCTACACTATGTACAATGGAGTTGCGGTCATAAAGGAAATTGCTGGAGTTGACCTTTCCGCTGGAAAGGGTGAGGGAGTTGCCCTTTCCGAATACACTGGCGAGTGTCTCGGACACATCCTCAAAGTTGCCTTCGGTGCGGAGAACCAGACGGTAATCGGTGTCAACAGAAGTGCTGTCGGCAGTTTCGCCGGTGAGACTTGCGGTGGACTCGGCGGCGTAGGTTTCAAGGCGGAGTCTGGGGTGATTGTAACGGGAATCCTCGTGGGCTCTGACGTAATCGATGAAATGATTGGCGGCAGCGGAGCCGACTGAATACGTCTTGCCGGACGCATCGGTGACGTTGGCAAAGTCGAGTACCACGGCGACCGACAGGATATTGGCGGAAGAAACATCGGTGACAACGGAAATGTCCTCCACCGAGTATGTCAAGGAGTTGCTGAACTCAAATTCTACAGGGGCAACGCGGAGATGAGGTTCCTTGTTAACGTAGGAAAGAGTGTTTCCGTCAACGGTTCCGCCGGCGGTGGCAACCGCCGTTTCAAAGCCTATGTAGTTGCATTTGAGATTTACGCAGACAACATCCATGTCGTTGCAGATTCCTGCGTAGCTGAGGGATTCGCTGATCGTATAGGAATCGTTGAACGGACCGATCTGATCTTCGTTGGTGGCAACCGAAACGGTGCTTCCGGGCAGAAGAGTGGAGGTGAAAAGCTTCAGCTCATCGAGGGTGCCGTGACGGAGCTTGAAGCTGTATTTATAATCGAGAGCGTCCTTGTTGCTTTCGGACGCTTCTTCAGCATCATCGCTGCTGTCCGAATTTCTCGGATTGAATCGGTATTTCTCCTCGCTCAGTCCGGAGTCCAGAAGCTTATAGTTGAGGTCGGCGAAATAATCGTCGGGCTCAATCTCGTTATGGGTTGCACTGAAGAAAATGGTGCGCTCATAATCGTTGTGCGAGTTGAGCCTCGTATCCACCATGATGCCGATCTTGTTCACACTGTCGAGCTTGTCGGTCAGATTTCCGGGGAAGCTGAATGCCAGCACGCTCATTCCGCTGCCGAAGACCAGCGCAACGACTGCGATGATAGCGACCAGGATCCTTTTGAAATTACGCTTCATAATGATTACCACCATTTCTACGCATTAAAATTCACATTAATTATACACTATGCGATTCCGCCCGTCAATTACATATTTTATAACATCACACAAAGGAAATGTAGGTTTGTCAATGATGCGTTACACTAATTGCAAAAAAGAATGCAGGTACTCTTTCGGAGATTTCCAACCTAAAGGACGCATCGGAAATCGATTGTAATTTCTGTTGTGAACCTGAAGCTGGTTTGCGAAATCCTCAAAAGAATAGAACCTGTGAGAAGCATAGAAATATTCGTTGT
>SVPO01000120.1 GCA_015065795.1 Oscillospiraceae bacterium | reverse complement strand
TTGACGGCGTCGTTCACGAGTTTTCCACCATCCCCGGCGTCAAGGAAGACGTCGCGGAGATCATCCTTAATATAAAGGGACTCACCGCCAAGTTTTACGGCGACGGTCCCAAGTCGGTCGTCATCGACGCCGAGGGCGAAGGCGAGGTCACTGCCGGGTCCATCCTGTGCGACAGCGAGGTTGAGATCCTCAATCCCGACATGCACATTGCAACCCTGGCAGAGGGCGCCCATCTCTACATGGAGATCACCCTCGGAATGGGTCGCGGCTACGTTTCCGCCGACCGCAACAAGGCAGCCCTCCAGCACAACGTGATCGGCGTGCTGCCTGTTGACTCCATCTATGCCCCTGTGCTCAAGGTCAATTACCGCGTGGAGAACACCCGCGTCGGCAACGTCACCGACCTTGACAAGCTCACTCTGGAAGTCTGGACCAACGGCACCATCAACGCTCAGGAAGCTGTCTCCCTCGGCGCCAAGGTGCTCACCGAGCATCTCAACCTGTTCGTCGAGCTCTCTGAGGGCATCGACGGCGCCGAGATCATGGTGGAAACCTCCAGCACCGGCAGCGAGAAGGTGCTTCAGATGACCATCGAGGAGCTCGACCTGAGTGTCCGCTCCTTCAACTGCCTCAAGCGCGCAGGCATCAACACTGTCGAGGATCTTATCAGCAAGACCGAGGAAGACATGATGAAAGTGCGCAATCTGGGCAGAAAGTCCCTCGAGGAGGTTGTCGCCAAGCTGGCAACGCTGGGCTATGCTCTTCGCAAGGAAGACGACTGATAAACACCAAACTACCGCATTTTCCTATATAATCATCAGATTAACGAAAAGGAGTGAATACGATGCCCGGATCCAGAAAGCTTGGCAAGGCTACCGACTGCAGAGTAGCGATGCTGAGAGGTATGGTTACCTTCCTGCTTGAGAACGGCAAGATCGAGACTACCGTTTCCAGAGCCAAGGAAGTCCGCGCTCTCACCGAGAAGATGATCACCATGGCCAAGGACAACACTCTGGCCAACAAGCGTAACGCTATGGCGTTCATCACCAAGGAAGATGTCGTCAAGAAGCTCTTTGACGAGATCGCTCCCAAGTATGCCTCCCGTAACGGCGGCTACACCCGCATCATCAAGACCGGTGCTCGCAGAGGCGACGCTGCTGAGATGTGCTTCATCGAGCTGATCGAGGACTAATTCCCTCTCAGGTCAAATAATAACCAGCCACCCTTTCCGGATTTACATTCGGGCAGGGTGGCTGTTTTTTTGTTTGAGCTCGAACAAGTTGAAATCCATTACATTTTCAGTCAGTGGTAAACCAACAGAAAACGCAATATATCGTAGCGACTAATGGGTAAGACACAAAATGTATTACTGTTTTACCCGATGAAAATTCGCATTTCAAAAGCTGAACATCAAAGAAATACGTCAAAATCACTCAAAACATATCTGCTGAAATGCACAAAAACAAAATATGAACACTTTGTGCTTTGTAAGAAAAGTGCCAAAAAACTCTTGAAATACATTGCCTTATCTGCTATTATTATGCATGGATAACAAATACGATGGGTCTATTGTGCCCTTCTGTTCATTATATTCTTGAAAACGGAGTTGAAACAATGCCTGAAAAAAAGGATAATCTTGCTCTGTACCTGTTCAATCAGGGCACGAACTACCGGGCTTATCAATACCTTGGCTCGCATCCCTGCGGAGACGGTAAGGTCGTTTTCCGCACATGGGCACCTAATGCCCAGTCCGTTTCCCTTGTGGGTGATTTCAACGGCTGGGATCCGTCTGTGTCTCCCATGAAGCGAGTGGATGACAGCGGAATATGGGAATGCTGCGCAGGCAATATCAAGGAATACGATATATACAAATACCATATCGAGGGCGCTGACGGCAGTGTCCGCATGAAAAGCGATCCCTACGGCTACCACTTCGAGACTCGTCCCAACAACGCCACCAGATACTACGATATCGAAGGCTACAATTGGAATGACGGCGAGTGGCGCAGCCGCAAGGATGCCGACAAGCACCTGAACCGTCCCATGAATATCTATGAGCTGCACTTTGCCTCATGGCGTACCTATCCGGACGGCAATCCCTTCAGCTATTCCAAGATGGCTGACGAGCTTATTCCGTACGTCAAGGAAATGGGATATACTCACGTCGAGCTGCTGCCCATGACCGAGTATCCCTTCGACGGTTCCTGGGGCTATCAGGTAACCGGATACTTTGCTCCCACGTCGAGATATGGCACACCGAAGGACTTCATGAACTTCGTGGATCGTATGCACCAGAACGGCATCGGCGTCATCATGGACTGGGTGCCGGCTCACTTCCCCAAGGATGCCCACGGTCTGTATATGTACGACGGCGGTCCCTGCTACGAATATGCCGACAGCCGCAAGGGCGAGCATAAGGAATGGGGCACCAACGTCTTTGACTTCGGTCGACCCGAGGTACGCAGCTTCCTGATCTCCAGCGCGGTGTTCTGGCTGGATAAGTTCCATGTGGACGGTCTGCGCGTGGATGCCGTTGCCTCCATGCTCTACCTCGACTACAACCGCCGCGACGGCGAATGGATCGCCAACCAGTACGGCGGTCACGAGAATCTCGAAGCCATCGAGTTCCTCAGAGCCTGCAACACCGCAGTGTTCAAGGACTTCCCCAACGCACTTATGATCGCCGAGGAGTCCACCGCATGGCCCATGGTGTCCAAGCCCGTGGAGGACGGCGGTCTCGGCTTCAACTACAAGTGGAACATGGGCTGGATGAACGATATGCTCCGCTATATGTCCCTTGACCCCGTTATGCGCAAGGGCAGCCACAATGCGATAACCTTCTCGTTCTTCTATGCCTTCTCCGAAAACTTCGTGCTGGCGGTCTCCCACGACGAGGTGGTTCACGGCAAGTGCTCCCTCATCGAAAAGATGCCCGGCACCTATGAAGAAAAATTCGCCGGTCTGCGCACATTCTTTGCCTACTCGATGGCGCACCCCGGCAAGAAGCTCCAGTTCATGGGTCAGGAATTCGCCCAGTTCAAGGAGTGGGATTTCAAGACAGGACTGGACTGGGTGCTGCTGGAATTCCCGGCTCACCGTCAGATGCTGGAGTTCACCAAGGCACTCAACCACTTCTACCTCGACACCCGTCCCTTCTGGGAGAACGATGTGTCGTGGGAGGGCTTTGAGTGGATATCTCCCGACGACTACACCCAGAGCGTCATCGCTTTCCGCCGTAAGGACACCTCCGGCAAGGAAGTTATCGTTGTGTGCAACTTCTGCCCGGTGTTCAGAGAGAATTACCGCATCGGTCTGCCATGGGCAGGTACCTATGAGGAGATATTCTCCACCGACGAAGCTCGCTTCGGAGGCAGCGGCATGACCAACAGCGTGTTCGCCACCGATGACGACCAGCCCATGCATGGTCTGGAGCAGTCGGCGGCACTCAACCTGCCGCCCATGTCGGTTATCTATCTGCAGCTCAAGAAGAAGAAGCCCGGAAGAAAAGCAAGGAAAACCAACGACGCGGAAAAAGCCGAACCGGAAGCTTCCGACGCTGCACCTAAGAAAAAGCCCGGCCGCAAACCCAAGGCAGAAACTCAGGCGGCAAAGGCTGAGTCTGCCGCAGCCACCGATGAGCCTGCACCTAAGAAGCCCGGCCGCAAGCCCAAGGCAGAAACTCAGGCGGCAAAGGCTGAGTCTGCCGCAGCCACCGATGAGCCTGCACCTAAGAAGAAGCCCGGCCGCAAGCCCAAGGCGGAAACTCAGGAGACCAAAGCTGAGCCGGCTGCAGCCACCGATGAGCCTGCACCTAAGAAGAAGCCCGGCCGCAAGCCTAAGACTGTGTAACGGTGCCAGTACATCGGCACAGCAACCGAAAGGAGACCACTAAATGATCTGTCCGTGCTGCGACACAATCAACAAAGACGAAGCCAAGGTCTGCAGAAGCTGCGGCATCCGCCTGACCGGACGCAAAGCCCGTCCCGAGGACGAGGAACGCGAAAAGAAGTATCTCACCGTTGGCATAATCACCGTCATTGCCGCCGTGCTGTTCCTCACGGTGTTCATCTCGCTGTCCTCCTGCATCTGCAGCGGCTGCGTCGAAGAAAATGCCGGCGAAAATGTCATTACCGATGAAGTCGGCGGTGATTATTTCGACGATACAGCAAGTTCAGGCGATCTGCTTATCAGCTATACCGATACCAGTGATGCCGAAACACAGCCGGAGGAAGTTCCTGCTGAATAAACAATCCGTAATATTTCCAAGGCAAATTTACACACTAAGGCAATTCCAGGCACGCTGTGCCACCGATTATCAGCCCCGGTACGGTATATCCGTAAGGGCAAAACCACATTACTGGAGGGAAAGATATCATGTTTCCTAAAAAAGAATGTATAGCGATGCTGCTGGCCGGTGGTCAGGGCAGCCGCCTGTACACCCTGACAAAGAACGTAGCAAAGCCCGCAGTTCCTTTCGGGGGCAAGTATAGAATCATCGACTTCCCACTGTCCAACTGCGTCAATTCCGGCATCGACACCGTCGGCGTTCTGACCCAGTACATCCCCCTGGTGCTCAACGATTACATCGGCACCGGCAGCGCTTGGGATCTGGACACCATGAACGGCGGCGTGCACGTCCTGCCCCCCTATCAGCGCGCCAAGGGCGGCGACTGGTACAAGGGCACCGCCAACGCAATTTATCAGAACATCCCCTTCATGGAGCGCTACGACCCCGAGTATGTCGTCATCCTCTCCGGTGACCACATCTACAAGATGGACTACTCCGAGATGCTGGACGCTCACAAGAAGGCGAATGCCGCCTGCACCATCGCGGTCATCGAGGTTCCCTGGGAGGAGGCTTCCCGTTTCGGTATCCTCAACTGCCACGAGGACGGCAGCATCTACGAATTCGACGAGAAACCCAAGAATCCCAAGAGCAACAAGGCTTCCATGGGCATCTACATCTTCACATGGGAAAAGCTGCGTCAGTATCTTGAGATGGATGAGCTGGACAAGGACAGCTCCAACGACTTCGGCAAGAACATTCTTCCCGCCATGCTCAACGCAGGCGAGACCATGGTTGCCTGGGAGTTTGACGGCTACTGGAAGGACGTCGGAACCATCGACAGCCTCTGGGAAGCCAACATGGATCTGCTGGATCCCCGTGTACCCCTCGATCTGTCCGATCCCTCCTGGCACATCTACACCCGCAGCCCCAGTATGCCCCCTCACTATATCTCCAAGGATGCCGCGTGCCAGAACTCCCTCATCGCAGAGGGCTGCACCATCGAAGGCTCCCTTGAGTTCGCGGTTCTGTTTGCCGGCGTAACAGTGGAAAAGGGCGCACGAGTTACCGACTCCATTATCATGCCCGGTGCCACCATCAAGGCAGGTGCCACCGTCCAGTACGCCATCGTCGCCGAGGATGCAGTCATCGGTGAGGGCGCAGTGGTCGGACAGCGTCCCGAAAATGTCGAAAACAAGGACGAATGGGGCATCGCGGTCATAGGCAACGGCGTCGAGGTCGGCGCTGGCGCGATCGTAGCCGCCAAGGCAATGATCGACGAAGATGTGCCTGCTGCCAAGCAGTAACGGCCAAACCCAAAGGAAAGGACGAAAGATTATGATAGGCAATAATGTAGTCGGTATTATTTTCTCCAATATGCACGACGATCGCCTGCGCGAACTGACCGACATTCGCACTATGGGTTCGGTTCCCTTCGGCGGCCGTTATCGTACAATAGATTTCCAGCTGTCCAACATGGTCAACTCCGGTGTCACCAAGGTGGGCGTTGTCACCAAGAGCAACTACCAGTCCCTGATGGACCATCTTGGCTCCGGTAAGGCTTGGGATCTTTCCAGAAAGAGAGAGGGTCTGTTCATTCTGCCTCCCTTCGGTCTGGGCAACGGCGTTTATCAGAGCCGTATCGAGGCTCTTGACGGCATCACCAATTTCCTGCAGACCTGCAAGGAAGAATACGTCGTCCTGAGCGACTGCCACATCATCTACACCATGGACCTGCGTCCGGTGTTCAACGAGTTTGAGGAAAAGAACGCCGACATCATGGTCGTTTACAAGAACAGCACCATGCCCGAGGATCTGCCCGACCGCATCCGCTTTGATGTGGGCAGAGGCCGCAAGATCACCGACGTGGTCATCGGCGGCGACATCGACGGCAAGTGCAACTGGAGCATGGGCGTGTATGTCATGCGCAAGAGCTTCCTCATCAAGGTAGTTGCCGAGTGCATCGCCCGCAACCGCATGGTCTTTGCCCGTGACGTGCTCCAGCGCGGCGTACAGGATTATCGCATCTACGGCTACCGCCACGAG
>SVPO01000119.1 GCA_015065795.1 Oscillospiraceae bacterium | reverse complement strand
CGAGGGAGCGGACAGATGGGTGCGCTCCAATCTGCGCGTGTGCGACGGCTATCTTTACTTCGCCGTTCACAACTCCTGCGCCGACGAGGAATTGCCGCAGGGCACCTCCAAGAAGGACAAAAAGGACCATGGGCTCGGGCTGAAGATCATCCGCGAGCTTGCCGAAAAACACGGCGGTGAGCTGGTCATTTCCGGCAGACCGGGTGCGGTGGAGTGCACCGTGACCATGCGCTGGGGCAAATAACGGCTCCACACTGCAAAAAATGAGCACAATACAACAGGGCGGCAGACAGTTTTTGGGCGGTCTGCCGCCTTTCTTTTCTCTTGACAGGAGCGCACAAATAGTTCATAATATATACTGGAATTATTGTAATAAATTGATGATACGCGGCAGGTCTCGCAGACCTAAGCGTTGTGCGGAGGTCAGCCATGCAGTCGGGCTTTTTTGCCATGCTTTCCCGAATGAAATATATATCCCGATGGGCGCTCATGCGCAATACCGAACGGGAAAACCTCTCCGAACATTCGCTGGAAACGGCGGTCATAGCCCACGCCCTTGCCGTGCTGGGCAACGCCCGGTTCGGACGGCAGGTCAACCCCGAGCGGGTGGCTCTGCTGGCGGTCTATCACGACGTGCCCGAGATCCTCACCGGTGATATGCCCACCCCGGTCAAGTATTACAACCCCCAGATACGGGAAGCGTACGGCGAGGTGGAGCGCACCGCAGGAGAGCGTATGCTGTCCATGCTGCCGGAGGATATCCGCGAAAGCTACCGTTCCCTGCTCATTCAGGAGGAAGGATCGCTGGAAGCGCGGCTGGTCAAGGCGGCGGATAAGCTTTCCGCGCTGATCAAGTGCATCGAGGAGCGCAAGGCAGGCAACATGGAATTTGTCTGCGCCCAGCGAGCCACCGAGCAGTCGCTGCGAGCCATGGAGCTGCCCGAGGCGGATGCCTTCCTTGAGGAATTCATCCCGGCGTACTCCCTCACCCTGGACGAACAGGGCAATATGTAAGCCAATCCATAACTGCGAACACAGGCGCGCCGGCAGAGACGGTCGGACGCGATATCAGGCAGTACAGTTGCCGCTGATGCCTTTCCACCCATACCACAGGAGGATATTTCCATGAAGCTTATATTCGCTATCGTAAATAATGACGACAGCAGCAGCGTTGCCACCAGCCTCACCGCCGCAGGCTTTTCGGTCACCAAGCTGGCCACCACCGGCGGCTTCCTCAAGGCAGGCAACACCACCTTCATCGTCGGCACCGAGGACGAAAAGGTTGACGAGGTGCTGGAGGTCATCAAGGCTCACTCCCGCAAGCGCACTCAGGTCATGCCCGTGACCCAGAGCTTTACCCCGGGACTGTTTTCCAGCGTTCCCGTGGAGGTCAAGGTGGGCGGAGCCACCGTATTCGTGCTCAACGTGGAGCGCTTTGAAAAATGCTAGAGAGCTTTCTGCCGGAGCTTGCTCTGCCGGAAAACTCGCAGCTGCTCGGTCAGCTGGAAAGCATGATCACCGAGCGGCGGCTGCCCCATGCCATCATCATCGAAGGCGCCGACGGGGAGCTTAACGGACGTCTGGCGCGTCTGTGCGCCCGTGCGTTCCTGTGCTCCTGCGAGCGTCCGCTGGAGGGAGAGTGCCGCGTGTGCCGCCTCATGGCGACCTACGGCGCCCATGCCGACATCGTCAAGGTGGAGGGCTCGGGCAAGACCGGAGCCATACCGGTGGACACCATCCGCGACCTCAACGAGCAGGCGCGCAGGATCCCTGCCGATGCGGACGGTCAGGTCTATCTGCTGGAGGACTGCGACAATATGCAGCCCCCTGCACAGAACGCCTTCCTCAAGCTGTTTGAAGAACCGCCGCCCCGGGTCATGTTCGTCGTGACCTGCCGGTCGGCAATGAACCTGCTGGAGACCATCCGCTCACGGGCGTGTCTGCTCAGAGCATCATGGCCGGGAGCCGCTCCCGACGAGGATGCGGTCAGAGCCGCGGAGCTTGCCGGACGATTTGCCGTGGCACTGGTTTCCGCGAGCGAGGCGGACGCACTCATGCTCACGGGCACATTTTCCCGTCCTGCCGCGAAAAATCCGCAGGTGCGCAAGGAGCTGGCGGCTCTGCTGTCCGCCATGCGCAGTCTGCTGCGCGACGCGCTGGTCATCGGTGCCGGTGCGCCGTCGGATACAGAAAACGGTCCGGCTGCCGTTATAGCCGGAACGCTGCCTCCCGAGCGTGTGGCAGCCATGCTGGATGAGCTGCCGGCTCTTGAGCAGGCACTGCGCACCAACGCGCCCATACCGCTGTTTACCACGGCGATGTGCGTGCGCCTTCGCCGCGCCGCCGGTCGGTGAGCGGCTTTTTTGCCTGTGCGCACGCGCGAAACGGGCATATACCGCATCCCTGCGGAAAACAAATACAAGCATAACCGTGGTTCCGGCTCCCGACCGGAGACGGAGCAAATGGAGGAATAAATCAGAATGGCAGACATTATCGGCGTAAAATTCAAGCCGGGTGGAAAGCTCTACTATTTCCGACCCAACGATGAATACCTGCTGCAGGGCACGCAGGTCATCGTGGAGACCGCGCGGGGAATGGAGTGCGGCGAGGTCGCCATGGAGCGCCGCTCCATCCCGGACGATCAGATAACCCACGAACTCAAGAGCGTTGTGCGCGCCGCCACCGCCGAGGATCTCAAGCGTGTGGAGGATAACCGCCGCCGTGAGCAGGAAGCCTTCGGCGTGTGCGAGGAAAAGATCGCCGCGCACAAGCTGGATATGAAGCTGGTCAGCGTGGAATATGCCTTTGACGGCAGCAAGATCGTCTTCAACTTCACCGCCGACGGACGCGTTGACTTCCGCGAGCTGGTCAAGGATCTGGCTTCCGTGTTCCGCACCCGTATCGAGCTGCGCCAGATCGGCGTGCGCGACGAGGCAAAGATGCTGGGCGGTCTGGGAATCTGCGGCAGACCCTTCTGCTGCGCCACTTTCCTTGGGGATTTTGCCCCCGTTTCCATCAAGATGGCAAAGGAACAGAATCTCTCCCTCAATCCGGTGAAGATCTCCGGAACCTGCGGCAGACTGATGTGCTGCCTCAAGTATGAGGAGGAAGCATACATCGACCTGCTCAAGCGCACTCCCCGTGTGGGCTGCGGCGTGAGCACCCCCGAGGGCACCGGCACCATCATCGAGGTCAATCTGCTCACCGGCAAGCTGCGCGTGCGCATGGATGACACTCCCGAGGGTGCTCCCAAGACCTTCGACAAGCGTCAGGTAAAGGTCATCAGCGGCAAGCAGCCCGAGATCATTGACGACGAGCCATATGAGGAGCCGGAGGCGCCTGCACAGGAGACCCCGGACTTCTTCGACATCGCCGACGCCGAGCTGGCAAGTCAGGAAGAAAAACCGCGCCGTGAGAACAACAATCGCGGACGCAATCGTCAGGGCAGAGGTCGCGGCGGTCAGCGACAGGGCGGTCAGGGCGGCCAGCAGAAGAAGCCTGCCGAAGGCGGTCAGAATGACCGTCAGCCTGCCGAAAACGCTCAGGGCGGCCAGAACGGTCAGCGTCAGGGCGGCGGCAGCCGCAGCCGCGGCGGTCAGAACCGTCAGGGCGGACAGAATCGCCAGAACGGCGGACAGAACAAGCAAGGCGGCGGCAAAAACGGCGGACAGGGCGGACAGAACACCCAGAACCGCAGGAACGACAATTCCGGCGCTCCCAACGGCGGCAAGCCCGCAGGCGGCGGAAACAACGGCGGCAATGCCCAGAAGCCCAACGGCGGCCAGAACGGTCAGCGTCAGGGCGGCGGCAATCGCAGCCGCAACCGCGGCCGCGGCGGTCAGAACCGTCAGGGCAATCAGGGCGGCGGAGCTCCCAGGCCTTCTGCACCTGCCGGCGAATAACCGGCGACGACACCATATCAGATTATCATCCGTCCGGCGCGGCTATCCGCTCCGGACGGTTTTACAGAAAGGGAACAACATATGGAAACTCGCGCAATGAAAAAGCTGGGCATTGATATGCCTCTGCTGGGCATGGGACTCATGCGCCTGCCCATGAAGGACGGAGAGATCGATCTGGAGCACGGCATCCGCATGGTGGACGCCATGTACAATGCCGGCGTGCGCTATTTCGACACCGCCTATGTCTACGGCGACGGTCAGTCGGAGCGCTTTGCAAAGGCGGCGCTCACCGACCGCTATCCCCGTGAGGAGTTCTGCATCGCCACCAAGCTGCCGCTGGGCGACGAGCAGCTTTCCCGCAAGGAGGAGATCTTTGAGGAATCCTGCCGCCGTCTGGGCGTTGACTATGTGGATTTCTATCTCCTGCACGCCATGGGCGCAAAGCGCTGGGAAAAGGTCAAGGAATACGGTGCCGATGTCTATCAGCGCAAGCTCAAGGAAGAAGGCAAAGTCCGCTACATCGGCTTCTCCTTCCACGATTCCGCCGACGCTCTGCGCGCCATTCTCGCCGATCAGCCCGACTGGGATTTCGTTCAGATCCAGCTCAACTATCTTGACTGGTACCGCGACGATGCCGACGAGCTGTACAGCATCCTCAGCGAGCACAATATTCCCATCGTCGTCATGGAGCCGGTTCGCGGCAGCCATCTCATCGAGCTGGGCGACGATGTCCGCGATGTGTTCACCGCCGTCAATCCCGATGACACCAACGCCCGCTGGGCAATGCGCTGGGTGGCTTCCCTGCCCAACGTCAACGTGATCCTCAGCGGCGTGTCCAACATCGGGCAGGCGGAGGAGAACGCCGGTATGTTCAGCCCCCTCGTTCCCCTCAGCGATAAGGAGCAGGAGGCGATAAAGAAGGTCGTGGATATCATCGTCAGCCGTCCCCACGTTCCCTGCACCGGCTGTAATTACTGCAAGGACTGCCCCATGGGCATTGCCATACCCAGCATCTTCCGCGCTGCCAATCTCCACACTCAGCTGGATCAGAGGGACTGGTGGCTGGGTGCCTACTTCAGCGAGGAGAACGCCGACAGGCTGGCGACCGCCTGCATCAACTGTCAGGCGTGCGTGGAGCAGTGTCCGCAGCACATCGACGTGCCTGCCCGTCTGGCAGAGTGCCACGAGCTGCTGTGCTCCCTGAAGGATAAGTAAGAATATCTGACGAACGATCCGGCTCTGCCCGTGAGGCAGTGGTCGGATCGTTTTTTGTCCGGTCAGGCTGTCTGCAAAAGCGATGTAAATTTTTTTCACATTTCCGGAACTTTGTCGAAAATAATAGTATTATTGGGAAGGAAGCACGCTGAACACAGGGAACAGCAGCGTGCAGTGACCGGTAAGGAGAGAAAAATCAATGCTAAAGGACAGACTGAAAGAACACCGCGAAAGGTGCGGTTATTCTCAGCAGCAGGTAGCCGATGTGCTTAATGTGCACCGCTCGACCTACTCCTACTACGAGTCGGGAAAGACCGAGCCGTCCCTTGAAAACATCTGTGTTCTGGCGAGGATTTTCGGCGTATCGCTGGATGCGCTGATGGAGATGAACTACGGTCCGTCAGGGGCGTTAGCTCTCGGTGATCCCGGCTACGATGACGAGTTTGCCTATCTCAGGGAGGACGGAGTCAACCGGATGAGCGATCTTACCCGTGACGAAAAAACGCTCATCATGCGCTTCCGTCTGATGACCGCCAAGCAGCGAAAGGAGCTGCTGGATGTCATGGTGGTCTCCGGCGGAGAAAAGGAAGAACCGGATAACGAGTGAAAAATCTCAACAGAAACTCCTGCCGTGGGGCTGTCCCTGCGGCAGGAGTGTTTTTCATCACAGGAAAAATGCTTGACAAATCCCGTGTACAGGGTAAAATAATATTCTGTACGCGTGTGTTCGTGTGCTATCAAGGGCCGTGAAGTGCGGCAGAAAGGTGATTCATGTTGACTACAGCAGCATTCATTATAGGAATGATCATTCTCGGACTGTGCGTCGTCGTTGCGGCAGTGGTTCTTTCCGGAGCCATCAACGGCGCTGCTTCCGCTCTCAAGGAGAGCTCTCCCCAGTCCATGCAGCAGCCCACCCTGACCTTCCTCACCGAGTACGATGCCGCCGATTATCTGGGCATCTCTCTCAACGAGCTGGATTACATACGCTCCGAGGGTCTGCTGGAGGGCGCGTTCATCGCCGTCACTTCCCTTGAACAGACCGGCGAGGAAAGCTATGTCGATTACGAGGACGGCGTAGAGGTGGGCAAGACCAGACCGGTCATGTCCAACGTCACCCGTTTCCTGTTCAACCGCCAGCTGCTTGACGAGAAGATGATGGAAGCCATCCGCGACGGAAAGCACATCAACCCCTTCCGCACCAAGGCTCAGGAAAAGAAGCAGGGCGGCAAGAAGAACGGCAAGTCCGGCGAAAACAAGAAGAATAAGCCTGCCGTGGTCGACCTCTTTGCCGAGGATAACGACCGCGAGGAGCAGCCCAAGCCCGAAAAGGAAGCTCCTGCTGCCGAGGCTCCCGAAAAGATCGAAAAGACCGAAAAGCCTG
>SVPO01000118.1 GCA_015065795.1 Oscillospiraceae bacterium | reverse complement strand
ATGAGCATGGAGTCGGCCTCGTCCACGATGGCGTACTGGAAACGGCTCTGCACCAGCTCGTCCTTGGAGGTGGCAAGGAAGTCGCGCAGATAGTCAAAGCCACACTCCTTGATGGTGACGTACACCACGTCGCGCTCGTAAATCGCACGGCGCTCCTCACGGGGAGTGGAAGAAAGCACGCAGCCCACCGACAGACCCAGCAGCTCAAAGATGGGACCCATATCCTGACAGTCTCGCTCGACGAGGTAGTCGTTGAAGGTGAGGATGTGCACCTGATGCCCTGCCAGCGCGTGGAGCACCGCAGGCATAACGGCGGCAAGGGTCTTGCCTTCGCCGGTGTACATCTCCGCCAGTCGTCCTTCGTAAAGGGCGATGCCGGCGTACAGCTGGCAGTCGTAGGCGGTCAGACCGATGGCGCGCTTGCCTGCCTCACGGGCAAGGGCAAACGCCGGGATGAGATGGGCGTTGGGGTCGTCGCCCTCTTTTATGCAGTTGCGGATCCACTGGGCAAACACGCGCAGCTGATTGTCGGTGCGCTTGGAGAAATCGATCTCCTTTATCTGGCGCACAACATCCTCGCAGCGATCGAGAAAATCCTTTGACGGGTCCCAGATCTCCGTGAGGGCACTGTGTTTCTTCTTTGCCATAGACATTCACCGCCTGAAATTGAGATTATTATACAGAATAATTATACCAAATATATAATGGTATCGCAACCGCGAATTTTGGGGGACACACAGGCGGCATAGAGGTCGAATCAGGTGGAGTAAAAAACAAATCCTGCGGCTGAATTACCGCAGGATTTGAATATTCGATTCAATTAGTATTATGACCGATTAAATGAGAGCGCGGATGATAAATATGCAGATATACTTGCTATCTTCTGCAGCTCTTAAGAACCTCAAGGAACAGACCGAGAACGACTATAAAGACCCATGCAAAGACGCAGCGAAGAAAATTTCTCCAAAAAAAATGCTTTAATTTATCAGCTTTTTTTCCAACATCAGAAAGACCCATAATAGCGGAAATCGCTCCAGAAATACCGGATGCTATAAGAAGCAGTATTCCAATTGCAGAGATTGAAAGAAATGTAATGCCCCAGACAGGAGTATCAGAAAACCATGCTAATGAGTTACTTAGGCATGAAAAAGCCCCTGAGGAGATAAGAAAAAGGATTACCAGCATGATAATTCCGTCTTTGAATCCACAACCGCTTGTAGGTATGTATTCTTCATTAATATGAACACCGTTTCCGTCACGAGTAACATTAAAACGAGCCATTTTGCACATCCTTATCTACTATACTTTAAAAATAATTATATCACTCGATGATGATATGTCAATAAGACGAAGGATTCGGTGTTGTCAATCAGAAGTACGCACAGGTTGCGGAACAGCCGGCGGTATGGTATAATTCTCACACCGGCTGCGCGAAATGGACAGCCGGATAACCCCCATTCAAACCAACACCAACGAAAGGAAATCAGAGATGAACAGAAACCGTCTGACAAAGCTGCTCGCCGCGGCGATGCTCGCGCTGACACTGACCTCAGGCTGCGGCTCATCGGAGAAACAGACCGCATCCGCGCCTGCTGTGGGGACAGAGCAGCCCGACGCCCGGCAGACCGCCGTGTCCATGAGCGACGTGGACAAAATCAACGGTGATCTGTTTTCCTTCAGGCTCACGGAGGAGGGCTATACCGTCACTGAATTCAAGCTCGATGCTTCGGATATGATCATCCCTGCGGAGTTCCGCGGCGTGCCCGTCACCGCCATCGGCGACGGTGCCTTTGTCAACTGCGACCGTCTGGAGCGCGTGGTCATCCCCGAGGGCGTGACCTCCATCGGCGACAGCGCCTTCTACAGCTGTGACAATCTCGTCTCCGTGCTCATTCCCTCCACCGTGCAGGAGATAGGGCAGGGCGCGTTCACCAAATGCGTCAATCTTAAATCCATCGACATCCCCGAGGGCGTTACCGAGATAAAGCTCAGCACCTTCTACGGCTGCACCGGCATGGAGTCGGTGACCATCCCCGACACCGTCACCTCCATCGGAATCAGTGCCTTCAATTACTGCGACGGTCTGGGCAGCGTCACCATCCCCGACAGCGTCACCGATATCGCCTACCGCGCCTTCTGGGAGTGCACCATCACCGTGAATGCTCCCCACGACCCCGACTACTACGGCTACACCCCCGACCGCCACGTGACGTGGGTGACGGAGTAGGATCGCTATACCTATTATATATAGTGCAAATTAATGCCGCCCCGATTGCCGTTGTGCAGCCGGGGCGGTTCGTGTTGAAATCGGATGTATCCTGTGATATACTGTGAGCAGCGATTCTCTTATACATATTATATATATGACGGAGTGACGTTCATGGCATACGATGTTTTCATTTCCTTCAAGAATACCGCGGCAGGCGGCGGCCTGACCGTTGACCGCACCATCGCCGAGCGGCTGTATATGATGCTGCGCGACGAGGGACTGGAGGTGTTCTTTTCCGAACGGGACCTGAGCACCACCGCGTTCATGGACGAGATTTATCAGGCGCTGGACGAGGCAAGGCTGCTGATACTCGTGGGAACCTCCGTGGAGTACATCAACTCCGAGTGGGTCAAGAGCGAGTGGTCCACCTTCTTCGGTTCCATGAAAAGCGGACGAAAGCCCGACGGGCACATCCTCACCGTTCTGCAGGGCATCACCACCCGTGACCTGCCCATCCAGCTGGAGCATTTTGAATCCTTCGGCGCAAACAGGCTGGAAAGCGCGGTGGATTTTGCCTTCAGGACGCTGGAAAAGGTCAAGCGCTCGGAGGCTGCCGCCCGTGTAGCCGAGGAACTCGAGCTGCGCCGCAAGGAGGCGGAGGATGCCGCCGTAAAGGAAATGCAGAAGCGCATGGAAGCCGAGCGCAGGGCAGAGAAAGCCGGAAAGTCCGGCGGTCGCCGCGGCTGGAAGATCGCTCTGGTTGTGCTGCTGTGTCTGGGCGTGCTCGCCGGCGGTACGCTGCTGGTGCTGGACCGGCTGGAGGCATCGAGACTGCAGGCGATGGAGCTGGGCAAAGTGCCCATAACCGAAGCCGACCGCGCGCTTGCCGAAATATATGACTTCAAGCCTACGGAAAACGGCTTTGCCATTACAAAATACAACGGTCGCGGCGGAAAAGTTTTTCTGCCCTCGGAGTACAACGGCAAGCCCGTGACCGTCATCGGAAGCAGTGCGTTTGCGTATAAGGACACTGTCAATTCGGTGGTCATTCCCGACAGCGTGACGACCATAGACAGCAGTGCGTTCAGTTTGTGCAGCGAGCTGGTCTCCGTCACCATCCCCGAAGGTGTCACCACGATCGGCGGATGGGCGTTCAACAGCTGCGAGAAGCTGACGGTGATCAAGCTTCCGGATAGTCTTACGACCATCGGTGATTTTGCGTTTTCCGAATGTACCGGGCTTGGGTCCATTGCCATTCCCGACAGCGTGAGCGAGCTGGGTACCAATGTTTTTTATCGATGCGAAAATCTGAAGACTGTTGATTTTTCCGACGACAACCGTTATTTCAGATTCGAGAACGGCGTTATCTTTAACAGGAGCGGCAGCACGCTGCATGAGGCTCTGCCCTGTCTCAGCGGCAGCTACAATGTTCCCGTCGGTGTGGTGAAGATCACGAATTATGCTTTCGCTGCCTGCGAAAATCTGACCGAGGTTATTATTCCCAAGGGCGTGACCGAAATTGCCGCCGGCACATTTGAGAACTGCTCCGCACTGGAGGATATCACCATTCCCGAGGGCGTGACCGCTATCGGCGCACGGGCGTTTGCCGGATGCGGCAAGCTCAGCTATATCTCCATACCCGACAGCGTGACCAGCATCGGCATCAGCGCGTTCGCTGAATGTGTCATCGTGGTCACAGCTCCCCACGTTGCGTCCTACTATGGCTATACTCCCGAGGATATGGTCATGTGGATAGACGAATAAAACCTGCTGCAGTATACAGCCGCCCCGATCGCCATCGTGCCGTCGGGGCGGCTTTTGTTCTCACTTCTTCCGGAACACATCTAGAATATGATGGCTGACACCCACCATGTCAGCGCGCTCGCAGATGACAAAGTGGTACTTCAGATACAGCTCGAACAGCTCGTCGCTCATGGCGTCGATGGTGTCGTCCATGTACCGCGTCGCCATGTCGGTGCCGATGTAGTGCAGGCGCTCGGTATCAAAGCGCGCCATCAGCGCGTCGATGTCCTCCTTGCGGTACATCTGAAAGAGATCTTCGGGATTGCTGCGGAGTTTGAAGGTGTCAAAGTCGGTGAGCGCCCTGTAATGCTCGTTGAGGATCATTCCCTTGACGAAACAGAAATTGACCACGGTGGCGTCGTTGCCGCAATATGCCGCAAAGATCACGCCGCCCTGCTTTGTCACGCGCAGAGCCTCGGACAGTGCCCTGAGCTGATCGTCCTCGGTGTAGAGGTGGTACATGGGTCCCAGCAGCAGGGTGATGTCGTAGGTGCCGTCGGCGATGGCGGAAAGGTCGGTGGCGTTGCCCTGAGTCACGGTGACGTCCATGCCGTCGGTGATGTGGGTGCGGAAGATGTCGATGTTGTGCCGGATAAGCTCGATGGCGTCCACCCGATAGCCACGGGCGGCCAGGGCAAGGCTGTATCTGCCGGTGCCTGCGCCGATCTCCAGCACGCGCATACCCTTGCGCAGGTATTTCTCGATGTAACGCATGGTGGTCAGGTACTCCACCTGACCGTGCCGGGAGAGCAGGCGGCCCTCCTCGTCGTAGCTGCCGTAGTAGGCGGTGAGTGCGGTAAAGGCATCCATAGGTATATTCTCCTTTCGACGATAAAATAAAAACAGCGCAGACCGGATCGGGACGATCCTACCTGCACTGTTATCGACGATCATATAGTTCCGCGAAGGTGTTATTCGCCGCTTGCGGAAAAATGAGTACGACAATGCAGGCCCGTCCCGTGCCAGTAAGCAGGAACGAACCAGTTAGGGTTATAGCTGTTGTGACGGCTAAAGCTCAGCATGGTCATACTCCTTGTTGGAATTTTCTGCATTATAACGCCCTGCAGCAGGCTTGTCAACAGTTTTTTAATTTGACACCTGCACCGCTCACGGGTATTATATATTGTATAGGAAAAATATCTGCGCCGGAGGTGTGTGCATGAGTGAATATAGCGTAAAGCTGTCTGTGGTGGTGCCCTGCTACAACGAGGAGGGCAACGTGGACGCGGTGTTCGACGAAGCGGTAAAGGTGCTGGGTGAGAGAAATATCTCCTTTGAGATGATATTTGTCAACGACGGCTCCACCGACGGCACCATGAAAAAGCTGCGCTCCGTGGTGGATCGCGCTCGGGTGCCCGTGCGCGTGGTGGACTTCTCGCGCAACTTCGGCAAGGAGGCGGCCATGATGGCAGGTCTTGCCGAGGTGCAGGGGGAATATGCCGTCATCATGGACGGCGATATGCAGCAGTCGCCCGAGGTGGTGCTGGAGATGTTCGACCTGCTGGAGGGCGACGATGAGATCGACTGCGTCGCCGCTGTGCAGAAGCAGAGACGCGAGGGCTGTCTGCTGTCCTTCTTCAAGCGCTCTTTCTATAAGATAATAAACAAAGCCGCGTCGGTGGAGTTTGTCTCAGGAGCCAGCGACTTCCGTATGATGCGCCGTCCCGTGGTGGACGCGGTGCTCAGTGTGTCGGAATACTTCCGCTTCTCCAAGGGTATCTTCTCCTTCGTGGGCTTCAATACATATTATCTGCCCTATCAGGCGAGGGAGCGCGCCGCCGGCAAGACCAAGTGGTCCTTCCGCAAGCTGTTCTCCTACGCCATTGACGGAATCATAGGCTTTACTACCGCTCCGCTGCGCTTCCTCACCGTCAGCGGTACGCTGCTGTCGCTGGTATCCTTTATATATCTGGCGGTGGTTGTCATCAAGCGCATCTTCCTTGGCGATCCCGTTCAGGGCTTTGCCACCACCGTTGGCTGCATACTGCTCCTGGGCGGACTGCAGCTGCTGGGCATGGGCATCATGGGCGAGTATCTGGGACGCACATATATAGAGACCAAGCACAGACCTATATATATAAAGAGAGCCACGCTGGATAACAGGGAGAATAGCAAAGAAAACAGCGAAAATACGCCCGAATAGCCCGAAAAGGGACCGAAAAACGCCTTTTTCTCAGATTTTTTCAAAAAATCCGAAAAAAACTGAAAGCAGATATAGTGCGTCTCCTCGGCGTTATAGACTATATATTGCGCTGTTTTTTGGACAAAATAACACATGGTAATTACGCACCGGGATAATACGAAAAAAGTCCGGATTTTTCTGAAAAAAGGTGTTGACAATCCGGAACGCCTGTGGTATTATAGTCAAGCGCTCGAGAGAGACGGCAAAAACAAAGCCCGAAAGGGTCGCGGAAAACCGGTTCAAACGAAGCGCACAGGACCTTGAAAATTAAACAACGTAACTTTAACGAGAACCCAAAATTCCTTTTTAATTAGCGGTTCACGAAACCGCAAACTAAGTCAGCAATGACTTGAGCTTCAAGCTCTGAGAAATGATTTTAACCTTCGGGTTGAGATACAATTTTTTAGAGAGTTTGATCCTGGCTCAGGACGAACGCTGGCGGCGTGCCTAACACATGCAAGTCGAACGAGGTTACTTTGATTAATCCTTCGGGAAGCGTTGATTTAACCTA
>SVPO01000117.1 GCA_015065795.1 Oscillospiraceae bacterium | reverse complement strand
CTTTGACAACGCCGCTCCCGAGCTGCTGGTGAGGATGCATTCGGTCACATGGCGCACAGATATCCTCAAAAACAACGGCATCAGGATCGACGAGCACCGCTTCTATGTGGATATGGAATACATCACGCTGCCGGTGCCATATGTCAACAACGTGTACGTCACCGAGCTGCCGCTGTATATGTACCGTCTGGGAGACAACGGTCAGAGCGTCAGCATCGCCAGTATGCAGAAGCATATTGACGATCACCTGACCGTGATGGATTCGGTGCTGTCCTTCATCGGGCAGCAGCGCAGCCGCGGACTTGGCGGACGCAAGGTGCGTTACCTCGAGCGGCTGGGCGCCGAGATGGTCACCAATCAGTGCCTCATCTATCTCAGCTATCCCTCGTCCGCAGGCATGAAGCAGCAGTTCATCGATCTGGAAAAGCGTCTGCAGAGCGAGCACAGCGGCGTATATAACGCCGTGACCAGCAAGGCGGTCGTGATGCTGCGCAAGACCAACTACGCGCTCTTTCCCGTGGCAAGCGCGCTGGTGCGCATGACCCGAAAGTAACACTGTTAAGGAGGCCGCCGCATGGCGGTATTTGCGATGGTAAAATATCTAGTCAAGCATACAAAGGGATTTCTGGACTACAAGGATCTTCTGGTGCAGCTGGTATCCCGTGACCTCAAGCTCAAATACAGGCGCAGTGTGCTGGGATACCTGTGGAGCGTGCTCAGTCCGCTGATGATCATGGCTGTGCAGGTGGTGGTGTTCCAGTATATGTTCCAGCGGCCGATACCCAACTTCGCGGTTTATCTGCTGTCGGGACAGATCCTGTTCAACTATATGAACCAGTCCACTCATATGGCGATACGCTCCATTCTGGAGAGCGCGTCCCTCATCAAGAAAGTGTACCTGCCCAAGTACATCTTCACCTTTTCCAAGATAACCAGCGGACTTATCGACCTGATCTTCTCCATGGCGGCGATGGCGGTGGTCATCATCGTCACCGGCGTGGGTTTTTCGTGGCATTTCCTTCTCTTTCCGCTGGTACTGGTTCAGCTTTTTGTGTTCTGCCTCGGACTTGGTCTTTTCCTTGCGCAGGCGAACGTGTTTTTCCGCGACGTGCAGTATATCTACACGGTGATCACCACCGGCTGGCTCTATCTGACGCCGATATTCTACGACATCGAGTTCCTGCCGGAAAAGCTGCAGACACTTGTGAAGTGGTGCAACCCGATGTACTACTATGTCAGTCAGTTCCGCTGCATGGTGCTCTATCATACGCTGCCGGAGTGGGAAATGGTGCTGGCAGGCTGCGCTGCCGCGCTGCTGGTGCTGGCGGTGGGCGCGTGGTCCTTTGTGCGCAGACAGCATGATTTTATTCTCTATATCTGATCGGAGGCAATTATGAGCAGAAAATCAAAGAAGCAGGCGCTTGCGCCGCTGCCCTCCGACGTTGCCATCAGAGTCAGCGACGTTACCATCCGCTTTAACCTCGCCAGTGAAAAGGTGGACAATCTCAAGGAATATATCATCAAGCTGCTGAAAAGGCAGCTGCTCTTTCAGGAGTTTCTCGCGGTAAAGGATGTTTCCTTTGAGATCAAAAAGGGTGAGGCGTGGGCGCTGGTGGGCGAAAACGGCTCGGGAAAATCCACGCTGCTCAAGGCTATCAGCGGAATTCTCCATCCCTACAAGGGCAGTGTGCAGATCCAGGGCTCGGTGGCACCGCTGATCGAGCTGGGCGCAGGCTTTGACGCCAATCTCACCGCCCGTGAGAATATCTATCTCAACGGAACCGTTCTGGGACACTCCAAGAAATTCATGGACGAGCACTTTGACGAGATCGTGGATTTCGCCGAGCTGGAGGATTTTCTCGATTCTCCCATCAAGAACTTTTCTTCGGGCATGAAAGCCCGTCTGGGCTTTTCAATCGCCACCATGGTCCGTCCCGAGATCCTCATCGTGGACGAGATCCTTGCCGTCGGCGACTACAAATTCCGTCAGAAGTGCGAGCAGCGCATGACCGAGATGCTCTCGGGCGGAACAACACTGCTTTACGTTTCGCACGATATACACACTGTTCGCAAGCTGTGCACCCATGCCGTGTGGCTGGAAAAGGGCAACGCGAAAATGGTGGGCGACGTAAAAACGGTATGCGACGCATACATGGGAGGAAGATGACATGGTACTGCAGACAGTAACGCTTCCTCGCATGGATATCTGTCCCTGTGAGGAGATGTATTTCCGCAGAGTATACGGCGAGGCAAAGCTGCTGGGCGACCGCATTACTCTGGGACTGGGCGACAAGATAGGCTTTGACACCTATTTCGGCAGCCTGTGCTCCGACCGCTGGCTGAAGTATACCGTTGTGGACAGATTTACGCTGGGTGTCCGCGCGGCAGGCAAGGCACGCTGCACCATCCTGCGCCGCTGGGTCGTTGACGGCGAGTTCTTCGACGACACGGTGTTTGAGGAGACTGTGGATTTCAGCCCCGAGCGCAGCTGGTATTCCGAGGAGATCGTTCTGGAGCCCGAAAGTGTATATTCCTTTACACTCACTCCTTCGGGCGGAGATTTCAGCTTTTTCGGCGCGGCATACTGCACCGACGCTTCCGCAGCAAACAATGTGTCCATTGCGCTGGGCATTACGACATTCAGGCGCGAGGAGTATCTCCGCCGCACGCTTAAGATGCTGAACGATGAGGTGTTCCGTCAGGGCTCTCTGCTCAACGGTCACCTGCGCGTGATCGTTTCCGACAACGGCGGAACTCTTTCCGAGGGCGTCAGCAAGGACGGAAACGTGCGCATCGTTCGCAATCCCAACCTCGGCGGCGCCGGCGGCTTCACCAGAACCATGCTGGAGGCCGTAAAGGACGGCGGGTTTACGCACGTTCTTCTTGCGGATGACGACGCGATCCTCAATCCTGCCGCGCTGGAGCGCACATATATCTTCCTCTCGCTGCTCAGGGAGGAGCATCGCGACCTGACGGTGGGCGGTGCTCTGGTCAGAGAGGACATTCCCTGGCTGCAGTACGAGAACGGTGCCCGCTGGAATGGCGGCCCTATGGAGATAATCAGCCACGGCTTCGACCTGCGCAGAGTGGCGGACGTTATCCGCAACGGTGCGGACACCAGCCGCATCGACTACTGCGGATGGTGGTACTGCTGTATTCCCATCCTGCGCATGAAGCAGATCGGACTGCCGCTGCCTGTGTTCATCCATCGCGACGACGTGGAATACGGTCTGCGGTGCGGCAAGGTGACCACCTTGCCGGGTGTTTGCGTGTGGCATGAGGCTTTTGAGCTGAAAATGTCCGGCACGTCGGAGTATTACGACGTGCGCAACACCGCGATAGTCAACGCCATGCACGATTTCAGGGACGGTGCGGCGGTGCTGACAAAGTATCTCAACAAGCGCGTGCTCATCAATCTGCTCACCTGCAGATACAACTATGTGCACATGAATCTTGACGCAGTGCGTGATTTCCTCAAGGGCTTTGATCATCTGCGCACCACCGACGGCATCGAGCTGCACGGCAGGCTCAGAGAGCGTGATTACAAGCTGGTCAGCGTGGAGGAGCTTAACGGCTATCGCAGCGTTCCCGACTTTGAAAAGCAGTTTGAGGAACAGCGCACCGAGTGCACATCGGGCAAAGCCACAAACCTGCTTGAGGGCATCAAGGATAAGTCCATGGATGTGCTTTCGGTGGCTGGTCTGGGTGGATTCCTGCCCGGCAAAAAGGAAACCGTGCTGGCGGTCAATCCCTCACCTGTGCGCCGCTGCTTCCGTGCCAATCGGATCATCCACTGCACCGTGGATCGCCGTGGCTTTGAGGTGGAACGGGACAAGGCGGAACAGAAGCGCTGCATCGAAGAATACCGTCAGGTCACTGCGCTCATCAAGGAAAACTACGACCGCGTCGCGGCTGAATACAAGGCACGCAGCGGCGAAGTGCGCACGGCAGGATTCTGGCGCGGTATTCTCGGTATAGAATAAAGATTTCGGTACAAAATACAGTCAAAGGCGGATCGGTTCAATGAAGTATGATTATCTGATAGTGGGCGCGGGACTGTTCGGTTCTGTGTTTGCCTGCGAAGCCACTGCCCGTGGCAAGCGCTGCCTGGTTATCGACCGGCGTTCCCATATTGCGGGAAATATCTACACGGAGAACGTCGAGGGCATCAATGTTCACCGCTACGGCGCGCATATTTTCCACACCTCCGACAGGCGCGTCTGGGAGTATATGAACCGCTTTGCCGAGTTCAACAACTATATCAATTCCCCTGTTGCCGCCTATCGCGACGAGACCTATAACCTGCCCTTCAACATGAATACCTTCAGCCGTATGTGGGGCATCAGAACACCGCAGGAGGCAAAGGATATCATCGCCGCGCAGATAGCCGATCTGGGCATCGATGAGCCTGCGAATCTCGAGGAGCAGGCGCTGTCGCTGGTGGGCAGGGATGTCTACGAAAAGCTGGTCAAGGGCTATACCGAAAAGCAGTGGGGGAGAGACTGCAAGGATCTCCCGGCGTTTATCATCAGACGCCTGCCCCTGCGGTTTACCTACGACAACAACTATTTCACCGACCGATATCAGGGCATACCCATCGGCGGCTACACGGCGATATGCGAAAAGATGCTGCAGGGCAGCGATGTTCTGCTTGATACAGATTATTTCGCGTATATAAAGGAAAACCCGGACATCGCGGAGAAAACCGTGTTTACCGGAGCCATCGATGAGTTCTTTGCCTACGAGCTGGGCGCGCTGGAATACCGTTCGGTGCGCTTCGAGGACGAGCGCATTGAGTGCGACAACTGGCAGGGCAACGCCGTGGTCAACTACACCGAGCGCGAGGTGCCCTATACCCGGATCATCGAGCACAAGCATTTCGAATTCGGCACTCAGCCGGTGACGGTCATCTCCAGGGAATACCCCTGCGAGTGGAAACCGGGGGATGAGCCGTATTATCCGGTGAACAACGACCGCAACAACGAGCTTTACGCACGCTATGCAGAGCTTGCCGCTCAGCGGAAGGACATCATCTTCGGAGGCAGACTGGGACACTACAGATACTACGACATGGACAAGGTCGTGGCGGCTGCTCTTGAAGCTGTCGAAACGGAGTTTGGTGCATGATTCAGCGGTTTAACGCCGTAAAAACCATCGGCTAAATATACATTGATTTTGCTGTTTGTACGCTTTTGTTGTCCAGAGAGCCGAAGTTTGTGACAATGCTGTCATCATCATTGACATAGACATATCGGTCAGCTATAATTCACACTGATGGGCGGCGCTGAGCCGGACCATGAACGAACAGGCTGAGGCAGGTCGTCGTCAGCCGGAAAAAGAAAAACAAAGAATATACTGACAAGGAGTAAAGAAAAATGAAGAAAATCATCGCTGTTCTCATGTCCGTTATGATGCTGGTTGGCGTTTGTGCCTGCGCACCCGAGAAGAAGATCGAAGGCGATCTCATCAGCGTTGTCCAGAAGATGTATGCCGAGGTCGAGCTGGATGCCGAGACCAAGGAGTCTTTCAGCTACCACATGATCGAAGCTGTTCCCGATGACGCCGAGATGCAGACCTTCCTGCTGGGCACCAGCGAGCTTGAGTACACCGAGGCTGTCTACGCCATGCCCATGATGAACGCTGTTGCCTATCAGCTCAACATCTTCCGCGTTGCTGAGGGTGTCGATGTCAAGGCTTTCATGGAGCAGGCAAAGGATTCCTTCGATACCGGTAAGTGGGTTTGCGTCATGCCCGAGAAGGTTGAGGTTGTCAACGTTGGTGATGTTGTTATGTACGTTGCCGGCACCGAGCAGGTTGTTGACGCCATGGTTGCTGCTTTCCAGGCTCAGGGCAAGTAATTTCGATTGAATCAACACGGGCGGCATTTCCGGCTTCACTTCGGGAATGCCGCCTTTTGACTTTTCAGAAAAAATACTTGAGAGGTATATATCATGCTGTTTTCGAGTGTCAGCTTTCTTTTCGGCTTTCTGCCTATTGTTCTGATACTGTACTACGCGATACCGAAAAAATACAGAAATCTCTGGCTGCTTATCGTCAGCCTGTTCTTCTACTTCTGGGGTGAGCCGATCTATTCGCTGCTCATGCTGGCGTCGATCACCTCCGGATATGTCCACGGACTTATCATCGAGAAGTATCGGGGCACAAAACGGGCGAAGGCTGCCATCGTATCTTCGCTGGTCACCAGTCTCGGAGCGCTGGCTGTGTTCAAATACTGCGACTTCTTCATCAGCAGCTTCAACGCGGTGTTCGGTCTGTCCGTTCCTCTGCTGAGAATAGCGCTGCCGCTGGGAATCAGCTTCTATACCTTCCAGATTCTCAGCTACACCATCGATGTCTATCGCGGCACTTCCGCCCGGCGCAGCTTTGTGGCTTTCGGCGCGTATATCTCCATGTTCCCGCAGCTGGTCGCCGGTCCCATCGTCCGCTACAGCGATATCGAATGGCAGCTTGATAACCGCGAGTACACCATGTCGGGCTTCGCTCTGGGGGTGCGCCGCTTCATCGCCGGTCTTTCCAAGAAGATCATCTTTGCAAACTCTCTTGCCGAACTGACCGCGTCGGTGGGCGCACTGGAGAATCCCGACACACTTGCCTGCTGGCTGGGAGCTCTGGGCTTTACTCTGCAGATATACTTTGACTTCTCCGGATACAGCGACATGGCTCGAGGCCTTGGCGGTATGCTGGGCTTTGAGTTCCCTGAGAACTTCCGCTATCCTTACCTTTCGGGCAGCGTGTCCGAGTTCTGGCGCAGATGGCATATGACGCTGGGCACATGGTTCCGCGACTATGTCTACATCCCTCTGGGCGGCAGCCGTG
>SVPO01000116.1 GCA_015065795.1 Oscillospiraceae bacterium | reverse complement strand
CACGCCTCCACCGCCGGCGTTGCCGACTATCTGCCCGCTGTCTGCGGCTATCTGATCCAGAAGGAAATCGCCATCATGGGCGGCGCTCTGGCTGATCCCAAGCGTCCCTTCGTCGCCATCCTCGGTGGTGCCAAGGTTTCCGACAAGATCGGCGTTATCACCAACCTGCTGGACAAGTGCGACACCATCATCATCGGCGGCGGCATGGCCTACACCTTCTCCAAGGCCAACGGCGGCGAGATCGGCGATTCCATCTGCGAGGACGACAAGATCGATCTGGCAAAGGACATCATGGCAAAGGCTGCCGCGAAGGGCGTTAAGCTCCTTCTGCCCGTTGACAACCGTCTGGGCGACGCTTTCAGCCCCGAGGCTAACGTACAGCTGGCTGACACCGGCAAGATTCCTGCAGGCTGGCAGGGTCTGGACATCGGTCCCAAGACCGAGGAGCTCTATGCCGAGGCTGTCAAGAACGCCGGTACCGTCGTATGGAACGGACCCATGGGCGTTTCCGAGTGGGAGAAGTTCGCCAGCGGCACCATCGCTGTTGCCAAGGCTGTCGCTGAGAGCGGCGCTGTTTCCATCATCGGCGGCGGCGACTCCGCTGCAGCTGTTGAGAAGCTGGGCTTCGCCGACAAGATGACCCACATCTCCACCGGCGGCGGCGCTTCCCTTGAGTTCCTCGAGGGTCTGGAGCTGCCCGGCATCGCCTGCCTCAACGAGAAATAATCCATATTATATAAATCAAGGAGTAATTCACTATGAATAAAGCCAAGCGTGCCGCTGTTATCGCCGGCAACTGGAAGATGAACAAGACCCCCGCCGAGACCACCGCTCTGATCAATGATCTCAAGCCCCTGGTGGCTGACGCTGCCTGCGGTGTTATCTGCTGCGTTCCTTTCACCGATATCCCCGCCGCTGTTGATGCCGCCAAGGGCAGCAACATCAAGATCGGCGCTCAGAACTGCCACTGGGCAGAGTCCGGCGCTTTCACCGGCGAGATCGCTGCTTCCTGGCTCAAGGAGCTGGGCGTTGAGTACTGTGTCCTCGGTCACAGCGAGCGCCGTCAGTACTTCGGCGAGACCGACGAGACCGTCAACAGCCGCACCAAGGCTGCTCTGGCTGCCGGTCTGAAGCCCATCATCTGCGTCGGTGAGCTCAAGGAAGAGCGTCTGGCTGACAAGACCCACGAGGTCCTGGATGTTCAGGTCAAGGGCGCTTTCGCTGACATCGCTGCTGCTGAGCTGGCTAACATCATCATCGCCTACGAGCCCGTCTGGGCTATCGGTACCGGTCTGACCGCTACCGACGATCAGGCTGACGAGGCCTGCGGCTACATCCGCTCCCTCATCGCCGGTCTGTACGGCCAGGATGCTGCTGACGCCATGACCATCCAGTACGGTGGTTCCATGAACGCCGGCAACGCAGAGGCTCTGCTTGCCAAGGAGAACGTGGACGGCGGTCTGATCGGCGGCGCTTCCCTGTCTGCCGAGAAGTTCCAGCCCATCGTCGCTGCTGCTTCCAAGTAATTTCGGAAACCACTGACGGATAACGGTTAGCGCCGTATTCATCAAGTGCTTCCCTTGAATATCTAAAATTTCGACGGGGAGTCAGCGAGTGCCGACTCCCCGTTATATTGAGGAGAATGAAAATTGAGTAAGAAACCTCTTGTTCTGTGCATTATGGACGGCTTCGGCTTCAACATTCCCGAAGGCAACGCCATTCATGTAGCCGAGACTCCCAACCTTGACCGCCTGTTCGCCGAGAATCCCACCACCCGCATCGGTGCTTCCGGCATGGATGTCGGTCTGCCCGACGGTCAGATGGGCAACAGCGAAGTCGGTCACACCAACATGGGCGCCGGCCGCATCGTCTATCAGGAACTGACCCGTATCACCAAATCCATCGCCGACGGCGATTTCTTTGACAATGCCGCTCTGTGCGCCGCAATGGACAACTGCGTTGCCAACGGCACCGCTCTGCATCTGATCGGCCTCGTCTCTGACGGCGGCGTTCACAGCCACAACACCCACCTCTACGCTCTGGTCGAGCTTGCCAAGCGCAAGGGCGTTAGCAAGGTCTACGTCCACGCTCTGCTGGACGGCCGCGACGTTCCCCCTGCATCCGGTTCTGCTTTCGTCGCCGAGCTGCGCGACAAGCTCAGCGAGATCGGTCTGGGCGAGATCGCCACCACCATGGGCCGCTTCTACGCCATGGACCGTGATAACCGCTGGGAGCGCGTTGAGAAGGCGTATGCCGCAATGGTTTACGGTGAGGGCGAGTTCAACGCCGATCCCGTTGCTGCCATCGAGAAGTCCTATCAGACCATCGACGGCGACGGCAAGAACCTCACCGACGAGTTCGTTCTGCCCGTTGTGTGCGTCAAGGACGCCGGCATCAAGGCAAATGATTCTGTTGTATTCTTCAACTTCCGTCCCGACCGTGCCCGTGAGATCACCCGCACCTTCGTGGATCCCGATTTCTCCGGCTTTGAGAGAAAGAACGGCTTCTTCCCCCTGCACTACGTCTGCATGACCCAGTATGACGCCACCATGCCCAACGTGGACATCGCTTTCCGTCCCCAGTCCCTGAACAACACCCTCGGTCAGTATCTCTCCGACAAGGGTCTTGCTCAGCTGCGCATTGCCGAGACCGAGAAGTACGCTCACGTAACCTTCTTCTTCAACGGCGGCATCGAGGCTCAGTACGAGGGCGAGGATCGCGCTCTGATCGCATCCCCCAAGGTTGCCACCTATGACCTGCAGCCCTCCATGAGCGCTGTCGAGGTGTGCGATGAGGTCTGCAGCCGCATCGAGTCCGGCAAGTACGACGTTATCATCCTCAACTACGCCAACTGCGACATGGTCGGTCACACCGGCGTTTTCAACGCTGCTGTTGAGGCTGTTGAGACCGTTGACACCTGCGTGGGCCGCGTTGCTGACGCTGTTGCCAAGATGGGCGGTATGCTCATTGTCACCGCCGACCACGGCAACGCCGACTGCATGGTCGCCGAGGACGGCACTCCCTTTACCGCACACACCACCAATCCCGTTCCTTTCTGCGTGGTTGGTTATCCCTGCAAGCTCCGTGAGGGCGGCCGTCTGGCTGATATCGCTCCCACCATGCTGCAGATGCTGGGTCTGCCCCAGCCCGAGGAAATGACCGGCGTTTCCATCATCGCCGAGTAAGCATCGCCTGAATAACCTGATATATACCGCAGGGGCATCGCAACATATGTGTTGCGATGCCCCTGTATTCATTCGTCAAATATGTAGTTTCCGATATTAAAAATACGCAACCCTTTGCGTTTTGCTCTGCTCACAAACTTGAATGCATTTGTCACATTGTCATTCACATAGCAAATAACAAAATCTGATTTTTCAATCATATACTGGTTCCTTTTTACTATCGCAAATCTGCGCGGCACTGTTTCCAGCCCTTCCGGATATACTGTCTTTCTCATATCAAATACCCTGCTGCCCGTTGCACGCCGAAGATGTGCGAGAACCACATAAACGTCAATAATATATCTCTGAGCTAACTGGCTCAAAACCGAATAAGCCATCTTATCAAAATTCCCATGAGTGCCAATATAAAACACACTCACCCTTTCTTCAATAATCAGCCGTTCCACCACATCTGATAACTTCTGTCTCATTGTCTCCGGACAGTCCCTATGTCCAAAAAAAGTACACGCGCGCATATTCCCCCTCCGTTCCAATTATATTTTAAGGGATTATCCCTTAAAAATCAATACGGTATATTCCCTTAGTCCATAATCACCTTGCGAGGTGATTATGTGTTCAAGAGAGTAAGGGATCTGCGCGAGGATCACGATATGACTCAAAAGCAGATGTCTGAATATCTGCAAATCCATCAGACAACGTATTCCGATTACGAGCTTGGAAACCTCAACATCCCCATCGATGTGCTGATCAGGCTCGCAAAGCTCTATGGCACCAGCATAGATTACATCGTTGGACTGACCGATGATCCGAAGCCGTATCGCTGAACAGAAACCCACCGAAGCAGCTTTTGCCGCTCCGGTGGGTTTGTTCGTCACATCTGTTTTTCGTAGAACACGATATCCATGCCTTCCTTGACGGGCAGAATTCTGCCGGTGGGGCTGTAGCCCATTTTCTCGTAGAGATGGCACAGTCCGGCTTCCTGACGGATGGTTGACAGCTCCCACACCTGCGCGTCGGGATACTGCTGCTCCATCAGCGTGATGGCTGCCTGCGCGGCACCTTTGCCCTGATGACGTGGCAGGATGAATATGGGCGAAAGCATGCACCGCTCGCCAAAGTCGCACACTCGCAGCGCGCCCACGCGCTCCCCGTCGGCGATGATGAACCAGTAGGTGGTAAAGGGCTGCTCGAAGCGTTCGATGATCCTCTCCACGCTCTCGGCGGCAGGGCTGAGATCATGATCGTGGTAGATGTCCAGTAGCGGCAGGAAGGCTTCCACCTGCATGGCGTGCAACTGCACAAGGTCATCGCGCCCGGCTTTCTGCAGCGAAATATTCATATCAATCTCCTCGTTTGTGTTTTTTCGAAATTATACAAGGCGCGTCGGGATATGTCAATTATACTTGTGGTTTATCCACCTTGACCGCAGCGTCAGGCGGCGATATAATAATCAGCAATATTTCAAAAAGGAGGGTGAGCGCAAGTGCTGTACCTGAAGAAAGCCAATTATGACGACATTGAGCAGGAATTCCTGTCCGTGAATAATACCCCTGCGGACGAGAACGGATTCATCAACGAGTGGTGCGATGTATCGCGCGAGGATTTTGCCGAAAAGGCGCTCACTCCCATGATCGATGCCGAATCGGGCAAGGGGCTGCCCGAGGGATATGTCCCCGAGACGTTTTTCTTTCTATGGAACGATGACGAGATCGTGGGGCAGTTCCGTCTGCGGCATTATCTCTGCCCCTCTCTTGTGGAGGGAGCCGGTCACATCGGGTATTTCATCCACAGAGAGCACCGCGGCAAGGGCTACGCCACCGAAGGACTGCGCCTGCTGCTGGAGGAAGCGCGGAAGATCGTTCCCGAGGACGAGATATATCTGCGGCTGGACAAGGGCAACACCGCGTCACTGCGCGTGATGCAGAAAAACGGCGGCAGGCTCCACCACGAGGACGAGCACAAATACTATGTGCGCATAAAGAAATAACAATACCAAAAACACGTCTGCCGGTTTTCCGGCAGACGTGTTTTTATCAGCAATTCAATCAGCCCTGAGGATTATCGAACTTTGCCAGAGGATTCTGGAGGGCGCGGATGGACCAGTCAACGTCCACAGCATAGTTCCTGATCTCGGTATCCTCGATGGCGTCACCCAGCTTGCGGCGGATCTCGTCGTACTTGACCATGGAGACCTCGGCGCTCATGGGCTTGTTGCCCAGAATCTGGATCATCCACTTGCCGTGAGCAGTAAGATACAGTGCCTCAACGATCTGCAGGTCGGGATGCTCCTTCTTTGCACCGGAAACGCTCAGACCCTTGAGGATCTCCATTACGCGGTCGTCAAGACCGTAGTTGAACAGCAGAGCCTTTTCACGCAGGGCGTTCTGGGAGTTGACGATGCGGTAGGTATAATCCTTGGGCATGGCGTTCTCACCCTCGAGATTCTTCATGGTCTCGATGGCTTCCTTTGCCTTCTTGAGGGAATCGGGATTGGTTACATAGTGAACGACAGCGCGATGGACGATATCGTGATAAATCATATCGTAGTTGAGATGACCCTTCTTGCCGCAGCCTGCGCAGTCAAAATTGAACAGGGTGCCGTTGAGGAGCTCAACATATTTTTCCGTATCTACCTGGGCATTGAGACCTGCGTAGATGGTTACTTCATTTTCATGTTCGCACTCGGCGCACTTAATCTTGATGGTTACCTCTTTTGCCATTGATCTTTCCTCGTTTACTTAGATTTTTCTTGTAAGGCGAACATAGAAGCAGATGATCCGTACTTTATGTTCATAATTATATTAATTGTACCATCCGAAGCGGCTGTTGTAAAGAAAAATAAACAATATCCATCGTTTTTTGTCCGAAATGAACGGATTTCATGATAGATTTTCGTGTAACGCTTCGGTGCGAATAATTAACACCGGTCTAGCCTGATTCTGCAGCACAGCGCGTTTCGTTAACATAGTGTAAATATATTATAACTTATGTTGACCAAATTGCGTTCTGACGGTATAATCACGTACACGGAGGTGATTTTATGCCGCAAATCAGACCAATAACCGATCTGAGCAAAACGACCGAGATATCCGATATTTGCCACTCACGTCGTGAGCCGATCTTCCTCACCAAAAACGGCTACGGCGATCTGGTGATAATGAGCATGGAGACCTACGAGGTTCTAACCGAACAGAAACCGGCGAGCACGCCTGCTCCCCGTCGTTACTCTGACACCGATCTGGACGCGCTGGACGCGCTGTGGAGCGGACTGAAAGCAGCCTCCTCGACGGAATCGGACTGATCCCGGAAAAAGCAAAACCGCCGTATCTCTGCTCAGCGCAGGACACGGCGGTTTATGTATGTGATATTTCTCGTTATTTTGCTGCTGAGACTTTTATCTCCGCGGCAGTTGTGCTATAATGCGGACAGGCGTTCCTTACGGAATGATCTCGCCCCAGACCTCACCGGAGCAGCCGGCAGCGTTGGACTCGTCGGTGTCGATGTGCATGGCGGCAGCGAACTTGGGGCTGACGCGGACAACGACATCACCGAAAGCAAGAGAACGGCCATTGCTCTCCACCTTGACGGAAACGACCTGCTTGTCGGTCAGACCGAACTCGGCAGCCTCGGTGTCGGACAGGTGGATGTGGCGCTTGGCAGCGATGGCA
>SVPO01000115.1 GCA_015065795.1 Oscillospiraceae bacterium | reverse complement strand
CAGGCAATGAGACCTACATCATGGCAGACGGTCTTTACGAGAGCGCCATGAAGGCCGCCGGCATCGAGGAATACGAGATCGTCGGCGAGCTCAAGGGCAGCGAGTTTGAATACATGACCGCCCAGCATCCCTTCCTTGACCGTCAGTCTCTGGTCATCGTGGGCGATCACGTCACTCTGGAATCCGGTACCGGCTGCGTTCACACCGCTCCCGGACACGGTGTGGAGGACTACGTCGTCTGCCGCAACTATCCCGAGATCCCCATGATCGTTCCCGTGGATGCCAACGGCAAGCTGACCGAGGAAGCCGGTCAGTTCAACGGTCTGACCACCGATCAGGCAAACAAGGCCATCAAGGAGAACATGGAGCAGAGCGGCGCTCTGTTCGCCTCCGAGATGATCCAGCATAAATATCCCCACTGCTGGCGCTGCAAGAACCCCGTTCTGTTCCGCGCCACCGAGCAGTGGTTCTGCTCCATCGATAAGTTCAAGGACAAGGCAGTCGAGGCAATCCACGGCGTGAAATGGTATCCCGGCTGGGGCGAGGAGCGCATCGCATCCATGGTGCGTGACCGCAACGACTGGTGCATCAGCCGTCAGCGCCGCTGGGGTGTTCCCATTCCCATCTTCTACTGCAAGGAGTGCGGCAAGGAGCACATCAGCCGCCGCACCATCATGTACGTTTCCCGCCGCTTCAGAGAGCACGGCTCCGATGTCTGGTACAACTGGGATGCCGCTCAGCTGATGCCCAAGGGCACCAAGTGCAAGCACTGCGGAGGCACCGAGTTCACCAAGGAACAGGATATCATGGACGTTTGGTTCGATTCCGGCGTCACCCATGCAGCCGTGTGCGATGAGCGCGATTATCTCACCTGGCCCGCCGACCTCTATCTGGAGGGTGCCGACCAGTATCGCGGCTGGTTCCAGTCCTCCCTGCTGACCGCCGTCGCATGGAAGGGTGCTGCCCCCTACAAGGCAGTCGTCACCCACGGCTGGGTCGTTGACGGCAAGGGCGAGAAGATGTCCAAGTCTCTGGGCAACGGCATCGAGCCCAAGGAGGTCGTCGACAAGTACGGCGCCGACATCCTGCGTCTGTGGGTCGCATCTTCCGACTACCACAGCGACGTGCGCATCTCCGACGATATCCTCAAGCAGATGGGCGAGGCTTACAGAAAGATCCGCAACACCGCCCGTTACATCCTGGGCAACCTGTCCGACTTCGATCCCGATAAGGACAGCGTTGAGCTGAAGGATATGCAGGAGCTGGATCTGTGGGCTCTTGACAAGCTCAACCGCCTGATCAGGACCTGCTGCGATGCCTACGAATCCTTCGAGTTCTATCAGGCATACCACGCCATCAACCGCTTCTGCATCACCGATATGTCCAACTTCTATCTGGACGTTCTCAAGGACAGACTGTACTGCGACGCTGCCGACGGCAAGAGCCGCCGCGCCGCCCAGACCACCATCTTCATCATCCTCGATGCTCTGGTACGTCTGATCGCTCCCATCCTTGCCTTTACCTCCGACGAGATCTGGCGCTTCATGCCTCACCGTTCCACCGATGACGCCCGCGCCGTCATGCTCAACGATATGCCCAAGGCAATCGCCATCGATGTTGATGACGAGTTCATCGCACGCTGGGATCGCATCCACGGCATCAAGGAGGATGTCCAGAAGGCTCTGGAGATCGCCAGAAAGAACAAGACCATCGGCAAGTCTCTGGAAGCCGCTGTCGTTCTCTACTGCGAGGGCGAGCTGTATGACTTTGCCAAGTCCGTGGAAGGCAGCCTTGCTCCCGTGTTCATCGTCTCCGATGTCAAGGTCGAGAAGGGCAAGTGCGACGAGAACGAGTGCCAGACCGAGGGTCTGGGTGTCAGCATCAGGCGTCCCGCCGGTGAAAAGTGCGAGCGTTGCTGGACCTACAGCGCTTCCGTCGGCTCCTGCTCCGAGCATCCCACCCTCTGCGCACGCTGCGCCGAGGTGGTAAAAGGTCAGTAAGCTGACCTCCGATCACAATTGCGGACGGCTGAATACTGCCGCCCATCCAACGCATAATATTCTTTATTCCTGATAAATATAGGACAGGATCCGTACAGACGGCATCTGCTGCCGCCGCGGCGGATCCTGCCCGGAGGTTATGCGCATGACTGCATTGATCTACACCATCGTCATCGCCGTGCTTGTGGCAGCCGATCAGCTGACCAAGCTGGTGGTGATCAAGAATATGGAGCTGGGCGAGAGCATCCCTGCCATCGACGGACTGCTGGACTGGACCTACATCCTCAACGACGGCGCGTCCTTTGGTATGCTGGGCGGAAAGACAACTCTGCTGCTTATCACCACCGGCATCGTCATGCTGGCGGTCGCCGTTGGTCTGTACGCAGGCAAGTTTGATAAGCACTGGACAGGCAAACTGTCGGCTATGCTTATCCTTTCCGGAGGCATCGGAAACTGCATCGACCGCGTGTTCAACGACGGCAGAGTGGTCGATTTCATCGACATCAGCCCCATCTTTGAATTCCCCAAGTTCAACTTTGCCGACTGCTGCGTCACCGTTGGCGGCGTGCTGTTCTGCATTTTTATCCTGTTCTTCTACGACGAGAAAAAGAAGGATTCCGAGGAAGCCGCCACTGCTGCTGCAGTGAGTGCTGAGGAAACCTCCGCAGAGATCGCTTCCGCAGAGGAAGACATTCCTGTACAGGAGATCACCGAAGCTGCTTCTGCCGAGGATGCTTCCGCTCCCGAAGCCGGGGGAGACGATGGAACGGCTTGAGTTCGTCTGCGCCGAGACCGGTCAGCGCGTTGACAAGGTGCTGGCTGCTCTCCTGCCGGATATGACGCGCTCCTATCTCCAGAAGCTCATTGCCGACGGACTGGTGGAGCACAATGGCAAGGCGGCTAAGAAAAGCACCGTGGTCACCGAGGGCGACAGCCTGATCATCGATCTGCCCGACCCGGTGGCGCTCACCGCCGAACCGGAGGACATTCCGCTGGAGATCGCCTATGAGGACGATCACCTGCTGGTGGTCAACAAGCCCAAGGACATGGTGGTGCATCCTGCCGCCGGTAATTACAACGGCACGCTGGTCAACGCACTGCTGCATCACTGCGGCGATTCCCTTTCGGGCATCAACGGCGTGCTGCGTCCGGGCATCGTCCACCGCATCGACAAGGACACCAGCGGTCTGCTCATCGTAGCCAAGACCGACGCCGCACATCAGGGGCTGGCGGCTCAGATACAGGCTCACAGCTTTACCCGTCAGTACGAGGCTGTGGTGGTGGGGCACATCCCCGACACCGTCAGCACCGTGAAGGCACCCATCGCCCGAAGCACCGCCGACCGCAAAAAGATGGCGGTCATCAGCGGCGGACGGGAGGCGATCACCCATGTGGAGACCATCGCGGAATATCCCGGATACTCCCATATCCGCCTGACGCTGGAAACGGGCAGGACCCACCAGATCAGGGTACATATGGCGCACATCGGTCATCCGGTGGTGTGCGACGAAGTGTACGGCTCGAAAAAGCCTCAGTTTGCCTGCTGCAAGGGGCAGTGTCTCCATGCGCGGCGGATAGCCTTTGAGCATCCCATAACCGGCGAGCACATCGATCTCGTGTCGGAGCTGCCGGGCTACTTCAAAGCCGTCCTGAAAGAAATAGGCGGCGAGTAATCATATTGTTTCATACGATTGCATGAATTTTCAGGAGTAAAGAGCTGAGTTTTCATGCCATCGCGGTTATATCTTTTTTGATACACACAGCAAATTAATCTGAATGTGAGGTAATAGCGATGCAACAAAAAGAACTGCTGGAACTCAAGATCAACGCCTGCAAAGTCAGACGTTCCATTCTGACCGGCACCTTCAGCGCCAAGTGCGGACATCCGGGCGGATCCCTGTCCTGCACCGACGCACTGACCTATCTTTACTTCAAAGAAATGAACATCGATCCCGCTCAGCCCGAGTGGGAGGATCGTGACCGCTTCGTTCTGTCCAAGGGTCACTGCGCTCCCGGTCTGTACGGTGTCCTCGCCCGCCGCGGCTTCTTCCCCGAGGAGGAGATCACCACCCTGCGCAAGACCGGCAGCCGCCTGCAGGGTCATCCCTGCCGCAATGTTGCCCCCGGCGTTGACATGAGCACCGGCTCTCTGGGTCAGGGCGTCTCTGTCGCCACCGGTATGGCTCTGGGCGCCAAGCTACAGGGCAAGAACTGGAAGACCTATTCCATTCTGGGCGACGGCGAGATCAGCGAAGGCCAGGTCTGGGAAGCCGTCATGTTCGCTTCCGCCAAGGGTCTGACCAACATGACCGTCATCGTTGACAATAACAACCTCCAGATAGACGGCACCATCGAGGAAGTCAACTCCCCCTATCCCATCGACGAGAAGTTCGCCGCTTTCGGCTGGAACGTCATCAACGTCGCCGACGGCAACGACATGGCTCAGCTGGACGAGGCTTTCCAGAAGGCTCACGCCTGCACCGACAAGCCCAACGCCATCATCATGAAGACCCTCAAGGGTAAGGGCGTTTCCTACATGGAGAACAAGGCTGCATGGCACGGCAAGGCTCCCAACCAGGAAGAATACGATCAGGGCATGGCAGAGCTGGATGCCGAGCTGGCACGTCTGGAAGCCGAATACGCCGCGCTGTAATCAGAGGAGGGAATAACAATGGCTGATATCATCAAGCAAGCAACCAGAGATTCTTACGGTATCGCTCTGTGCGAGCTGGGTGCAGAGATCGAGAATATGTACGTTCTCGACGCTGACCTTGCCGGCGCAACCAAAACCGGTACCTTCAAAAAGCAGTTCCCCGAGCGCCACATCAACTGCGGCATCGCCGAGCAGAACATGATGGGCATCGCCGCCGGTCTGGCAACCACCGGAAGCCTGGTTTTCGCCAGCTCCTTCGCCGTGTTCGCCGCCGGTCGTGTATATGAGCAGATCAGAAACTCCATCTGCTATCCCAACCTCAACGTCAAGATCGGTGCCACCCACGGCGGTATCTCCGTCGGTGAGGACGGTGCCAGCCATCAGATGAACGAGGACTTCGCCCTGATGCGCGCCCTGCCCAACATGACCGTTATCTGCCCCGCTGACGGTGCCGAGGCCATCAAGGCCACCAAGGCTGCCGCCAAGATGTACGGCCCCTGCTACCTGCGCTACGGCCGTCTGGCTATTCCTGTAATGTTCGACGACTGCGACTTCCAGATAGGCAAGGGCAACGTCCTGCGCGACGGCAAGGATGTCACCATCATCGCCTGCGGTCTGATGGTCGAGCGTGCTCTGGCTGCTGCTGACCTGCTGGCTGCCGAGGGCATCAACGCCCGCGTCATCAACATGGCTACCATCAAGCCCATCGACCGTGAGCTGGTCATCGAGTCTGCCAAGGCTACCGGTGCCATCGTCACTGCCGAGGAGCACAGCATCATCGGCGGTCTGGGCGGCGCTGTCGCCGAGGTCGTTTCCGAAACTGTTCCCGTTCCCGTGCTGCGTGTGGGTGTCGAGGATAAGTTCGGCAAGAGCGGTCCTGCCACCGAGCTGCTGGATATGTTCGGTCTCAACGCCGAAAATATCGTCGCAAAGGCAAAGGCTGCCATCGCCCTCAAGAAGTAATTTCCTGAACAAACGTCCGCCGGGCTTCGGAGTTATGGAAACTGTTCCGAAGCCCGGCGGGATGATTCACCGCCGCCTGTTTCCGGCGGCAATATCGGTGATCAGACCGCTGACCACACCCATCGCCGCCAGACGGAATGAGGTGTGGCACAGAGCCATCGCCAGCCGGTGACCCAGCCCGGGATCATTCCAGAGCGGCAGGCTCAGCAGCATACCAAGGCTGCACAGCAGCACGGCGGTCACGGCAAAATATGTGAAGATCAGTATCCCGAAAGGGGAGCGTTCCGGCGCGGTGATCTCCCGATGTCCGGAGCGGTCAGGTCGTTTCATACGCATCATCCTTAAATTATGTTTGTGTTTACATAATAGCACAACCGATACTGAAGGTAAACAGGATAATCCATACAGTAAAATACTGACTGAAAAACCGCGGAGAGGATCCGCACATCAATTCAGAACGTAAAATCCGTTGTATTTCGGACATTCTCCGAAAGGACAAGCCATCTCTGCTCTGGCCGCCCGTGAGCGGTCAGTCTACGGAAAGGTTGATTCATCAATGAAAATCGGCGCATCAACAGCTTGCCTGTACCCGATGATCACCGAGCGCGCCCTGTCCACGCTGGTCGATCTGGGGGTCAAGGATTTTGAGATATTCTTCAACACCAGCTGCGAGCTGGAAAAGAGCTACATCAAAGGGCTCAAGCGCATCCTGCGCAGCGGCGGCTGCCGCGTACATTCCGTCCATCCCTATTCCTCCACCATGGAGCCGTTCATGTTCTTCTCCAATTACGAGCGGCGCTTTACCGACATGATGGACGATTATCAGAGGTATTTCTATGCCTGCCGTCAGCTGGGCGCCAGCATCGTGGTCATCCACGGTGACCGTCTCCCCGGCGAAAAGGCAGAGGAAAAATACTTCGAGCGCTTCAACATGATCATGGACTGCGGAAAAAAATTCGGCGTGACGGTTGCACAGGAGAATGTCAATCTTCACCGCAGCCAGAGCCCCGACTTCCTCCAGCGCATGAGAGAGTGGATCGGCCCCGACCTCAAGTTCGTCTTTGACGTAAAGCAGGCGGTGCGTGCCAACTACGACCCCTACTACTTCGCCGAGCGTCTGGGCGACGGAATCATCCACGTCCACGTCAGCGACAACAACCACTCCAACACCTGTATGCTCCCGGGCAAGGGTGTCATGGACTACGGCAAGCTCAAGCAGGTTCTCGACAAGAGCGGCTGCGACCCCACATGGATGGTGGAGGTCTACCGCAAGAACTTCGACGAGCCGCAGGAGCTGGCGGACGCGGTCAAGATGCTCAAGCAGGCAACCAAGACGA
>SVPO01000114.1 GCA_015065795.1 Oscillospiraceae bacterium | reverse complement strand
GCCCACAGTACGTATTTCAGGGCAAGATTCGTCTTGTGCCTTCGATCCAGGCGAACACCATCGCCGAGCAGAGCGACCTTGCCAACATCAGCTCTGCCGCTGCCAACACAACCATCGGTCTTGTGGAAAACTCCGATACCGTCGGTCTTGCGCTGCAGGCGGCGCATATGGAAAACGATATCGATGCCGGTATCTTTGCCAGCGAGCGCGTCAATGCCGAGGCGATCAACAATTCCGAGATCATCGAGATCACCGTCACCTTTGACGACAGTTCCGAGCAGGCTACTGTTTTCACCTATAATCTGCTGCAGGTAGTGTGCAGCAGGCTCGAGACCACTGTTTTCTCCGGCGGTACGCAGTTCCGCGGAGAAATCGTTGAGGACGGCAGACAGATCGACAAGCAGTCCGCGGTCGTACCCTCTCTGCTTAATGCTCTTTACGCTGCCGGCGGTGCTCTGGTTCTGTTCCTGTTTGTGCAGCTTATCTCGGTGCTTACCGACAAGACCCTGCGCAGCAACGAAAAGTTCGAACGCATGGGAAATGTGCCTGTCATAGCCTCCATACCTGCGTTCTCCCGTCTCACCGGTCCCAACAGTGACCGTTCAGGTGCACGTATCTCCAACAGCTACCGAGTGCTTCGTTCAGCTATCAAGTATTCTGCCGATAAGGTTCGCTCGGTTGCCATCTGCAGCCCTCAGGCGAAGGACGGCAGAACCTCTGTTGCCATCGGACTTGCCACTGCTCTTGCCGAAACCGATGCCATGGTCCTGCTCATCGAGGCTGATATGAGAAAGCCCAGCGTCAGCATGGATATGCACGTCGAGTCCACCTTCGGACTTGCCGACCTGCTGCTGGGAAAGACCAATCTTGCGTCCACCATCTGCAAGACCTCCAACCGCAACCTGTACGTTATCACCGGCATCAACAACACCAACCTGAGCAACGTCAATATTTCCGACCTGCTTGACAGCTCGGTGTTCGACGAGCTGCTGGAGGCAGTTCAGGGACAGTTTGACTACGTGGTTATCGACACTCCCTCGGTGGAGATCGCTCCTGATTGTACTTCCATTATCGGTAAGGTGGACTGCACCGTCGCGGTTGCCCAGTATGGACACACCAAGGTGGATTCCATCAAGGCTTCCATCGATATCTTCAACGCATCCGGCGGAACCATCCTCGGCATGGTCACCACCAACACTCCCCAGCACTCCGGCGTGTTTGCTTCGCTATCCAGCTACGGCAAGCAGTCCAGGAAAGCCCGCTCCCGCAACAACCAGATCAACGAAGTGTTCAACGGCGGCACGGCTATCAAGTAAACTGATCTATTTCGGGCGCTCCTCCTCAGTCAGGGGGAGCGCTGCTTATATGAAAGGGAATCACAATGAGTATCAAGGCTGTTCTTTTCGATCTTGACGGCACTCTGCTGCCCATGGATCAGGATGTTTTCATCGGTGCTTACATGAAGAATCTGGCGGCAAAACTGGGACCGCAGGGATATGATCCGGAAAAGCTGGTGGGCTCCATCTGGAAGGGCACAGGAGCCATGATCGCCAACGACGGCAGCTGCTCCAACGAGGATGCTTTCTGGCGCGTGTTCTGCACGATTTTCGGTGAGAACGCACGCGATGACGAGCCGCTGTTTGATGAATTCTACCGCACCGATTTCGGTAAGGTGCAGCAGGTGTGCGGCTTTGATGAGGGTGCGGCAAAGGTTATCGATCTGGTCAAAGAAAAAGGACTGCGTACCGCCCTTGCCACCAATCCGATCTTCCCGGCTATCGCCACCCAGAGCCGTATCCGCTGGGCAGGGCTGCAGCCGGAGGACTTCGAGTTCTACACGACCTACGAAAACTGCCGCTACTGCAAGCCCAATCTCGATTACTACCGCGACGTCATCGGCAAGATGGGGCTGCAGCCGGAGGAGTGTCTGATGGTGGGCAACGATGTGGGCGAGGACATGATCGCCCGAAAGCTGGGATGCGATGTGTTCCTGCTCACCGACTGCCTCATAAACAAGGTAGACGGCAATATCGACGATTATCCCCACGGCGGCTTTGCCGAGCTGCTTGACTATATAGGCAGGATTGGATTATGATGAAACACGATTGCTGCTTTAATAAGGAAAACAATCGGTTCAGATATCGCACAGGCGCGATCCTCATACACGACGGAAAGATGCTGTTCGTGCGCAGCAAGTTCGGCGGCTATTACTACATGCTCGGCGGCGGTGTGCACATGGGCGAGACCTCCGCTGCCTGCATAGAACGCGAATTCCTCGAGGAGACAGGCATCGAAGCCCGAGCGGAACGTCTGGCTGTGGTGTGCGAGAATTTCTTCCTTGGTGTCGGCGGAGTCATCGACGGCATGGACTGCCATACGCTGGAATTCTATTACACCATGTCGCTTTGCGGCGACGTGAGCCGATGCAGGCAGTTTACCGACGATGGCGAAGAACTGGTCTGGCTGCCTGTGGAGGATATCCCGGACAGTGATGTCAAGCCTGCGTTCATCAGGGAGATCATCCACAGAATTCTCCACGACAAGGAGACAATCCACGTCATCGAGGAGCGGGACAGAAGAAGCGAAGACTAGAATATATACAGAAAAACGGCTGCCGGTACGCATCAGTACCGACAGCCGTTGCTGTTTATTCGGTTGTGAATCAGAAATCCAGAGCGGTGGCTTTCATCATCTTTTCGAACTGCTCGCCGGTCATCTTTTCGTTCTTGAGCAGGAACTCGGAGACCTGATCAAGCTTGTCGCGATGCTCGGTGAGGATGGCTTTTGCCTTTGCCAGAGCGCCGGTGACGATCTCCTTGACCTCCATGTCGATCTCATGGGCAATGTCGTCGGAGAAGTCCTTGACGTGACCCATGTCGCGGCCGAGGAAGATCTCGCTGCCTTCGGAAGAACCGAAGGAGATGGGGCCGAGCTTATCGCTCATGCCGTACTTGGTGACCATGTCACGTGCGTTCTTGGTGGCGCGCTCGATGTCGTTGGAAGCGCCGGTGGAGATGTCGCCCAGCACGAGAGCCTCGGCAGAGCGTCCGCCCAGCAGAACCACGATGTCCTCGAGGATCTCCGACTTGACGCGGTAGGATTTATCCTCACTGGGCAGGCTCATGGTGTAACCGCCGGCCATACCGCGGGGGATGATGGAGATCTGGTGGACGGGATCCTGAGTGGGGCAGAAGTAGGTGACCACAGCGTGACCGGCTTCGTGAACGGCGGTGATGCGGCGTTCCTTGTCGCTGATCTTCCTGGATTTCTTCTCGGTGCCGACGACTACCTTGATGGTGGCTTCTTCCACCTCGGTCATGGTGATTGCCTTGAGACCGCGTCGTGCAGCCAGCAGTGCGGCTTCGTTGAGGAGGTTTTCCAGATCAGCACCGGTGAAGCCTGCGGTGGACTGAGCGATAACGGACAGCTCCACATCGGGACCCAGGGGCTTATTCTTGGAATGGACCTTGAGGATCTCCTCACGGCCCTTGATGTCGGGATAGCCAACGATGACCTGACGGTCGAATCGGCCGGGGCGGGTCAGAGCGGGGTCGAGGATGTCGGGACGGTTGGTTGCGGCGATGATGATGACACCTTCGTTGGCGCCGAAGCCGTCCATTTCAACCAGCAGCTGGTTGAGGGTCTGCTCGCGCTCGTCGTGACCGCCGCCCAGACCGGCGCCTCTGTGGCGACCGACGGCGTCGATCTCGTCGATAAAGACGATGCAGGGAGCGTTCTTCTTGGCCTGTTCAAAGAGGTCACGGACACGGGAAGCACCCACGCCCACGAACATCTCAACGAAGTCAGAACCGGAGATGGAGAAGAAGGGCACGCCTGCCTCACCTGCAACGGCTCTGGCAAGCAGGGTCTTACCGGTGCCCGGAGGGCCGACAAGCAGCACGCCCTTGGGAATGTGTGCGCCCAGCTCGTTGAACTTTTTGGGCTCCTTGAGGAACTGAACGATCTCGGTCAGTTCTTCCTTTTCTTCGTCGGCGCCGGCAACGTCGTCAAAGGTTGCCTTGCGCTTTTCGGCGGTGACGTCCTTGTACTTTGCCTTGCCGAAGCTCATCTGCTTGCCGCCTTCGCCCATGCTGCTCAGTCTGCGCATGAACAGGAACCAGATGAGGAACATGAAGCCGATGATCAGCAGGGTGGGCATGATGCTCACCAGCCAGCTGGTATCAGCCATGGGGAGAATGTCGTAGTTTGTCAGCAGGGGATGCTTCTCGAGCTTTTCAAGATCCTTGGCGGTCTCCTCGGAAATATCTTCCTTGGAGGCGGTTTCGGCAATGTATTCCTTGAGATCGTACTGACGCTCGCGGATGTCGTTGATGAACAGATCGAGATAGGGCACGGAATATACGAATTTTTCGATATCCTTGCCTTCCTTGTCCTTGGTGCCCTTTTCGAAATCGATGGACACGGTGCCTTCCTCAAGGGAAAGCTCAAAGGACTTCATGGCATCGAACTGCTCGCTGCCCATCTCAAAATAGCTGAGGACCTCAGCGTATTTGGGACTTTCCACAGGGCGGCTGCCCGACATGAGATAGATAGCGCAGACCAGAAGGATCGGCACTATCAGCCAGATAATAATTCTGCCTGTGTTCTTCTTGTTTTCCAAGTTGGCGTTCACTCCTTAAATTGATCGAACTCTATATAATACAAAGTATTATTCAGCAGATTCCTCGTTCTTGGTGTAGACGGATTCCTTGAGGATTCCGACGTAGGGGAGGTTGCGGTATTTTTCATCGTAATCAAGGCCGTAGCCCACGACGAATTCGTCCTCCACCTCGACGCCGATGTAGTCGGCCTTGACGGGAGCCTTGCGGCGTGCAGGCTTGTCGAGCAGGGCGCAGATTTTGATGCTCCTGGGGCTGCGTGTGCCCAGTATCTGGATGAGGCTGCTCAGGGTCACGCCGGAGTCGAGGATATCCTCAACGATGAGCACGTCGTAGTCGGAGAGGGGAATATCAAGGTCCTTGATGATCTTGACGGTGCCGGAGGTGGTCGTGCCGGAGCCGTAGCTGGACACCACCATGAAGTCGATGGAGCAGGGAATGGTGATGGCGCGCATCAGGTCAGCCATGGTCACCACAGCGCCCTTGAGGATGCTGACCAGCAGGAGGTTCTTGCCCTCGTAGTCCTTGCTGATCTGCTTGCCCAGCCGGTCGATGGTTGCCTGCAGCTTGCGTTCACTGATCAGGACTTTCTTGATGTCGTCTTTCATGCTGTATGCCATTATTATGTCCTCCCGGATAATTACTCTTTTCCTGAAATTTCGGGTAAAATCACTCTATGGTCATCAGGGGACGGACGGCACAGCTCCGAAGCGCCGAAGCCTTCTGTCCATAGGATGCCCATTTCGTTGACGATGAGTGCCAGAGATGCGCGTTGTTCGGCAGGTATGCCCTCGTCACACAGCAGCTTTTTCAGCTTTTTGGTGACACCCCTGCCTGCTTGAGCGAATCGGTCGCCCTCACGCCTGTTTCTGACAGATATGTTATCTTTTATTATATCACAACTCAAGGCATTTTTGAATAGTAATTTCTGATGTTTTTGTGTTGCAAATGCAGTGCCGAGGTCGATTTCAGTAAAAACCAGTACACGACCGTCGGGCAGTCGGGTGCGCGGAAAGATCGCGCGCACTTCCCATTGTTGTTCCGGCTGCGAAGCCGAGCCGCTGTCCAGCCGCGCAACACCTCGGCTGACGGCAAAGCGAAGCCTCTCGGTCAGCATCACTGCGCCCGAACCGTTTCTGACGGCATCGGCGCACAGCTCCAGCTGAGCATATTCGGGAGTGCATCCGCGAGCGCGCGTGATGGCAACGACACATCGACGAAGCAGCGGAGAGGGGAGAGCTGCGAGAGTATCCGCGCTCCATCCGCCTTCGATTGCTGCCTTTTGGAGAGCCTCCGCTGCAAGAGCACAGAGATACGCGTCATCCTCGGCGGCGCATCTGCCGAAGCGTTCCACTGCGGTGTGCACCGAGGGATTGACCTTCCGCAGAGTGGGGATGACCTCGTGGCGGATGAGGTTGCGGCGATAGGCAGTGTCGGCGTTGGTCTCGTCGGTGACGAAGCTCAGACCGCGCTCGGTGCAGTATCGCTCCACGTCCTCTCGGGTAACGCCGATGAGGGGGCGCACGACGGTCGAGCCGCTGTCAAGCTTGCGAACAGGAGGTATGCCGCACACGCCGCCCAGAGCGCTGCCCCGTGCGAGGTTGAACATCACTGTCTCCACGCTGTCGGAGAGGGTGTGGGCGGTGGCTATGATGCAGCCGTGTTCCTGCGCCATGAGGCTGAACTGCTCGTAGCGGCACTGTCTGCCGCACTCCTCAAGTCCGATGCATCGCTGTGCGGCGATGGCAGGAACATCGAGGATGACGCAGTGCAGCGGCACTCCCAGAGCGTCGCACAGCTCACGGCAGAACCGCTCGTCACGCAGGGCGCTTTCGCCGCGGATGCCGTGATTGATGTGTACAGCGCGCAGGGTGATATCCAGCTCGTCGCGCAGCTCAAGCAGTGCGTGCAGCAGACTGACCGAATCGGCGCCGCCGGACAGTCCCACAGCCACACAGCTGCCGGTGGGTATCATGCCGTGGCGCGCGATGGTATCTTTTATCTTCGGGATCATTGACGGAATTCCTCCACGGCGGTAAAGCGCATGGTGGGACCGTTCCACTTGAGGGGGATCTCCTTTGTCTCGCCGTGACGGTTCTTGGCAACGGAACAATACGCCTCGCCGATCTTGACCTCGTCTGGGTTCTTGCCTTCCTCGTTCATATAGTAATCCTCACGGTAGAGCATAAGAACGATGTCGGCGTCCTGCTCGATGGCACCCGAGTCACGCAGGTCGGAAAGCTGGGGCTTGTGTTCCTTTCGTCCTTCAGCCATACGGTTGAGCTGGGAAAGGCAGATGACCGGCACGTTGAGCTCCTTTGCCATGATCTTCAGGCTTCGGCTCAGCTCG
>SVPO01000113.1 GCA_015065795.1 Oscillospiraceae bacterium | reverse complement strand
TGAGGATCATGATGGAGATGACCAGACCGTACAGGGCGATGGATTCGCCCAGAGCGACGAAGATCAGCGCCTTACCGAAGGCCTTGGGATCCTCGCTGGTGGCTCCGATGGCTGCAGGGGCACCTGCCGCAACGGCGATACCGCCGCCGATGCCGGAGATGCCGGTTACCATGGCGGCTGCCAGCATACCCAGACCTTTGGAGGGATCGTAGGATGGAGCAGCCTCGGCTTCGTCATCGCCCTCCGCGCTCTGGGAGGCAGAGGTGGCAGCGGGCACGTCACCGTCGCTGACGGCACTGGCGGCAAAGGAGGTGGCGATGCAGGCAATGAACAGGCAGGCAACGATCACCAGATTGACGCGCACAGCCTTGGCTGCGCTGCCGCTCATGCGGAAGGAGCGCATGGCAAAGTAGACCGACAGGAAAATGATGATTCCGGGAATGAGATAAAGTAAAGCAGTCATTGTTGATTACCTCCGATTATTCAATACGATTTGTATTTTTCTGTTGCGATAATACGTTATCAGCCGTCGATTTCCGTTCCCACGGGGACAAAGGGACGTCCCGAGCCGGAATAGAAGCGGCTGAACATCTCGTAGAATTCCAGACGCAGCGCCTGAATACCTACCAGCAGACCCTCCAGAGCCATGATGATGATGTTGCCGATGACCACCACGGCGATGTAGCCGAAGCTGCCCTCGGGGCTGAAGTTGGCGATGGTGAACACAACGGTCATCATGCCGTAGTGCACCAGTATGAACGCGCCCACTCTCACAAAGCTCAGGGTGTTGGACAGGTAGGACAGCAGCACCTCGAACAGCTCAAAAAAGCTCTGCATCAGGAAATCGCCGATGCTCTCGGGCATCCAGTGCTCCTCCCCTGCCAGCAGCTCGCTCAGCGGCTCCTGCAGGTAGATGAGTATCAGCGGCAGAACTATGCACAGGATGGTGAACCACGCTCCGGGATAGGGTCCGCCGATGATGAGCATATTGAGCACAATGAATATCAGCGAGCAATAGAACACCAGTCCGGCAAGTCCGTTCTGACTCAGCAGTGCAGCGCCCCATTGCTTCTGTTTGAGACGGGCATAGATATTGGTTATCATGGCGCACACCACCAGCACCGCGCCGATGCCTATGGTGGCATAGATGAGCATATTGATCACCGAGGGATCCTCGACGTTTATCGGCTTGTTGTGGTTGAGGGGGATGCCTGTCTTGCTCTGCACCCACACCCAGAAATCGTCCAGCCAGTTCTCAAAACCGAACACCGAGCCCAGCAGCACGCCGAAGAACGCGGAGGAAAGACCGCACCATGCGATGATCCTGCCCAGAGCCATGCCCTTGAGCTTCCACATGAACAGCCAGCCCACCAGGGAAAGCACCAGACCCTGTCCCACGTCGGCAAACATCATGCCGAACAGCAGGAAGTAGGTGATCGCCACAAATGGTGTGGGGTCGGTCTCGCCGTATTCGGGCAGACCGTACATGCTGACGTAGAATTCAAAGGGACGGGCAAAGGCACGGTTGCGCAGCCTGACGGGAGGGGAATGACCCTCGGCGGCATCGGGCTTTTCTATCTCGCACTCGATGCCCTCCACGGCGCTCATGCGCTGGCGCATATCGGCTTCGTCGGCGGCGATGATCCATCCGGCAAGGAAGAACTGGTCTCCGTGCTTGTACTTTGCCACATTGCGCCGCAGCTCAAAACTCTCGCTGCGCCGCTCCAGCATCCGATAAAGCAGGCTGCACTCGTATTTGTGCTCCTCCCAGACGGCGGAAGCCTCGCTGTCCGCCTGCGCCGCTTCCTCCCGGAGATCAGCGATGCGCTGCTCCATGGCGGCACATTCCTCGGAGGGGGTACCGACGGCATCAGGCAGATGCAGCCGCTCCCACATCAGGCTCTGGAAGATGCGATCCACTTCCGCTACGTTTTCCAGCGGAGCGAAGTAGGCTCCCCAGACGTAATGATCGTCGCTCTGGCAGGGCTGCAGCATTATGTAGGGATTGTCGCTGTAATACTTCAGCCGCTCATAGCTGGCACGGGGCAGCCGTCCGAAGCGCACCTTGATGAACTCGCACTCGAATATCTCCTGCAGCTGGATATCCAGCCCGTCAAAGTGGTGAAGCTGCTCCAGCTCCGACTCCATGCGGGCGATATCCTTTTCCGCTTCCAGCCGCCTGCCGGCACTCTGCCTGAGCAGCTGCGAGAAGTTGGTGATGTATTCCTCCAGCTGCTCCCAGGACTCGGGAAGCTGTACATCCGCCTTGTCAAGCTGACCGTGCTCCAGAGGCGTCAGTCCGGCATCGCTCAGGGCGGCGGACAGCGCCGCAAAGGGACGGGAATATGGATTTTCGTCGTTGATGGGAGCAAAATCCGAATTGCCGCCAAAGAAGCTCATTGCCTGCTCGAACTGGAAATTTCCTTTTTCGACGCAGACATCCAGCACGGCATCCAGTTTGCTCAGATGGCCGGTGACGTTCACCAGCCTCATGCTTGTTACTGCCATGTAAAACCAGTCGGAAAGCCGAATGGACGGACCTTCCTTTCCTCCCGATCAGAGTTGGTTGTTTTGAATATATACAGCGGTATCACACCGCCAGATCGTCAATGGTTATCAGTCCTGTGATCTCATCCCGTGACAGACCGTAGAACACGCCCTCGATGATGGTGGTCAGGTCGTGCACCTCCGCCTCGGCAAGAGTGATGTACGCCAGCAGCACGGTGGAGGGATTGACCGACGAGCGCATCAGCTTGCGCGCCCGGGTGTGGATGAGCAGCTGCGTCTCCGTTTCCAGACCGGCATCGGCACGGAGCCGGTCGGCGTCCACCTTGCGTCCGTACGGCGTTTTTTCGAGGAATATGCGCAGCACCTCGTCGGCACTGACTGCGTTGGTCATGGAGCGCATGACGCTGCTGCTGATGCGGTGCTCGTGGTGGATGAGCATGGAGCGCACCGCGGCGATGTCGGCTCCGTAGTATTTTTTCAGGCGGTAGATGTGGCGGAAGTTGCTGATATCTATGCGCGTGCCGATGATATCCAGCAGCTCCTCTTTGGCGCTGCCCGAATGGCGGTTGACAAGGGCGATGACCTCGTCATAGAACTTCACATACAGCGAATGTTCGATGAGGGCGCAGTCGGGGCGGTTGCCCGGCAGAGGACGCAGCGCGCGGAGAATCTTTGCAAAGCGCGAGCGTTTCACCGCGCCGAGGAAGTCATCATAGCTTCGTGCGGCGCCCAGTAGCTCCGGGTCAATGCCCGAACGGTGCAGGATAAACTCGGGCACATTGAGGATCATCTCCTGCTGCCGTCCTGCGGAGAGCTTCTGCACAAAGGATGTTATCAGACGGATCTCCGCCTGCATGATGATGTAGTCGCTGAACCAGTCCCCCACCGACTGCTCACAGCGGCAGAGGGTGTACAGCTCATCCAGCAGGAATCCGTTGAGCGCCGCCTCGGAGGGACGGCGGTACATACTGCTCTCCCCCAGAGAGGAAAGCGCCGGGGCGTAGCGTGTGTTTCTCAGGCAGGCTGCGCAGTCAGCCACCGTGCGGCAACCCAGCAGCGCATCGATATCCTGCGCCGTCAGCCTCATTCCGTATCGAGCACGGCAGCGCGCCAGCAGCACGTTGGACGCCTTGGAGGAAAGATTCATTACAGGTCGTCTCCCTCCGTAACGGCGGCGACGATCTCATCCACCCACCGACGGCGGTTGGCATCCAGCTGCTCCTGCAGCCGCGCCGAAACCTCCGCGCTGCGGTCGTCGATGGCTCTGAGCTGTTCGTCAACGCTCTGCATTTCCACCTTGCGGATGGTCTCCACCCGGTTGCGCGCCATGAGGAGATAGTTGTCGTAGACTTCGGTGCGCTTGGCTGCCGCCGCCTGAGCGGCATCGGCACGGCGCTGCAGAGCCTCGTCGTTGAGCCGGCGAGCCTCCTTGTCCATCTCGATTATCTTTTTTATCATGTCCTGCATGGCGCTGCCTCCGATTGGATCAGAAATATGTTGATATACTTGTTGATGTCAGTTCTTCAGGCTCTGCATGGGAGCCGGGATGCGTCCGCCGCGTCCGATGAAGCGCGCCGGAGAGAAGCGGTTGACCTCCATGATGGGAGCCGAACCGAACAGGCCGCCGAACTCCAGCGTATCGCCCACATCGTGACCGATGGCAGGGATGAGACGCACGGCGGTGGTCTTGCTGTTGACCATGCCGATGGCGGCTTCGTCGGCGAGGATGCCGGAGAGTATCTCCGCAGGGGTGTCGCCGGGAACGGCTATCATGTCAAGACCCACCGAGCACACGGCGGTCATGGCTTCCAGCTTCTCAAGGGTGAGGCAGCCGCAGTTGACCGCGTCGATCATGCCTGCGTCCTCGGACACGGGAATGAACGCGCCGCTAAGACCGCCAACGTGGGAGCTTGCCATTACGCCGCCCTTTTTGACGGCGTCGTTGAGCAGGGCGAGGCAGGCGGTGGTGCCTGCGGCTCCGCAGCACTCAAGACCCATTTCCTCAAGGATGTGAGCCACCGAGTCGCCCACGGCAGGGGTGGGAGCCAGAGAAAGGTCGATGATGCCGTAGGGCACATCCAGACGCCTGGAGGCTTCCATTGCCACCAGCTGACCCATACGGGTGATCTTGAAGGCGGTGCGCTTGACGGTGTCCGCCACCTGAGTGATGTCGCAGTCACCTGCGCGCCTGAGGGCGGCACGGACCACGCCGGGGCCGGAAACGCCCACGTTGATGACGCAGTCGGGCTCGCCGACGCCGTGGAAGGCACCTGCCATGAAGGGGTTATCCTCGGGAGCGTTGCAGAACGCCACCAGCTTGGCGGCACCGAAGCCGCTCTGGTCGGCGGTAAGCTCGGCGCAGCGGCGGATGATGCGTCCCATCATGGCGACGGCATCCATGTTGATGCCTGCCTTGGTGGAGCCGATGTTTACCGAGGAGCACACACGCTCGGTGGAGCTGAGTGCCTCGGGGATGCTTTCGATGAGCTGACGGTCACCGGGTCCGAAGCCCTTGTGCACCAGAGCGGTGTAGCCGCCAATGAAGTTGACGCCTGTGGTATGGGCGGCACGGTCAAGAGCCTTGGCAAACTCCACGGGACTGGTGTTTGCGCTGGCGGCGCAGACCATGGCGATGGGAGTGACCGAGATGCGCTTGTTGATGATGGGAATACCGTATTCCATTTCGATCTGCTCGCCTGTCTCCACCAGCTTTTCGGCGCGGCGGCAGATCTTGTCGTACACCGCCTGACAGGCAGCCCTGCCGTCCTCGCGGCAGCAGTCCAGCAGGCTGATGCCCATGGTTATTGTACGGATGTCCAGATGTTCCTCATGGATCATCCCGATGGTTTCGAGTATGTCTTTTGTATTCAGCATAGCTTACACCCTGTGCATGGAATTGAAAATGTCCTCGTGCATGATGCGCACGGAAAGTCCGCTTTTTTCACCGTACTGCGCCAGCTTATCGCTCAGCTCGGAGAAGCTGATGCGGCTGTCGGAGATATCCACCAGCATAATCATGGCGAACAGATCCTGCAGGATGGACTGGGTGACTTCGGTGATGTTGACTCCGGCGTCGGCGCAGATGTTGGAAACGCCTGCCAGAATACCCACCATATCCTTGCCTATAACGGTAAGAACGGCTCTCATTTTGATAATACGCCCCTTTCGGCGGAAGTGACACTTGCAGCCCTTTCCGCTGAATTATTATAGAATTATGTATTCCGGTCTATTATACGCTCTTTTGTGGGAATTTTCAATCGTTTGACCTCACATTTTGCCATTTTCCCGATCGTGGAACAGGCACGGAAAAAGCCGCGGCAGATACACTCTGCCGCGGCTCGCGAGGGATGATTATTTAGGCAGCACCGAATGTTCGGTAAGAACGATGGAATTGGGTGCCTGATCGTAGTTGCAGATGTAATACACCTCATCGCCGATGAGGGTAAAATAGCTGCCTGCCACGCCGTACAGGCGATAGCTGCCCAGCTTGCGGAACACCAGCTGATGCTCGGCGCCGTCGGGGCTGAAGCGATAGACCAGCGTCTGCCCTGCGTCGGTGTCGTCCGTCAGATAGTAGATCCACCGGTCGTTGGCGACCATTCCGCGGATGCGCGGGAAGCTTTCAAGAGTGGAAAGCTCCTTGCCGGTCTGCGCATCCACGCAGATCAGGGTGGATGCTGCTTCCTGAGCGCCATCCTCCGCGCTTTCCATGACGCAGACGTACAGTCTGCCGCCGGACAGGGTGAAATAGTTCGCCTTCTGACCGAACACGACGTTGCGGCTTCCGGAGCTCAGCTCCACGCGAACGACGTAGCCGTTGGTGGATTCCTCGCCGCTGGCAAAGTATACCGAACCGTTGTGATACTGGACGTTGGAATACTTGCCGGTGTGGACGGTACGCGTATCGCCCGTGCCGGAACGGTCGGTGACGCAGATGATCTTTTCGCCGTCGGCTCTCTGTCCCCATACGCACAGCTCGTCCTCTCCGTTGAGGGCAAAGCCGTTGATGGTTTCCATGCCCAGATCCACCGGCTCAAACAGCACGTTACCGGTGGGCAGATCGCTGCCCGAGACCGATTTCAGTCCCACGGGGGAGCTGAGTATTCTGCCGGAGATGATGTAGTATATATTGTCCTCGTCGGCATAAACACACTTGATGCCGTCACCGGAAAGCACCGGCTGACCGGCACTCATGCCGTCCTCGAGAGCCATGAGACGATCACCGTCCACATAGTAGAGGGTGCCTCCGCTGTAGTATTCGCAGTTGAAGTTGGGTCCGTTGAGCTGAGCCTCGCCGCTGTCCCCTCCGCAGGCGGAGCAGGAGCCGCAGGAAGCACAGGAAGTGCAGGAACCACAGGACGAGCACGCCGTACACGCGCTGCCGCAGGAGAAGCAGGAGGCGCAGGAATCACAGCCGATGGCGGATATGGCGATGATGAGCGCAACTATGACCGCCAGGATAACCAGCAGGTGCTTACCGCTGAGCGAAGGCAGCGAAACGCGGTCAAACACATTGCTCACGCCGCCCCGACCGCCGGAACTGACCGATGAAGCAACCTTCACGTTGCCCCTG
>SVPO01000112.1 GCA_015065795.1 Oscillospiraceae bacterium | reverse complement strand
CCGAGGAGGATATTCTGTCCTACGCGCAGTCCTGCCGCACCCATCAGAGCGACGAATATTACACCGCCAAATGCGTGCTGCGCGACTTCATTGCCGCCTACGAGGACGAACTTGCCATCAGCGGCAGGATGAGGATCCGTATGTCCGCAGGCATCTCCAAGGAGGAGGCACGTCAGGTCATGGCAGCCTTTGAGCTGCTGGAGAGCGACATCTCCGCCCTGGGAGTGATTTCCGGCTACGCGGAGCGGCTGGGCGACGTGCTGTACGCATCGGGCATTGCCGGGGAGATCGTGGACGGGCAGCGTCCCATGAGCCGCACGGTGCTTCTGCTGTGCCTGCTGGCGCAGAACTGCGGCGCGGTATTCAGCGCCGAGCAGGTGGACATCGTGCAGACCGAGGATTTCACCGACGCGCGCAGCTTCAACGACTTCTTCCGGCTGCTCAACGTCACGCTGGAGGACTGCTCCATGGCTCCCATGAATCCCCGACGGCGGCTGGATTTCCTCATTCTGTACACCTATTACCTTTTCAGCCGGGACGCGCTGATGGGCGGTATGCCCGACGCGTTCTCAGTGTACATGGGGCGCGCGGCGGAGAGAATCGCGCAGTAAGCCGAAATAATGATATATGAGAACAGCGCCGTCCCTGAAGGCACAGGGGCGGCGCTGTTGGTGGTTGTGGGGTTAGCCGGGGAACTGGTCGTAGGGGGCGGTGGGGATGCCGCTCTCGACGGCGTAGGTGTAGGCGGCGGAGCCGGGGTTGCAGTAGATGGTCAGGTTGTCGCAATATCTGAACGCGTTAGTTCCAATGCTGGTTACACTGTCGGGAATAGCGATTGAGGTCAGTCCGTCGCAGTGTTCGAACGCATAACCTTCAATACTGGTCACGCTGTCGGGAATGGTTATGGAAGTCAGTCCGGAGCAGCCCTTGAACGCATCGCTGCCAATACTGGTCACGCCGTTGGGGATGGTAATCGAGGTCAGACTATTGCAATCATAAAATGCACACCAGCCAATACTGGTCACGCTGTCGGGGATATTGATCAGATTCAGTTTTTCGCAGCCATAGAACGCAAAGTCGCTGATGCCGGTTATGCCGTAGGGGAGAGTGACAGAGGTAAGATTACGGCAGCATTGAAAAGTTGCATTGTCAATATAAGTTACGTTTTTTGACATGGTGATCGAGGTCAGATTGGTGCAAAAATCGAACGCATGATCTCCAATACTGGTCACGCTGTTTGGGATGGTGATCGAGGTCAGTCCAGTGCAGTTGAAGAACGCACCGGTATAAATACTAGTCACGCTGTTTGGGATGGTGATCGAGGTCAGTCCGGTGCAGTATTCGAACGCATAGTTACCAATGGAGGTCACGCTGTTTGGAAGAGTGACCGAGGTCAGACTGTGGCAGTTTGAGAACGCCTGATCATCAATACTAGTCACGCCCTGTGGAATGGTAACCGAGGTCAGGCTCTCGCGTTCATAGAACGCATTTCTACCGATTTCTCTGACAGTATATCCATCGATCTGCGAGGGGATGGTCACGTTAGCCTCAGCGCCTGTATAGCCGGTAATGACCGCCGAGCCATTCTCTACCTCATAACTAAACATGGACGGATCCGTTGCCGACGCGCTGACGGTGACCTCGCACGTCGCCGAATAATTCTTTCCGCCGTAGCTGATAGCCGCGGTGATGGTCGCGCTTCCCGCGCCCTTGGCGGTAACTGTACCGTTGGAAACCTCGGCGACCGCGGTGCTCGAGCTGTTCCACGTGACAGGAGTGCCTTCGGGAGACACCGTGGCGGTGAGCTGCAGCTGATCCCCTGCGTTCATCTGCGCGATGGTCTGGGAAAGCGTAACAGAAGCTTCCGACACCGTCACCTGACACTTCTCCGAGGAGGTGTAGCCGTTGTAGCTCACGGTCGCGGTAATAGCCGCGCTGCCCTTGCCCACGGCGGTGACAGTACCGTCGTTGGACACCTTCGCCACGGAATTATTGCTGCTCGAGAAGCTGACGGAGCCGTTGTTGGGAATGTAGGTATAGCTGATGTACTCGGTGTCGCCCACGTTCATGGACACCGACATGGGTGCGATGACCACATCAGGCGCGCTGACTGTAATCTGGAAGGAGCCGCTGCGCGTGATTCCGCCCTCGCTGTAGCCGGCGGTGACGGTCTTTGTTCCTGCAGAGGAGGAATTGAATCCGCTGAGCGTGCAGCTGCCCGTGATGTCGGCAGAGGTGCCGTCGTTGTAGTTGGCTCTGACCGAAAGTCCGCTTCGGTCAAAGCTGTCACCCAGATAGTAGACGGTCTTTGTGGGCTGGGATATTATCGACACAGACGAAAGGGTGCGGTTGACCGTCACGGTGCAGGCGGCAGTCTTTGCGCCGTCAACGGTGGTGACGGTGATGGTGGTGGTGCCTGCGCCTCTGCCGGTAACGATGCCGCTGGCGCTGACCTGCGCCACGCCGGGATCCGCGGAGCTCCATGTCACGGCGGAGGTGGTGGCATCCGCAGGCTTTACGGTAGCCGCAAGGGTGGAGCTGCCGCCGATGTTCAGCGTGAGACTGGTCTGGCTGAGGGTCACGCCGGTGACCGCTACGGTGCGGTTGCCGCTGCTGACCACCAGTGTGATGGTGGTGCCCTGCTCAACCGACGCGCCGGGGGCGACCGACTGACTGATGATCTGCCCCTCGGGCACGGTGGTGCTGTTCTGGGAGGTGAAGGTATAGGACAGACGGGATGCGTTCAGGGCATCTGCCGCCTGAGCCTGCGTTTTGCCCACGCAGTCGGGAACGGTCACCTGATAGCCGGTGCTGACCCAGATGGTGACCGTATCACCGGGGGTGAGAGCGGTGGTGCCGGGCACGCTCTGGCGGATGACCAGACCGGCGGCAACCGAGGTACTTTCTTCATAATTGACCGTCACGCGCAGATTGTTTCCGGTGATACGTGCGCGGGCCGTTTCCTCGGTGAGGAAGCGCACATCCGGCACGATGGCGGTCTGCTTACCGCCGGACACCACTACCGTGATGGTATCTCCCTGATGGGCGATCTCGTTTGCGGCAGGTGTCTGACTGATGATCTGTCCGGCAGGGACGGTGTCGCTGAACTGAGTGGAGCCGATGACCACATACAGTCCCTGCTGGGTCATCAGCTGGCGGGCATTTTCAAAGGTCATGCCGTCCACCGAGGGCACGGTCACCTCAACGGCTGTGTCGAGGGTACTGTTCTGCGGTCCGAGGCTGATGATGATCTCGATGACCGAGCCGGGCTTGGCAGTATCGCCGGGGGCAAGGCTCTGGAACATGATGGAGCCGGGGGCGGCGATGTCGCTGTATTCCTCGCCGGTGACCACCACAAAGCCCGCGTCCTCAAGGGCAAGCTGTGCAGCCGCGGCATCATATCCGCTGACGTCGGGCACAGGCACGCCCTGCTCCGGCGCGCTGACCGTAACGTCCACCATGCTGCCGATGAACGCCACGCTGCCTGCGTCGGGGTTCTGGTACAGCACGATGTCCCGCTCGAAGAAATCGTCGTACACCAGCTCGGCGACGCGCAGACGCAGGTCGCTGTCGCTGAGGATGGTCTCTGCCTCGGTCATGGGCAGGGTCTGCACGGCAGGCACGCGGCTCATGCCGTCGGGCACCTTTGCCTCGGTTTTGGGCAGAATGAGCTGCGGAACGCCGATGATCAGCAGCACAGCCACCGCCACCGCCGCTATGGCAGAGGCGACGAGCGCTGCCTTGGTCCTGCCCGACACGGCAATCTTCTGGGGACGTATACGCTCGCGCACACGCACCGCTTTCAGCTCGCCGGCAAGCTGCGCGGCGAACTCGGCAGCGGATCCGGTGCGCTTTTCGACGGAGACGTTCATGGCATTGAGGATGGCTACCTCGATATTACCGGGGATATCCGCATACACCGAAGGCTTCTCCAGTGTGTCGTTGTTGGCTCTGGTGAAGGCATCGGGCGGTATCACGCCGGTGAGGGCGTGATACATCGTGGCGCCCACGGCGTACACGTCGGTCCACGCGCCCTGATCGCCGTCGCGGTAATACTGCTCCACCGGGGCGTAGCCGATCTTGAGCACGGTGGACAGACTGCGGCTGTGACGGGTGGTCATGTGACGGGCAGCGCCGAAGTCGATGAGCATGATCCTGCCGTCGCTGCACAGGAGGATGTTGTCCGGAGCGATGTCGCGGTGCATCAGTCCGGCGGCGTGCACTCTTTCCAGCGCCTGCAGCACGCTGATCATGATGGGCACGCACATCTCGCAGCTCATCCTGCCGTTGACCTCCAGCCAGTGCTGGAGGGTCTCGCCCTCCAGATATTCCATGACGATATAGGCGGTGCCGTTTGCCTCGAAGCAGTCAAAAATCTTGACCACGCCGGGGATGTCTCCCAGCTGGGCAAGGCGCATGGATTCCTCCATGAAGCCGCGCTTGCCCCTGGTGAACAGCTCGCCCGAGGGGCTGTTGACCAGCACATCATGGGTGCCGGCGGTGCGCCTGGCAAGCTCGCCGGGCATGAATTCCTTGATGGCGACGCGAATGTCAAGGACGTTATCCCACGCCACATATGTGACGCCGAAGCCGCCGCTGCCCAGCGGACGCCCCAGCACATATCTGCCGTTGAGCACGGTGCGCGGCGGCAGATGGCAGTAGTCCATCGGATTTGCTCCCTCGATATATCCGCAGTGAGGGCACTGGGTCTGCCGGTCATCTATCTGCCGCAGACAGTTAATGCACATCTTCATGGATGTTCCTCCTCAATGAAACCGGTTATTCGTATGCGAAGCTTTACTCCGCCTCAAGCACCTCGGCAAGCTCGGGGTGATAGGTGACATACAGGTCATAGATGGCGCTGTTGGCAGGCAGTCCGCTGTCGTTCTGCAGGCAGAGGATGTCCTGCGCCTCGTCGCTGACGAGATAGGCAAGGAACAGCTCGGCAGTGTGCTGGACGTTTTCCTCTGCCGCGCCGTTGATGCGCCACACGTCGGTATACTCCGTGCCTTCGGAATCCCCGGGCAGGGACATGGCGTGGCAGTAGCCGGGCAGAGACTCGAACACCTGACGGAAATCGGAGGCACGGGCGGCGCAGAACAGCGTCTTTCCGGCGCAAAAATCCTCCAGCGCGCCCCACTTGACTTCCACACATTCATAGTCGCCGATCAGATCCTTGTCCGCATAGATATGTCCGGCGGCGGTGATGCTCTCGAGGCTGTCCAGCTGTGACACATCCAGTCCTGCCTGCTCCAGCAGCTTGAGGTTGACGTAGAGCACGTCCCTGTCAAAGGTGGTCACAAAGCCGTTGGGGTCGGCCGGGGCGAATTTGTAGCTGTCCTCGGTGAGTGCCTGCAGCCAGTCGGAGGTACATTCCTGCTCAAAAGTCCTTTTGCTGCATATCAGCGCGGCAGACTCGCCCGATTCGATGATGGTATCCTCGATGGTCTTTTCGGTGACGCACACCACCGAAACATCGAGCTTGTGCGGTGTCACTTCCGCCGCGTAGCTGCTGAAACCGTCGGCCAGTGTGCCGTACAGCTCCTGCTGCTCCTGTATTTCATCCTCCTCAACGCAGACGTACACATTTATCGTCTGATCGGAGACTATCATGTTCTGCGCCGAGTCGGAATCCTGCATCTGACGCAGATAGAACCAGCCGCCCAGTGCCGCGGCGCACAGTGTGAACAGCACCGCCACGGCGGCGATGACGCGTCTGCGTCTGCGCGCGGAAAGCTCCTCGGGCTCGGTGCGCACGGTATCGCCGCTGAGCAGCGCCTCCTTGAAGCGCATGGCATCGGCAAAGCGGATGCGCGGATCAAGGGACATGGCGCGCAGAATGACGCTGTCCAGCGCAGGAGATATTCCCTGCTGCCATCTGGAGGGAGCGTGAAGCACGACAGAGCCGTCCCTGATGTCGGGGGAGGGCGGCGGAATGTGGGCGGTGAGCATGGCGTACAGGGTGGCACCTGCCGCGTAGATGTCGGTGAAGGGTCCCTGCTCGCCGTCCTCGCGGTACTGCTCGGGGGGCGCAAAGCCGTCGGTGAACACCTTGGAGCATATCATGCGCGGATCTTCGGCAAAGCCCTCGAAACGGGCGGCGCCGAAGTCGATGATCTTGACCGAGCCGTCCCGGCAGAGGAAGATGTTGCCCGGCTTGATGTCCCGATGGATGATCCCGCAGCTGTGGGCGGCGGCAAGACCGTCCAGCGCGGCGGTGATTATGCGCAGCGCCTCTATCTGATCTATCCTGCCCTGTCGGGCAAGGCGGTTATCGAGGGTCTGACCCTCCAGATACTCCATGATTATGTACGCGGTGTTGTTTGCCTCCACGCAGTCGTAGACACTTGCCACATTTGGATTGTTCACCAGACGGGAAAGGCTTTTTGCCTCCAGCTTGAAGCGCTCCAGCATATATCTGAACTGGGGCACGTTCCTCTGGCTGGTTATGATGACCTCCTGCTGGCCGGCAATGCGGTTGACCAGCGAGGTGGGGAACATTTCCTTGACGGCAACGACGCGGTTGAGCTTCATGTCGTAAGCCTTGTAGACTATACCGAATCCGCCCACGCCGATGAGCGCGCCGATCATGTATCGGTTGAGAAGCATCGTGCGCGGACGCAGATGGTTGGTCAGGGGCGACACCTTCTCCTCATAACCGCAGCGGGAGCAGACCTGCGAATAACCCTTCTGAGCAAAACAGAAGGGGCAGATCGAGTTGAATCCGTACTCCACAGCAATACCCTCCAGATGTTATCATTTGAAGCTGACAAGAACCGCCGAACGATCATCGCACGGCGGCGCAATCCTTTCCTGCACAAGGCGTCCAAGCCGCTCGAGCGCCGCAGAAGCATCGGACTTTGCGGAAAGGGCGGAAATGATATCCTCGTATGTGATCCACTCCCAGAAGCCGTCCGAGCACAGCAGAAAGCTGTCGTTCCGACGCAGACGGAACATCGGGGAAAGCTCATACATGAAGCCGTCACCCTCCCCTCCCACGGCGCGAATGATGTGGTTGCGCTCTGGGTGATGAGCCAGCTGATCCTCGGTTATGCTGCCCATGTTCAGCAGCATCTGAGGAACACTGTGGTCGAGAGTGCGGCCTGCGACGCGCTTTTTGCGCACATGGTACACACGGGAATCACCGATGTGCCCGTACAGCACCTTTCTGCCGTCGGTGAGCAGCAGAACCATTGTTGTGCGGCAGCTGATGTCCTTCTCCTGCTGCGCCTTCACCACGGCGCACTGGGCGGCAGTGAAGCATCTCTCCGCCAGATCCTCGCTCA
>SVPO01000111.1 GCA_015065795.1 Oscillospiraceae bacterium | reverse complement strand
TCAACGGTGTTCTTGATGATGAATTCGTTGTTGCGGAAGCGCTTGTTGTAGTGGATGTTGCGCTCGGTGTGTTCGGCAATGGCAGCCATGGTGGTCAGAGCCAGCACGGGATACTTGCCTGCCGCAGTCTCGCCGGACAGCATGATGGCGCTGGTGCCGTCGTATACGGCGTTGGCGACGTCGGAGGTCTCGGCACGGGTGGGACGGGGATTCTGGATCATGGATTCCAGCATCTCGGTGGCGGTGATGACGCGCTTGCCCATCATGCGGCACTTGGTGATGAGGTATTTCTGAATGGCAGGCAGCTCCTCGAAGGGGATCTCTACGCCCATGTCGCCGCGGCCGATCATGATGCCGTCACATTCCTGACAGATCTCCTCGATGTTGTCGATGCCCGACTGGTTTTCAATCTTGGCGATAAGCTCAATGCCCTCAGCGCCGTTGGCAGCGAGGAATTCCTTCACATCAAGCATATCCTGACGGCAGGAGACAAAGGAGCAGGCGATGAAATCAATATCATTTTCAATGCCGAACAGGATGTCGCTCTTGTCCTGCTCGCTGAGATAAACCTGCTTGAGCACCTTGTTGGGGAAGCTCATGCTCTTGCGGTCGGAAAGCACGCCGCCGATGGTGGTGCGGCAGATAACGTCTGCGCCCTTGATTTCCGTTACCTCAAAGGCGAGCAGTCCGTTGTTGAGCAGGATGCGGTCGCCAACGTCCAGATCATCGGCAAGTCCCTTGTAGCTCACCGACACGCGATTCTGATCGCCCACCACATCGTCGGTGGTGAAGGTGAAAGTGTCGCCGTCGTTAAGGAATATCTTGCCGTCGGCAAAGGTACGGATGCGGTATTCGGGTCCCTTGGTGTCCAGCATGATGGCAACGGGCAGATTCATGCGGCTGCGGATGCTCTTGATAAGCTCGATGCGAGCCTTGTGATCTTCGTGGCTTCCGTGGGAGAAGTTCAGACGGGCGACATTCATGCCGCAGCGGAACATCTCGCTCAGCGTTTCCTCGTTGGAACAGGCAGGGCCGATGGTGCAGACAATCTTGGTTTTTCTCATTTTGGATCTCCTGAAAGTGATTCTCTATATAATATAGTATACAGCGCAGTTGATTATATACCATTTTGCCGCCCGTAATCAATAGCCGATCGCAGGAGATTATTGTGCGTGTTGCACAGCCTGAAAGGTCAATATTCGGCGTTTTGCTCCAACCACAGCGCGACAGCATCCTCTTCGTTGGAGCCGATGATGTCCGTTGCCATCGCCTTCAGCTCAGGGGCGGCGTTGGCGACGGCGTAACATTCGTCGGCGGCTTGGAACATGGGGATATCGTTCACTCCGTCCCCGAAGCACACCAGCCGATCACAGCCCAGCAGCCCCTTCAGCTTCAGCGCGGCAACCGCCTTGCTTGCGGCGGCAGGCATGATCTCCAGCCACAGATCGCCGGTGTAGGTTTCGGGGTACAGCAGGCAGTTCAGCGTGCTGTCGGCGGAGAAAAGCTCGCTTCCCTCGGTTAGAACCTGATCGTCTCCCATTGCGGTGATATAGAATATATCTCCGTCATACAGTCCGTCGATATCGGTGGCGCGCAGTCGGGGGTCGCCCTCACGGGTGGCTACGAAATCCAGCAGTGCCCTGCAGCTTCTTTCGGGAACATAGGAAAAATGCTCCCTGCCGTCAACCAATGAGTACACGATGGGGAAGATGCCGCGACGTATGTACCAGTCGATGATATCTGATGCCTTTTCGTGATCAAGATAGTTGCCGTGGAGCACCTGTCCGGAGGTGATGTCCTGAATGAACGTGCCGTTGTACACTATCATGGGCAGGCGCGGCTCAAGTCCGTCAACGGCGCGTCGGGAGCTGAAACGGGAACGGGCTGTGGCAAAAGAGAATCTCAGCCCGTCAGCGGTCAGTCGGTTGAGGATCTCGCAGGTGCGTTCGGAAACACGCTGACTGCCGGTAAGCAGTGTGCCGTCAAGGTCGGTGAGATACAGGGTGGGCATGGTATCATCCTTTCGAGTGGGATCGGCAGATACAGACTCTGCTGTATGACATTATATCCCGATACAGCGGCTCGCGAAAGAACTGCTTTGATAAACGGGGTTTCTGGAGTGAGAAATAAACCGACCGCAGAAGCACTTATGGATTCTGCGGTCATCGGTATTGTTATGGGACCAAGCTGAGCGGATTACTTTTCCAGCTCCACAGCTGTGTTCAGCGCGATCTCCATCATCTGGGTAAAGGAGTTCTGACGGGCGTCGGAATCCAGCGCCTCACCTGTGAGCACATGATCGGATACGGTGCAGATGGCAAGTGCCTGCTTGCCCAGATACGCCGCGTTCATGTAGAGGCCGGCGGCTTCCATCTCAACGCCCAGCACGCCCATGCGCTGCCACTTCTCCGTGGCGGTGGGGTCGGCACCGTAGAAGGCGTCTGAGGAAAGCAGATTGCCGACATGATAGTTCGCTCCCAGCTTTTCCGCCTGCTCCACGCAGGTGCGCAGCATGGTGTAGTCGGCGATGGGGGCAAAGGTTCCGGGCAGACCGTACTGAGCGGCAAAGGCGGAGTTGGTGCAGGCGCCCATGCCGATGATGATGTCGCGCACCTTGACCTTCATGTTCATTGCACCCACCGAGCCGATGCGCATGATGCGCTCCACGCCGAAGGCGTCGAACAGCTCGTAGCTGTATATGCCGATGGAGGGGATGCCCATGCCGCTGGCCATTACCGAAACGGTGGCGCCCTTGTACTGTCCGGTGTAGCCGTGGATACCGCGGACGTTGTTGACCTGTCGTGCGTTTTCAAGATAGTTCTCTGCCACGAATTTCGCGCGCAGCGGATCTCCGGGCATGAGCACCGTTCTGCCGAAATCGCCGGGAACGGCCTTGATGTGGGGAGTGGGGCAGGATATGGACATGGTGATATCTCCTTTTCGTTGATCTGGGGAGCGGCGTAAGCTGTGCCGCTCACATCACCATAATACCCTTAATCCGGGAAAAAATAAAGTGGATTTTTGAAAAAACACACCGCCGGAGATGACCTCCGACGGTGTGCGTCTGCTGTGTTATGCTGTTTTCATTATTTTAGCCCGTCCTGAAGGCGCTGCTCCAGGGCTCTTATGTGACGGTCGTGCCGTGCGGTCAGAGAGAACACCGCACCCAGCAGTGCCAGCGTCGCAAGGAACATCGCCGCGCCCGAGCCCTTGCCGCTGCCAAAACACTTCGTCAGCAGGCTGTCGGGAGACTGTACGGACATCAGCGGCTCGTATATGCTGTCCACCGCGAATCCGCCGAGGAAATAGCCCAGCGGTATGGTGAAGAACTGGAAGGTGTTGCGCGCGGAGTATACCCGTCCCTGAATCTCCTTGGGGACGTTCAGCCGCAGGATGGCGTCAAGGTTTGTGGACATCACCGGCACCAGGATCCAGCCGAGAAAACCGCCCAGACACCACACGGGCAGCGTGCGCCCGAAGGCAAGCAGCAGGTTTTCCGTGGTCAGGGAGAAGAACATGGTGCCGCAGATCACCTTCACGCGGTTTTTCGGAGCCTTCAGCAGGGAAGCCAGCAGACTGCCGGCAAGGGTGCCGATGCCGATGACGGCGTTGACCGTACCCATGGCGGTTTCGCCTGCACCCTCACGGGAGAGCATCATGGCAGGGAACGCCGCGTTGTAGAGCGATGCCACCAGATTGACCGACGCAAGGAAAAGGATCAGATGGAAGACACCCCGGTTGTCGCGCAGATAGCGCAGACCCTCCCGTGCGGAATGAAGCACCGATTCCTTTTTATCCTCCGGCTTCTCCTCTGCCGGCAGCCGGATAAACAGCAGCAGGCATACAAACGCCGCGGCAAAGGTTATCAGATCGAAGAATATCACTGCGTCCAGCCCCAGCAGCCCCATCACCGCTGTGGTGAGAATGGGAACAAGGATGGTGTTCATGGAGTTGGAGATATAGCGGATGCCGCCCACCTTCTGATAATATTTCCGCGGCAGCAGTGCGGATACAGCCACCTCGGAGGCAGGCTGCTGCACGGTGTTCATCAGTCCGTTCAGCGCGTTGAGCACATACAGGTGCCAGATGCACAGCGAGCCGCTTTTCAGCAGAAGCAGAGTGACCAGCGTCATGGCGGCGCTCAGGGTGTCGCACACCAGCATGGTCTTCTTCTTGTCCCAGCGGTCGCTGAGCGCGCCGGCAAAAATGCTGCAAAGGACATAAGGCGTGTACGAGCACACCATCAGCAGCGCCGTGACCAGCGCCGAGCCCTCCTGACTGTAGGACCATATCACCAGCGCGTAGGCTGTCATGGCACTGCCCAGCGCAGAAAAGGACTGGGTCAGCCACAGCAGCAGAAAGGCTTTCATTTCGTTTATGGCAGTAAAAATCTTTTTCATATGACTTTGCTCCTTGACAAATCAATTACATATATAATAGAAATCAATCTGCTGCGCAAAGCCCATGGGACAGAGTGGATTTTCGCTCCGCGCTGCCTCTGTCCTCAAAGGACCATGCGCGGAGCTGCGGCCGTGCAGAGCGGTACGATTACCATATCCGTCACCTCCATGGAATACCGTTGCGCCTGTGCGAGAGCACAGGACAACATCAGACCTGATAATATCATATAAGCATCACACAATCAATCTGTTCAGCGTTGAAAAAGTGACAATAATGTAATATACTATATACTATATTAGAATATTAGAATAATGCGAATCAGCCGGCGAGACTCTCTGGTGTCCGGCGGCAGGGGGATTTGAATGAACAACAACAGGAAGATAGAATATGAGGTCGTGCCCCATCGCAAGCTCAAGCACGTTCATGTATTCGTCACCGACATCAACCGCTGCGGCGTGCATATGCACAACGAGTTCGAGGTGTTCGCGGTCATAGCCGGAAAGGGCAGCGCCTACGTCAACGGCAAAAGCATTTCGCTCTGTCCGGGATCGGTGCTCATCTTCAACTCCAACGAGACCCACGGCATAGAGGGTGTGGGCGGCAGCGTCACCGCAGTGGTCATGCAGATATCCGGCAGCTTTATGCAGGATTATTTCCCTCAGCTGCATAACACAGTATTCGAAGAAAACGAAGTGTGCTCCGAAGCGACAGAGGAAAAGACCAAAAAACTCTGGCGCTGCCTCGTGAGCGCCGCGCGCAACTATATTGAAGCGGAAGAACGCTACGAGCTCCGCTGTGCTTCCGATGTCTGCCGTCTGCTGGATCACCTGATGGCAAAGATGCCTTTCTCCATCATCAGCGAAAACGATTATCAGGCACGCAGGAACATTTCTCAGCGCATGAGCCGCATCGTCTCGCACATCGACGCCAACTACCAGTTCCCCATCCGTCTGTCGGAGGTCGCCGAGACCGAGGGCATAACCTCGACCCATCTTTCTCACTTCTTTTCCCACAACTTCGGCATGAGCTTCCAGAATTATCTCAACAACATCCGCTTTGAGCACGCTCTGCGCCTGATAGACAACTCAGCCATGAGCATCGCCGACGTTGCTGCTGCCAGCGGATTCTCGGATACCAAATATATGACGCGCATCTGCGTGGAGCGATTCCACTGCAAGCCGCGCGAACTCAGAGAGAAAATGGCATCCGGCAAGATTCCGTCGATCGGTGGAGAATCAACGGCGGATGAGCGCAGCCTGACCGACACCCAAAGCATGGAAGCACTGGAAGGCTTTATTAACAAATTCATGATATAATGATCACGAATTTGCTCAAAAATAGTCGGTTTGTTAACAGATTATAAAAAACCGCAAGATTGTCTGTACGTTGGAACGCATCTGTCGTTGCAAATTATCCAAATTCAAGCATAATATAAACCGTAAGTTTTGACGGCAAAGTATGAAGCAATTGTGAACACTGGTTAACAAGGCAATCAGATTTACCGGCAGGATTTACCTCGGAAGCAGGTTCATCTCACCTACATATTTGAATCATCACAGCTTCCCTTCACCACTATGGTGCTTCCCTTTGCGGCAGCGCAGAGGTTTGCATACACCGCCCCGGCGGTGTGTTGGAATCGTGTGGCTCTGGAGCGGCGATCATTTCGCTTCGGTGTCGTGCGATAATCGTATCAGGTATGTTAATACTGGCTTTTGAACTCGGCGATTCGAGTGCAGGCCGGCTTCGGAATATGGATTTCCCGTTTGGCGCGGAATCCGGCTGACATCTGCCAATGGCATTGGTAATAATTGATACCAGTAACAGTGCCGGTCAGAGGAAACAAAAAACAGGCGGTCTGTGTTTCGCGGTCTGTCGGTACCCGGAGAGCTGAGATCAGGATTCGGTATTAGCATAATTGAAAATGGTAGAAATACCGTAAATTTTAGGAGGAAAAAACATGAAAAGAACACTGGCAATGCTTCTTGCGGTTCTGATGATGGGTGGCCTCGTCGCTTGCGGCGCTGAAGAAACCCCCGCTCCCGCAGATCCCGCTCCCGCTGTCTCTGACACCGAGGCTACCGAGCCCGCTCCTGTCGAGAAGCAGGTCATCAACCTCTGGTCCTTCACCGACGAAGTTCCCAAGATGGTCAGATACTACATCTCTCAGAACCCCGAGTTCGCTGAGAAGTACGAGATCAAGGAAACCATCATCGCTACCGATGGCGGCGGATATCAGACCGCTCTGGATCAGGCTCTGGCTGCCGGCGGCGAAGACGCTCCCGACATGTACTGCGCAGAGGCTGCTTTCATCCTGAAGTATGCTCAGGGCGACGCTGCTAAGTACGCTGCTGCTTACGAAGATCTCGGCATCGACGTTGCTGCCAAGATGAAGGAAGCTGACATCGCTCAGTATTCTGCTGACATCGCTACCTACAATGGCAAGGTTGTCGGTCTGGGCTATCAGGCTACCGGCGGCGCTTTCATCTATCGCGCTTCCATCGCTGAGGAAGTCTTCGGTGCTTCCGACGCTGCTACCGTTGAGGCTGCTATCGGCGCTGGCACTCAGAGCTGGGATAAGTTCTGGGAGGCTGCTGCACAGCTGAAGGCTGCTGGCTATCCCATCGTCTCTGGCGACGGCGACATCTGGCACGCTGTTGAGAACTCCTCTGAGAAGGGCTGGATCGTTGACGGTGCTCTGAACATCGATCCTAACCGTGAAGCTTTCTTCGAGATCTCCAAGAAGCTGAACGACAATGGCTGGACCAACAAGACCACTGACTGGACCGACGCTTGGTATGCTGACATGGGCGGCACCTCTGAGACCCCCTGCTTCGGCTTCTTCGGTCCCGCTTGGCTGCTCAACTACACCATGGCTGGCCACGCTGAGGCTGGTAACTCCTGGGGCGACTGGCGCGTCTGCACCTCTCCTGTAGGCTTCTTCTGGGGCGGCACCT
>SVPO01000110.1 GCA_015065795.1 Oscillospiraceae bacterium | reverse complement strand
GGTGAATCAAGATAGCCGTAGTCGCCTGTGACAAATCCGTGCTCCACCAGAATTCCGGGCACGCCGTAACGCTTGATGGTGGTACCGATGACGGCGTAATAGTCGCCTATCTCAACGGATCCGTTGTCGTGGTAATAGATGCGGCTGCCGTTGCTCAGTCTGGTCTTGACGCCGCGGATGCGCAGTCCCAGCTCACGGAATTCCTTCAGGAACTCAACAGCAAGGGCAGTGGATTCGTTGTTGTAGGAATCCTTGTACTGACTGTGGGAAACATAGACCTCCGAGCCGTGGGCAGCTTCATTGGAGGAATCGTTGCAGTGCAGACTGATGAGAATGTCGGCGTTGTAGGTGTCAACACAGGCAACACGCTCACCCAGAGCCATGCGTGTGCTCTTGTCAAGACCGGTGTGGGTCATGTAGACCTCCACGCCGTCGTACTTGAGCAGCTCATCGCGGCAGGCAAGGGCAATGGCGAGGTTGGCATCCGCTTCGTTCAGTCCGTCGCGGTAATTCACAGCGCCCACATCGGAGCCGCCGTGTCCGGGGTCAAGCACGATGACCACCGGTCCCTCCTGATCGGCGAGGAACGCCGTGGTGATGAGGGGGATGGTAAAGGCTGCCACCGCCAGACAAAGGATGGCGATGATCCATTTTTTCAGTAATCTGCCTTTTTTGTTCATTTGTTTTCTCCCATCGAAAATAACAGGTTGGTTACTTGGTGACGCGGATTACATTCCGAATCCCGGAGGCATTCCCATGCCGTCCATACCGGGGGCACGCATATCGAAGTTGGGCTGCATATTCATGCCGTCCATCATCGGCGCACCCATATCGAATCCGGGCTGCATATTCATGCCGTCCATCATCGGCGCACCCATATCAAATCCGGGCTGCATATTCATGCCGTCCATCATCGGCGCGCCCATATCAAATCCGGGCTGCATTCCCATTCCGTCAGGCATCGGCGCGCCCATATCAAATCCGGGCTGCATTCCCATTCCGTCAGGCATCGGTGCGCCCATATCATATCCGGGCTGCATTCCATCCATCACGGGCGTGGGGAAGTTGACCTGTGCCGAGAACTGCGGAGTGAAAGGCTCCGGAGGCATATCCGGCATCATTCCCGGATCGATTGAGCGATGCTCTCCGTGCGTCAGCTCATCCTCAAAGGCTTCCTGCTCAGCCTGAGCGTGAGCGGCAACGAGATCCTCAAGAGAGATCTTGGGAGGCTTGGAGGCGTTCTTGTGGGTCATATATCCGGAAAGGAAAGCCAGCATGAACATGGCGATCTCGCCGGCGACGATGCCGATCAGACCGAGGATACTGATGTTCACGGTGGCGAGCAGTCCCTTGGAATCATCGCCTTCACCGGAGACCGAGCTGCCGGAAACAGGACCTGCCTGAGTGGGCTCTGTTCCGCCGGTGGGTGCGGTAGTGGGGACGGTAGTAGTTGTCGTCGTGGTTGTGGTGGTTGTTGTAGTCGTAGTCGTAGTGGTTGTGGTCTGTACGGTGTTGAGGGTCAGGGTGTAAACTTTGGTGGAGCCGTCTTCGGCAGTAACGGTAATGCTGTACAGCGTTCCGTTCTGTGTCAAGGCATAGGTTGCACCCTGATCCTGACATTTCGGAGTGATGACCACGGCGCCGACAGGCTCCTCGGCAGAAAAGGTGTAGGAGGTGACGTTTGCGGAAAAAACAGGGGAGAGAGGAACAACAGCGTTGCCCACCGTGACCGACAGCGATTCGAGGTTTGCGTTGCTGGAGCGAGTGCGGAAGGTCATGGAAAGGGAATCATAAGGAGTGGCAGCGGTGAAGGTGTGCTTGAGGTTGTCCTCGTTGATGGAGGAACTGGAAATATCGCTTCGCGCGTAGGACTGCACTTCGTCGAAGGTGACGGTAACAGGTGTGGAGGATGTCACCGCAGGAGTGACGGTGAAGCTGATCTCCATTTTTTCGCTGGGGGCAAGTGCCTTGCGAGTGGCGCTTCCGTCTGCGATATAGCGCACGATGACGCCGTTGGTGACATCCACCGCCATAACGCCTGTGTGGGAGCTGTCACCGGTGATACTGTCCGCAGAGCAGTTGAGGATGCTTCGGTCATACTTCAGAGTAAACTTGACATAGTCCATGGAATACGAAGCCGATTTGTTCTCCACCGTGACAGTGAGCTTGATGGAGTTGCCCGGGATGACCGTTGTGCTGGGGGCAGTCACGGTCAGACCGAGATCCACAACAGCAGGCGTGGCAGCCAGAGCGGACGGACACATATGTAAGATCAGTACAAGACAGATGATGATAGCCGAAAACAGGCGCGGAGCTCTTTTCATAACCGGCAGACCTTTCAATATATTATTTACTATAATATAACATAGCGCGCACCGCTATTTCAAGCAGTTGCGCGCTTATTTTACACAATATTGAGTATCATTTGACGGTATTTCCGGCACTCTCCCTCCGCTGCAGGTATTTTTGACGTGTGGCGGCTCCTCCGCGCAGGTGCCGCTGAGCCTTGTTGTGCTCAAGAACTGCCTTGACCTCGGTGTGCCGCGCGGCATCCAGCAGCGGCAGACGCTCGGTCAGATATTTGTGCACCGTGCTTTTGGAAACGCCGAACCGTGCCGCTGCGGATCGCACGGTGCAGCCTGTGCGGATGATATAGTCCGCGAAGATGATCGTCCGTTCGTCTGCTGTGGATCTCAGCATATGCCCATACCTCATTACCTCCGCTTGTTTGCTTGGTAATGTATATGCGGCAGGCAGGGTGGGTATGTTGCAGGAAAAAAGCCGCCCTCCGATCCAAAATCAGTCGGAGGGCGGCGATGAGGCTTGCTCGCGGTTATTCCTTATTCAGCGTCAGATGCGGATACGGAAAAGCTTTCCAGCTCGGCGATCATGGCAGTGTGTTCCACGATGCGGCGGAAATCATAGCGATAGTCGTCGCTCAGCAGACCCAGACGGGAATTGAGCTGCTCAAGGATACTCTCGTAGGTGGCGGTGCCGCTGTATGCGGACTGGCGCAGCAGCATACCGTACTGAGCCACGGCAGAAGCGAACACGAAGTCATTGGAGGGCTCGGCGGTGTAAGCGTCCTGTCCTACGGGGTAGGTCAGCAGCTTGCTGGTGTCGCCGTCCGGCTCCTTGTAGCGGACCTTGAGCTGCAGATATTCATCGCTGCCGGAATCGCCGGAGGTCTGATAGGTCAGCTCGGGAGCGGCGATCTCCATGGGAGAATCCACTTCGACGATTTCGTACAGGGCGGTAACGCGGTGACCGGCACCGATCTCGCCTGCGTCCTTGGTGTCGTCGTCAAAATCCTCGGCTTCCATCACGCGGTTTTCATAACCGATCAGACGATAGCCCTTGATCACGGCAGGATTGAATTCCACCTGGAATTTGACGTCCTTCGCCACGGTGAACAGAGTGCCGCCCATTTCCTCAACGAGCACTCTGCGAGCCTCGTTCTCGCTGTCGATGTAATGATAGCTGCCGTTGCCGTTGTCGGCAAGGGCTTCCATCTTGTTGTCCTTGATGTTGCCGGTGCCAAAACCCATGACCGAGAGGAAGACGCCGCTTTCGCGCTTCTTTTCAACCAGTCGGGTCAGCTCGCCTTCGCTGGTGACACCCACGTTCAGGTCGCCGTCTGTGGCGAGGATAACGCGGTTGTTGCCGCCCTCGATGAAGTATTCTTCTGCGAGCTTGTAGGCGGTCTTGATGCCGTCGGAGCCTGCGGTGGCACCGCCTGCCTGAAGGAGGTTGATGGCGTCCATAATATCCTGCTTGTCTTCACCGGTGGCACCCTTGAGCACCACCTTGTCGCTGCTGGCGTAGGTGACTATGGATACGCGGTCATTTTCGCCCAGCTGCTCGGTGAGCAGCATGAAGGCTTCCTTGACGAGGGGGAGCTTGTCAGCGCTGTCCATGGAACCGGAAACGTCGATGAGGAATACGAGGTTGGAGGGAGGCAGCTGCTCGGTGTCCGGCTTTTCTGCCTGCAGACCGATGAGCAGCAGCTTGGTGTCGGCGTTCCACGGACAGTCGCTTATCTCAGTGGTGACCGAGAAGGGCTCGTCGCCGTCGGGCTCGGGATAGTCGTAGGTAAAGTAGTTGAGCAGTTCCTCGATGCGTACCGCGTCGGCAGGGGGCAGCTCCTTGTCGTCGATGTATCTGCGCACATTGGTATAGGATGCGGTGTCAACGTCGGCCGAGAAGGTGGAAAGAGGACTGGTGACCACCGAAAGGAATCGATTTTCAACGATAGTGTTGTATTCCTCGGTGTTGAAGTCGGGCGTCTCGATCGCGTAGTCATCGAAGCTGCCGTTCATGGGATAGGCGAAATCAGTGGTGGTCTCCGCGTAGGATTCCATAACCATTGGGGCTTCTGCTTCAACATCGGCAGCGTATTCCGCGCTGCCGGAGCAGCCTGCGGTGACGGTGAGCAGCAGAACCGCTGCCAGTGACATGGCGAGGTTGCGTACAGATAATTTCTTCATAACAAAATACCTCCTGAATTTCTTGTGAACAATGGGCTTTTTTCTGCCCTTACAACAATATAACCATCCTGCTTATCAAAAGGTTGGTGACTTGTTCAAAAATTATTAATATTTTTTTCGACCGAAGAAAACGCCGCTGCGCAGGACGCCTGTACAGCGGCGCAATGGGCTTTATTGTTCGATCTCAACGAGCGGCTCGTCAATGACCTCAGGGTCGGTAGGGGTTCCGTCAGCACCAAGGCAGCAGGTGGTTACAGCTTCACCGAAGATGCCTTCGCTTGCCTGATTGGCTTCGATCATTGCCTGAACATCCGATTCCTTGAGCTTGTAGAAGAACAGCATGATCACCAGCATCACCACATAACCGGCGGCAGGCAGGATACTCATTACGATCCAGATGCCTTCCTGTGCGCGCTCGGGCTGGAAGCCCTCAAGCTGCTCTACATAACCAAAAGCGGTCAGCACGGCAAGACCGATAACGGTCACCACACTGCCCGAAAGCTTGGTGACGAGGGTCTGCAGGGAAAAGCTGATGCCCTCGGTGCGCTTGCCGGTTTTGGCAGCGCAGTATTCGATGCAGTCGGCGGTGAACATTCCGTACACGATCAGAGGGATCATCATGAAAACCACACGCACCGCGCACACTGCCATGAACACGATCATGTTCTGATAGCCGATGAAATACTGTCCCACGCACAGGGCGATGGCGACGATGCTGGAGAAGATGGTCAGGTTTTTCTTGCCGAAGCGGCGGATAAGGGCAGGAATGAAGGGCGTGATGAATATCACGGGCACAACGCTCACAGCCATGATGGGGGTGGTCAGACCCTCGTCACCCAGATTGCCGCGGGCGAAATAAATCGCAAAGCTCTGCAGGGTATTGGTGGCGCTGATGGCGAAATACCCGATGTAGTAGACCAGCAGCGGCTTGTTGCTCAGCAGATATTTGAAGATATCGAGGAAGCCGATGTCGTTGGGTTTGTGGGAGACGCGTTCCTTTGCCGCGAAATTGACCGGCAGCATGAACAGCAGGGAGATGCCGCAGTAGATGGCTACGGTGCCGAACACGCCGAGCGGCTCCAGCATCATGGCGTAGCCTGCGCTGCAGATGGCGGCGACGGCGGCAGCCAGACGACCGTGGGACATGAGCTTGTCACGTTCGTACACGTGGGGCGTCATGGAGGTGGCAAGGGAGAACAGGGGAGCGTCGGAGAGGGTGTAGGAGAAATCCCACAGCAGCAGGGCAAGGAAGGAGAATCCCAGACGCACCCACTCGGGGGCAGCCGCTCCGAACACGGTGTTGGGATTGACGAACATCATCAGCAGGAAGAAGGGGATAAGGAAGGTTGAAATCCGTACCCAGGGAAGAAACTTGCCCTTTCTGAACTGCACCCTGTCGATGACCGCGCCCATGATTGGGTCGTTGACCGCGTCCCACACCCTCGACACAGCCAGCAGCGTCATTACCGTTCCTGCGCTGAAGCCCACGGTATTGATGAGGAAGTCGGAAAAATACTGCAGCTGCAGAATGTAGATGATATTCTGACCGAAGAAGAATCCGCCGTAGGAAAAACGCTCGAACGCCGAGGTGGCGTACTGCGGACGCTGTCGGACGGGTTTGTCGGCTTTTCTGCTCATGGCCTTACCTCCGTTTTCTGCCGGGAAAGTGCCTGTGAATTTGCACAATCACCAGTTTCATCTAGATGGATTTTACCACAAATTTACCACAAGCGCAATCTTTTTATACATATTCATATAGATAATATGTCACGAGTGTCCTGATTTTGTCGGATAATAGCACTTGCGAAGCGCTTTTCTTTATGATATAGTTATAGTCTAAATATTCAGATATTCACTGATTTGCGACAAGGAGCGTAAACATGGTATATATTGCGGTCATGGGTCACGGAACTGTCGGTGCCGGCGTTCTGGAGGTCCTGGAGAAAAATAAAGAAGGCATTTCCAAACGTGCCAAAGAGGATATCGAAGTCAAACGGGTGCTCGACATTCGCGAATTCCCCGAGCTTCCCTATGCCGATAAATTCACCAAGTCCTTTGAGGATATTGAAAACGATCCGGAGATCCGCATCGTCGTTGAGTGCATGGGCGGTCTGCGCTACGCTTATGACTACTGCAAGCGCAGCCTGCTTGCCGGCAAGAGCGTCGTCACCTCCAACAAGGAGCTGGTCGCCGCCAAGGGTCAGGAGCTGCTGACCATCGCAAAGGAACGCAACCTCAACTTCCTCTTTGAGGCAAGCGTCGGCGGCGGTATCCCCATCATCCGCCCCCTCAGCCAGTGCATGGCTGCCAACGAGGTGCTGGAGATCTGCGGCATCCTCAACGGTACCACCAACTTTATCCTCACCAAGATGATCTACGAGCAGATGTCCTTTGACGACGCACTGGCTCTTGCCCAGCGTCTGGGCTACGCCGAGGCTGATCCCTCCGCTGACGTGGACGGCTTCGATGCCTGCCGCAAGATCTGCATCCTTGCTTCTCTCTGCTACGGCAGACACATCTATCCCGAGCAGGTGTCCACCGAGGGCATCCGCAGCGTCACCCTCGACGATGTCAGGTACGCCGACGCATGGGGCGGCAGCGTAAAGCTCCTTGCCATGGCAAAGCCTTTTGAGGACGGCACCCTTGAGATGTGCGTCGCTCCCATGTTCGTGCCCAAGACCAACCAGCTCTGGCGCGTGGACGACGTGTTCAACGGCGTTCTGGCTCAGGGCAACGCCACCGGCGACGTGCTGTTCTACGGCCGCGGCGCAGGCAAGCTGCCCACCGCCAGTGCTGTTGTGGCTGACGTTATCGACTGCGTCAAGCACTTTGCCGCCCGCAAGTATCTCTACTGGGAGGACGGCGCTCCCGAGCTGGTGCGCAATATCAACGACCAGATCGTGCAGATGTATCTGCGCGTGGGCGGTCAGTCCGAGGACGAGCTAGCCGCTTCCGTGGAAAAG
>SVPO01000109.1 GCA_015065795.1 Oscillospiraceae bacterium | reverse complement strand
CCCGTCGGAGAGGCTTCCGTCGGTATAGATGCCGTTCTGCGGCTGACCGCTGCAGCTGCCGCCTATCCACAGCTTGTACGTTTTGCCAACCTCCATACCGGGGAAGGAAACGAACACCGAGGAGAAATCCTTTGTGGGGGCAAAGGCGTATACGACGCTGCCGTTTTCATCGGTGAGGCTGACAAGAGTGCCGCCCCTGATGCCGGTGGTGAAGCACAGCAGCATATTTGCCTGCGTTGAGGAGGCGCTGCCGCCCTGCGCCATACCCGAACTGCCGGAAACGGCTACCAGTCCGCCGCTGACGACGCACTCGCCGTTGTAGTCCAGCGAGCCGTTGCCGCTGTTGGTGGGACCGTTGACGACCAGCGTGCCGCCTGAAACATGGATGTTTCCGTTGGAGTCTATGCCGTCTCCCGAAGCGTCGGCAATGACAACGCCTCCGGAGATGGTGATATCGCAGTTTTCGTCCACGGCGAACATATGACTGTCGCCGTCATCGCCGCCTGCGGAATTGATGGCGTCATCGGAGGAGGTGACATCAATATATCCTCCCGAAATATTCACCCTGACTCCTTCGATACCCTCAAAGCTCTTTGTGATGATGAGCGATCCGCCGGATATATTCAGCTCGGAATCGGCATGGATACCGTCACCGCCTGTGGAAATAGTGAGGTCGCCGCCTGTAACGGAAAGGCTGCCGTCGCTGTGCAGAGCGTCATCGCATGAATCGATGACAAAGGAACCGTTTTCGAGAAGCACGTCAGAGCCTGCCTTGACGGCCTTGGCGCTGTCGGAGCTGACGTTTTCGCTGCCTCCGCCAGTGGTGATGGTGTATTCACCGCCGCCGATGTGGAGGGTGGATTCCGCCTGAATACCGTCCTGTCCGGCGTTGATGTCATAGCTGCCGCCGAGAATGGATATCCAGCCCACATCGCCGCTGTCGGCGTTGTTGGAGCGGATACCGTCACCGCCTGCGGCAATATCAAAGCTGCCGCCTCCGATAGCCAGCGAATCCCTGCCTGTGATGCCGTGGTTGACGGCGTTGACGGTGTAGGTTCCGCTGTGTATCTCAAGGGTATCCTTGGACTGGATGCCGTTATTGAAATTCGCGTTGACGATAAGAGCTCCGCTGCCCTCGAGAATGAGGTCCGCCTTGCTGAACAGCGCGGCGTTGGGTTCTTCCTCCGCGGCATCGTCGTAATCGTAGTCCGTGCCGTCGGTCAGGGTGTTGACCGAACCTTCGGCGAGGGTGACGGTTACCTTTTTGGCTTTTCTGATATATATCGGGCTGCTGTTTTGGCAGGTGATATCAGCGCCGTCAAGGACAAGGTGAACCTTTTCGCCCTTGGCATCAACGATGATCTGACCCTCAAGCCTGCCCGAGACGGTATAGGTACCTGCGGAAGTGATGGTGACCGTCGAACCGCTGATCTGACAGCCGCTGCCGTCGGCACTGGCGTTGGTGCCATCAAGAGCGATGCGCACACCGCCTGCTTCAGAGTAGCTATCGACCTGCTCCAGCTCCGCCTGATGCATGACCGCGCTTTCGGTCTGCTGGGTATTTGTCTGCGAATAATTGCTGCCTGCAGTGCCGCCCGTTTCGGGCGCGCAGCCGCCGAGGGAGGACATCGTCAGCGCGGCACACAGCAAGAGTATGGTAAGAGTTTTCTTCATCATTGTGATATTACAGGCTGAGCTCGTCGGCGCTGTTTTCCGCTCTGCCGAAGATGATGGTCAGGTTGCCGTTGCGGCAGCGCAGCTCGTCGATGAACTGCTTTTCGGAAACCTTGCGCTTGAGAGCGATGCGGTAGCGCAGCTCGTAAAGGCTGCCCATGTTGGTGGTCTTGACACGGATGAGACGGTTGCGTGCGGTGTACTTGTCGAAGATATCGTCAAAGACCTCGGTGTAATCAAGATCCTCGGGAATGGTGATGCGCAGGTCGCGCTCGCCGCCGAGATTCCTGCCGTAACCGATGATGTTGAGAATGAACATGACGACACACACAAGGGCAACGACGGTGATGCCCACCCAGATGCGTCCCACGCCGGTGGCGATACCTGCCGCCATGGAGAGGAAGATGAACAGGATGTCTCTGGCGGTGCCGGGAACAGAACGGAAGCGGATGAGGCTGAAGGCGCCGAGGACTGCCACGCCTGTGCCGGCGTTGTTGTTGACCATGAGGATGACCAGCTGAACGATGACCGGCATGGCAATAAGCGCCACGGAAAGGCTGCGGCTCACTTCGCTGCGGAAGCGGTAGACCAGGGACACCAGAAGTCCCAGAGCGAAAGACACGCCGATGGCTATGAGCGCGGATTCGGTAGTGAGATTGCCTGCGGCATCGTAGACGTAAATTGACTCAAACATGATTTTGCTCCTTTGCGATCAGTTTTTGATAATATGTTCCGTATTTTGAAAAGGACGTGGGATAGACATGGTTGCGTGTCAGCAGGTTGCACATCCAGAGCGGCATGGCTCCCGGAACCTTGATCTCCATGATGCGTTCGCCTTCGGGCAACAGCCGCTCTCCGTCGGCTCCGCAGGCAAGGCTCAGCCGTTCGCTGCGGGCACGGATGTTGCTGTCGAAGGTCACCCTCAGCCGTGGCTCCTCCGGACATTCCAGCGCGATGCGGTCGTAGGCAACGCAGGCCCGGGGCACGGGCTTGTAAAAATCCCTGACCCAGCTGATCTCGCGAATGATCTGAGTGCTCTCCCCGGGCGGCTCTCCCCCGTCAAGATAACTTTCGGCCTCCGTGAGCTTCATGCCCACGCGGCGCTTGTAGACCACACCCTTGAATTTCTTTTTCAGCTCCACAAAGACCATGGTGTCGCTGTCGGGCACGCCGTAGGAGCGCACCCTGATTTTTTCCTTGTATACAGGCTTCTGTATGGACGCGCGTATCATGCGGTCGCTGTGGTCATCGTAATAGATGCTGCATATGGTCGTTTCGCCGTACGCGTCCACACGCATATGTTCAAGCATGCCTGCCAGCACCGCTTCGTACTGCGCCGCGCTGAGGCGGTACTTTTTCTCGGTGCGTTCAAACACTGTTTTTGCCATTGCTGATTATGCTCCGTTTCTGGTTGATGCGAACCTGCAGGCATCAGGTGCGTGATGCTCACATCCTGATCCACTGCAATTCTATCCGCTGTCGGTGAATGATATGTGATAAGCTCTTTCCGAAAAGCGGAAGTTTTCCGACGTCGGCAAGCAGCTCCGCAAACCGCTAAAATTATCAGATTCCCTTGACAATTCGCACATTTATTGGTTAAATTATAATAATACCTGATACATATGATCTGTACCACATATTGTATTACAAATTTTGAACGGAGGCAATATCCAATATGAAAACTGTCAGCGAAGTCCTGAAATTCTGCAAGGACAACGACGTGCGCATGATCGACTTCAAGATGATCGATCTGGACGGACGCTGGAGACACATCACCATTCCTGCCGAGCGCTTCAACGAGGACACCATGACCTACGGCATCGGCTTTGACGGCTCGAATTACGGCTATGCCGCCGTTGAAAAGAGCGACATGGTCTTTATCCCCGACATTGCCACCGCCAAGCTTGATCCCTACGTGGAGATCCCCACCCTGTCCATGAACGGCAACGTGTGCGTCATCGGCAAGGACGAAAACAAGCCCTTTGACCAGTACCCCCGCAACGTGGCTCTCGCGGCCATGGAGTACATGAGAAGCGAAGGCATCGCCGACGAGATGGTCATCGGTCCGGAATTCGAGTTCCATGTATTTGACCACGTCTGCTACGAGACTCAGCCCAACAGCGTCGGCTACAAGGTGGACACCCGTCAGGCTGTGTGGAACACCGGCGTTGACAACGGCTGCAACAACGGATATCAGGTTCCCCTGAAGGCCGGTTATCACTGCTCCGCCCCTCAGGACATCACCTATAACCTGCGCTCCAAGATGTGCATGACCCTCGCCGACTGGGGCGTTGACGTCAAGTATCATCACCATGAGGTAGGCGGCCCCGGTCAGCTGGAGATCGAGGTCGAGCTGGGCGATCTGGTGGAAATGGCCGACAAGACCATGATCATCAAGTATGTCATCAAGAACGAGGCTGTCAAGGACGGCCGCACCGCCACCTTTATGCCCAAGCCCATCGCAGGCGAGGCAGGCAACGGCATGCACGTTCATATGCTGCTGCGCAAGGACGGCAAGCCCCTGTTCTACGACGAGAACGGTTATTCCGGTCTGAGCCAGATAGCTCATTGGTTCATGGGCGGTCTGCTCAAGCACTGTCCTTCCCTGTGCGGATTCACCAACCCCTCCACCAACTCCTTCCGCCGTCTGGTTCCGGGCTTTGAGGCTCCGGTCACCATCGGCTATGCCACCTCCAACCGCAGCGCCGTCATCCGTATCCCGGCTTACGCCAAGTCCCCGGATACCAAGCGCTTTGAGCTGCGCAATCCCGACGCCACCTGCAACCCCTATTACGCCTACGCCGCCATCCTGATGGCCGGTCTGGACGGCATCAAGAACAAGATCGATCCTGCCGCCAACGGCTGGGGTCCCTTCGATTTCAACCTCTACAAGCTCTCCGACGAGGAGAAGAAAAAGATCCAGGGTCTGCCCACCAATCTGGGCGAGGCTCTCGACGCACTGGAGGCCGATCACGATTATCTGACCGCCGGCGGTGTCTTCCCCGAGAAGCTCATCGAGATCTGGATCAAGAAACGCCGCGCCGAGCTGGATAAGATCAATTCCGTTCCTCATCCGGCAGAGTTCGGTCTGTATTACCATCTGTAAGTCTTACATTTTTCAGGCTGCCGCAGAGCATCATATCTGCAGCAGCCTGATTTGTATCCTGAGGAACCACAGGTATACGTCTGAGCGAGGTGGCGACAAATGTTCCTTTATCACTATTACGACCGAAAACTGGAGCCGTTTCTGAACCTTTCCGATCTGCCGCGCGAAGAAGCGGAGGCGGTGCTGGAAAACATCCGGAAAACCAAACCGGACGCACAATGCGCTCAGCGTGACGCCGATTATATGTTCCGGCGGCGGATGTACGAGGATATCATCAGGAAGGAATTCATCAAAAAGGGCGGCATCGTGCAGCGCAGTTCTCCGCACTACATGGTGGTGGAGCACAGCCCCTGGCTGAGCACATGGTTCGAGGACTGCGCCCACATCAGAATCCCCGTTGATGAGTTCGACCTGAGAACCGTATCCTTTACCTATGGTGATTCCTTCCCCACCTTCAGTCCGTGGCCGAGAGATGACGACTGGAAGGAATACCGCCGGCAGTTGTACACCTACGATGAAATCCTGAAGATAATCGAAAAATACGGTCTGCCTCAGGACTGGAACGACGACGGAAAGCACGGTCCGGAGCGGTATGTGGAGGCCCATATCTGGAGCGACGAAACCATAGACCGCTACCGCGGACAGCATAACGCCTGAGCCTGACGCTCGCCGCCATCGATCAGGCCTGCATCGACCTTGTATATGCCTGCTCCGACCCGGGCAAACCACATCTGTTGGAGCGCATAGAAAGCCGCAACGGCACCCACACAATAGATGCCGCCGCGGCTATCGGATACGGATCAAAGGATTACCAGCTGGTCGAGGTGGAATGAGCGATCAGCGTTTGCTCAGCTCACGGGCAATTGTGCCCAGCACGCGTTTTTTATCAAGGCTCCACAGGGGTGCCGCAAGCTCGCTGCGCGCACCGTCGCCTGTTATGCGGTGAACCACCATCTCCGGCGGAAGCATACGGATGAGCCGCGCCACAGTGCGCGCGTACTCCTCCAGCTCCATTACACGAACCTCACCTGCGCGGTACATCTCCTCAAGAGGTGTACCGCGTAAAATATGCAGCAGCTGCAGCTTGATGCCCTCCGAGCCTGCGGAAATAATATGCCGGACGGTGTTTTCCATCTGCACGATCGATTCCCCCGGCAGCCCGATTATCATGTGGGTGATGACCTCGATGCCTGCAGCGTGCAGACGGCGTACCGCGTCGTCATAGACCGGCAGCTCATAGCCACGGCGGATAAGCCGCGCGGTGTGCTCATCGGCGGTCTGCAGTCCCAGCTCCACCCACACCGGCTTTATGCGGTTCAGTTCCGACAGCAGTCCGATGACGTCATCCCCGAGGCAGTCGGGACGGGTGGCGATGTCCAGCACGGCGATATCCTGACGCTCGACAACCGGCTTGAACAGTCCCTCGAGGTACTCGACGGGGGCGTATGTATTGGTATAGCTCTGGAAATAGGCGATGTATCTGTCGGAGCGGTTCTTTGCCGCCACCTGAGCCTTTGCCTGCTCGATCTGGGCGTTGATGTCTCCGCAGCTTCTCTGGGCAAACGCACCTGAACCGTTCAGACAGAAGATGCAGCCGCCGCTGCCCACCGTGCCGTCACGATTGGGGCAGGTCATGCCTCCGTCCAGCGTGAGCTTGTAAAGCTTCTGCCCGAAGCGTTCCGTCAGATATGCGCTCAGCGAGCGATAGGGCGTGTTCGACATTGCCGTCACTCCATAATTACAGATTTTGATGATTTTCCTCGTGTTTGGTATTGTAATGCAGACTGATATGTAGTAAAATAATTAATACCGCTTGCAAAAAAGGAGGCTTGTCTATGCTCGGAAACTACATCAGAGTTACAGTCGATCCGGTATTCGAGCAGGGCAGCAGAATCGCGCCCGGCGAGCTCCGGGTGATCAACGGCACTGCCGGTGAGCTTGGCAGTCACGGCGAGCCTGCCGTCAAGGCATATATCTTCAGCACCACAGATATGCGCGGTCTGATGAAGCTGCGCGTCATAGCCGTTATCACCGAAAAGGCAACGGGCAGAATCAGCTACGCTGTTGCCGCCGAGCGTGCCATCGTCTACGAGCCGCAGATCCGCGACCTGCTGGATGACCGCATCAGCGGAGAATATGATATGCAGTGTCTCAACGAAAAATCCTGCGGTGCCGTTATCTATCGGCGCAAGAGCGGCAATCTTGAATTCCTGCTCATCAAAAACCGCCGCGGCGGAAACTGGGGATTCCCCAAGGGACACATTGAGCGCGGAGAGGACGAAAGAGCCACCGCTCTGCGCGAGGTTCGCGAGGAGACCGGTCTGGAAATCAAGCTGACCGAGGGTTTCCGCTCTCTGAGCGAATATCACCCTCGCGGCCGCATCTTCAAGCAGGTGGTTTTCTTCCTTGCCGAGATGCCCGACGGCGGAGAGATTGTTCCGCAGCAGTCGGAGATCGATCGGTTCATCTGGGCTGACTACGGTCTTGCCATGCGCACATTCCGCTTCAACAATGACCGCAACGTCCTTACTCAGGCAAGGGACTGGCTGCGCTCATCGAGATAAACATCATTCCGACGAAGTAAACATCCACCGGCGAAGCCGGTGGCCTTTCACATGCGGGCATAGCCCTCTGTCCTTTGCGTACGCGTAAACGCGTAATACGATCTGCCAACCGCATAGAACTG
>SVPO01000108.1 GCA_015065795.1 Oscillospiraceae bacterium | reverse complement strand
GGTTTTTGTTTTATCCGCGGGCATATAGCTCTTGACATCGCCGCGGCAAAATCGGATAATAATATAATAAGATTCTGTCGGCAGTCTGCCTGCAGAAATCCCACAGGAAGGAATGATCTCCATGCTGCTTTCCGGAGCAGATATCATCGTCAGAACTCTGATCGAACAGAAGTGTGACGTTGTCTTCGGATTCCCCGGGGGACAGATTATTGACGTATACGATTCGCTGTACAAGTACCGCGACGAGATAAAGCACGTGCTCACCGCCCACGAGCAGGGCGCGGCTCACGCTGCCGACGGCTATTCTCGCACCACCGGACGGGTGGGTGTCGCCATTGCCACATCCGGTCCCGGCGCCACAAACCTCGTCACCGGCATCGCCACGGCGCATCTTGATTCCATCCCCATGGTCGCCATCACCGGCAACGTATCCACCGGTCAGATCGGCACCGACAGCTTTCAGGAGATCGACATCACCGGCATCACTCTGCCCATCACCAAGCACAATTACTTTGTGAGCAACGTGGAGCAGCTTGCCGACACCATCCGCGAGGCGTTCCGTCTTGCCGTGTCCGGTCGTCCCGGTCCGGTGCTGGTGGACGTGCCCAAGGACGTGCAGACGGCTATGTGCGAATACCAGCCGCAGCCTCCTGTCTCCCCTGAGGACAAGTTCGCCGCAAAGGACGTGCGCATCACGCAGGCCGCCGAGTGCATCAACTCCTGCGACCGCCCGTACATTTTCTTTGGCGGCGGAGTCATCTCCAGTGAGGCACAGCAGGAGATGCTGGAGCTTGCAGAATTGATCGACGCGCCCATGGGCTGTTCCATGATGGGACTTTCCGCGGTGCCATCCGACCATCCCCGTTTTCTCGGCATGCAGGGAATGCACGGGCATTACGCTTCATCCATGGCAATGCACAAGGCCGACTGCATCATCTCGCTGGGCGTGCGCTTCAACGACCGCGTGACCGGTGACCGCGCCAGATTCGCCAGCGGTACTAAGATCATACATATCGACATAGACGGCTCGGAGCTTTCCAAGGCGGTCAGCGCCTCCCACGGACTGCGGGCCGACATAAAGCTCACTCTGCAGAAGCTGCTGCCGCTTATCAACAAGGTGGAGCGTCCGCTGTGGCGGCAGGCTGTTGAGCAGCTCAGAGCCACCGAAAACCGCACCCTCGACCGTCGCGCGGGCATGACCCCCAAGAACGTCATCCTCAAGCTCAATGAGCATCTGGGCGAAACCACCCCCATTGTCACCGACGTGGGACAGCATCAGGTGTGGACGGCGCAGAATGTCGTGTTCCGCAGGACCAGACGCTTTGTTTCCAGCGGCGGTCTGGGCACCATGGGCTTCGGCATGGGCGCCGCCATCGGCTCTGCCTTCGGTGCAAAGGAGCGCGCGGTGCTTGTGACCGGCGACGGCAGCTTCGGCATGACCCTGAACGAGCTTGCCACCGCGGTGTCCAACAGCGTACCCATGGTCATTCTCATCATGAACAACGGCGTGCTGGGTATGGTGCGTCAGTGGCAGACCCTCTTTTTTGAGCGGCACTATTCCCAGACCACCCTTGAGCGCAAGACCGACTTTGTCGCCCTTGCCAAGGCATTCGGCGCGGAAGGCGAGCGTGTTGACGATCTCGAGGGACTTGACAAAGCACTGAAAAACGGGTTTAATTATCCCGGACCCTATGTCATCGACTGCGCGATCGACAAGGACGAATTCGTGCTGCCCATGCTGCCGCCCGGCGGTTCCATGGACGACATTATCGTAAAGGTAGGTCAGTAAAATGAACAGATACACCGTGGCTGTGCTCGTGCGCAACCAGTTCGGCGTACTCAACCGCGTGACCAGTATGTTCCGCCGCCGTCAGTTCAATATCAGTGCGCTGACTGTGAGCGAGACTGAATCCAACGAATTTTCCCGTATCACGGTGATGTTCGAGGGCGAGGAGAACAACAAGCAGCAGCTTATCAATCAGCTCTACAAGCTGCCTGACGTGTGTTCCATCAAGGAGCTGGACAGCGAAAATTCCGTCAGCTGCGAGCTGCTGCTGATAAAGATGCAGAACGAGCCTGCCACCCGCGAGGACATCCGCGTTGCTGCCGACGCTTTCGGCGCAAAGACCGTGGATTACGCCCGTGAATCCATCGTTTTCCAGCTGACCGGTGACAGCCGCCGCATCGACGACTTCATCACGCTGATGAAGGATTACACCATCCTTGAGATATGCCGCACGGGCATCGTCTCGCTGGAAAAGGGCAGCTCCACCATCCGCAAGATCACCAACCTCTGATATACAGACAGCCCGAATTCGCTTTGCAGCGGCTTCGGGCTGTTTTTGCGCGTCAGAATTTGCCTGCGCCGATATGAATTATCCGCCGCCTGCGCGAAACAATAACGGTATATCACATCAGCGGAGGTGCAGCATGAGCGACGGAATCAACTCCACGCTGGGTCTTGACGATCTGCTGGAGAACGACGTTTCCAGCTATGAGCTTTTCCATTCTCTCCCCAAGGAGGTACAGCGCAAGGTCAAGCGAAGGGACGTGCGCTCCTTCGCGGAGCTGTGCAGTTATGTCAACTCAATCAAACGTGGAGATATTGGGTGATCAGGCGGCGGACGGGAGGAATCCTGTCCGCTGTTCTGTTATGCCGCCCCTCGTCCTGCGCTATATCCCCAGCCACTCACACACCGCTTCGTACCACTCCACGCAGCGGAAGCGGATGTCGTAGCCGTCCGCCTCAAGGAGACTGACCTGTCCGTCGGTGAGCACCGCATCCAGCTCCTGCCGGCCGTCCCTGCCGGTGACACACATTGCAGGAAACATAACGCACCACCAGTTGCGCCCCTTCGCCTCCCCTATCTCCACACGCAGGGCGGTGTATTCCCCTGCCGGCAGAGTGATGCCGTCGTAGGTACGGGTATCAAACATCGTCGGCTCCACGCTGATTTTTACTGAATAGTCACATCCGCTGGCGCGCAGGGTTTCTTCGGCGGTGCGGCGCAGGGTGTCGGCATTGCTTTCCGCAGCAAATATCGCCTGCTCAAGATTTTCGCATCCGCCGAACACCTCGTCCACCTCCGCCTGCAGAGCGTCGCGCACCTTCAGCTTCAGCTCCTGATCGTAGAGACTGTCGGAATTGGCAAGGATGTGCAGCCGCAGCACACTGTCACGCACCTGATCGTATTCCCCGTTGAGGGCAAGGAAGGACACCACCGCGCAGAAAACCAGTGCAAACAGCATGGATATCTCAATTCTTTTCATTTTGTGACCGCCTTTCGTCTTTTCACTGGTGGGAGTATGGACGATCAGACTCGGATTATTCATCGAACCCTGCATACATCCGCTCGCGGCGGAATATTTCTTTCTTATGATTGCAAACAAGATGCGCGAGGAGTATAATAATTCAAAGCAAAACCGCCGTGGAGGTAGACATGAGCGACCGCGATAAATTCACCTTCAGAACCTGCGGTCCGGAGGAGCTGGACACCATTCTGACCATTCAGGAGGAGGCTTTCGCCCTGCTGGAGGATAATCAGTGGCTGCGGCGCAACAGCCGCGAGACGCTGGATTCCTGCCTGCGCGCTCCTCACGTTACCATCGGCGTTTACTGCGGCGATGAGATGGCAGCCTTCGGTGTGCTGTACATCGCAGGTGAATCGGAGGAGAATCTCGGGCGCAAGATGGGACTGACGGGCGATGATATTCTCTCCACTGCCAACTTCAAGCTGGTCATCGTGCGACCTGCCTATCGGGGCAACGGTCTGCAGCGTGCGCTGACTGTGCGCCTTGAGCAGATTGCACGGGATATGGGCTGCAAACGTATCTGCGCCTCGGTGTCTCCCTGCAACCGCTTCAGCGCCGATAATTTCGAAGCCATGGGCTATAAGCCGGGCGGTCATGCCGTGCTGTACGGCGGACTTGAGCGCAGCATATATTATAAGAAACTGACCGATTAACGTACTTGCGAAAGGATATTCAAAAACATGAACGAAGCAAAATGGAGCGCGCTGACAGCCGCGCTTGAGGATAAAGAAAGAATAGTCATCTGGGGCTTCGGACGCGAGGGACGCTCCACCTTCAGGCTGCTGCGCAGGCTTTTCCCGGAGCGCACACTGTGGGTGGCGGACGACAACGTCATCGATCTGAGCGGATTTGAAAACACAGAGTTCATTCATCTTGCGTCTCAGGATCCGCACTTCGACAGCTTTGATCTGATTATGAAAAGCCCGGGCATCGCCGTTTTCCGCGACGACGTGCCCATGGATAAGCTGTGCTCCCAGACCGAGCTGTTCCTGATGCTGCTGAGAAAGCAGGTCATCGGCGTGACCGGCACAAAGGGAAAGAGCACCACCTCCTCCCTGCTGTATCACATCATCTCCGGTGTGCACGATAACACCATCTTCTGCGGCAACATCGGCATCCCCTGTCTTGATATGCTGGATAAAATCGACGACGAAACGGTCATCGTGTTTGAGATGAGCTGTCATCAGCTGGAGTTTGCTCATTATTCCCCCTCCACCGCCGTGCTGCTCAACCTTCACGAGGATCACCTCGACCACTATATCACCTACGAAAAGTACATCGAGGCAAAGTCCCATATCCTCACCTATCAGCAGCCTGAGGATTTCGCGGTACTTAACCTCATCGACATCGACACCCTCAACGCTTTCGGCGGCGATGGACAGCGCATCTACAACGGCAGAGAAATCACCGTTGACGGACGCTCCATCCACTGTACCTACGGTGACATTACAGTTGCCGAGGACGCCACTCAGCTGGTCGGCCCCCACAATCTCTATAACATTTCAGTGGTATATTACATCTGCCGCCGTCTCTTTGACATAGGCAACGAGCGGTTTCTTGAGCTGCTTGCCACATTCTCGCCGCTGCCCCATCGCCTGCAGAAGGTGGGTACCTTTGACGGCGTGACCTATTACGACGATTCCATTTCCACTATCTGCGAATCGGCGGTCAACGCCATTCGGTCGCTGGGCAACGTGGGCACTGTGCTGCTGGGCGGCATGGACCGCGGCATCGACTACACCGAGCTGATGGACTGCCTGTTTGACGTGCACATCGACAATCTGGTGCTCATCGGCGAGGCTGCACCCCGTCTGAACGCTCTCATCAACGAGCGCAGCCTGCAGACCGGCATAAAGCAGAACGTGTATATGTCCAGGGACTTCACCGACGCGGTACACGCCGGTATGCGTCTGACCGCAAAGGGCAAGGTGTGCCTGCTTTCCCCTGCCGCCGCCAGCTACGATATGTTCAAGAACTTCGAGGTGCGCGGCGATGAATTTGCCCGACTGGTACGGGAAGGTTTATAATCGCCGCTCCGCTGTATCGCTTTAACGCGGTAACAACTTTTTCGCGGAAAGCAAAAACCTGTTGACAAATTCTGCCAACAGGTCTATGATAGCAATTGCAGCGCGGATTTCACCACGCTGACACCAACAAAGGAGGCAAACGTCATGACCAAGAAGCGCATCAATTCCTACGCTGATTTCATCCTGTCTGCAGACAAGAGCCACGGCGTTCTGCCTTGTTTACCGGGCTATTGTGCATAAGTGAAACTGTATTCCTTTGTGCGCAGCCCGAATATTTCTGTAAGCAAGCCGCAGTCCGCTGAGTGACTGCGGCTTTTTTGCTGTCTTTCTGTGTCGGACGGCAAAAAAGCCCAACCTAAGCGACCGGCTTTGCTCTCCATCGAAGCCATCACCGTAACGCGTCTGTGCATCGTTCCGAAGGCGATGCGCCGGCGCACAGATCGGAGGTAAATATGAAAAAGAAAGCTGAAACCACAGCACCTACCCTCCGCCCGGAGCAGATGTTCTCGGGCAGAAAAAACAACATAAAGCGCCTGCTGGGGTACATGAAGAAATACTGGTTCATGTATGTGTGCGTGGGTGTGCTGATGCTCACCGCCACCTCCCTCAACGCGGCTATCCCCATGAAGCTGGGCGAGATCGTCAACACGGTCATCCAGAGCGACGCGGAAAACGCCGAGCGCTACAGCATGCTCATCCGCATCTGCATCATGCTTGCCGCCATCGGCATCGGTCATGCCGTCACCAACTACTTCAAGGAGTTCATGGCGGACATCCTTGGCAGCCGCATCGGTCACGATATGCGCCGGGATCTGTTCCGCCACATTCAGCGGCTGGACGTGGGATTCTTTGACCGCAGCAACACCGGTGAGCTCATGGCGCGCATCAAGGACGACATCGACAAGATCTGGTTCATTCTGGGCTTTGCCGGTATGCTCATCTGCGAGGCCATCATCCACACCTTCATCACCCTGGGCTGCATGCTTTCCATCAGCCCGATACTCACCATTCTGCCGCTGATCGTCATGGTCATCGTGGCGGTCATCGCGCTGAAGATGGAAAAGCAGCTGGACAAGTGCTACGACGCCCTCAGCGAGCAGAACGCCAAGCTGACCACCATCGCTCAGGAGAATCTCTCCGGCGTGCGCACGGTCAAAGCCTTTGCCCGCGAGGATTATGAAATCGACAAGTTCAACCGCAACAACGAGGAATACTATCAGCTCAACATCAATCTGAGCAAGGTGCAGATAAAGCACCAGCCCTACATCAGCCTTGCCACCCGTATGCTGGTGCTGGCGGTGGTCATCGGCGGCGGTGCGCTGATTATCCTTGACAAGCTGGATTACGGCGGACTGGTCGCTTTCGTAGAGTACGCAAACGGCATCATCTGGCCCATGGAGTGCATCGCGTGGCTGAGCAACGAGCTGGCTTCCGCCGTTGCCTCCGACCGTAAGGTGCGCAGTATCCTCCGGGAGCAGCCGGTCATCGTTGACCCGGAGAATCCCGTTACCATTGAGCATACCACCGGTCACGTCACCTTTGACCACGTCAGCTTCGCCGTGGAGGACAAGACTATTCTCGACGACGTGAGCTTTGACCTGCAGCCCGGAAAAACTCTGGGCGTGATGGGCATGACCGGCACCGGCAAGACCACCATCATCAACCTGCTGGAGCGATTCTACGACGTCACCGGCGGCGCTGTTAAGCTGGACGGCGTAGATGTGCGCGAGCTTTCCCTTTCCCAGCTGCGCAGCAGCGTGGCTGTGGTCATGCAGGATGTGTTCCTGTTCTCGGACAGCATTTCCGAGAACATCCGCATGGGCAAACGCGACTCCATCTCCGAGGAGGATATGAAAAAAGCCTCTGCCGACGCCTGTGCCTCGGAGTTCATCGACAAGCTTGCCGATGATTACGAGACCATTATCGGCGAGCGCGGCGTGGGTCTTTCCGGCGGTCAGAAGCAGCGCATCAGCATCGCACGCGCCCTTGTGCGCAAGTCCCCGGTCCTCATTCTGGACGATGCCACCTCGGCGCTGGACATGGAGACCGAATATGAGATCCAGCGCACACTGGAAGCTCTGTCCGACACCACCAAGATCATCATCGCTCACCGCATCTCCGCGGTCAAGGATGCCGACGAGATCATTGTGCTGGAGGACGGACGCATTGCCGAGCGCGGCACACACTCCCAGCTGATGGCACTGCGCGGACGTTACTTTGACACCTACGTCGCCCAGTACAACACCGAGGAGGACATGGTCACCGTGGCGTAATCCCCACACTGACCGCGTATCAACAAAACAAGAAAGGAGCTGCGCAGGGAAAGGATTCACCCCCTCGCAACGTGAATTATCATGTCTGTTAATTCCTTCCGCGAAGACGAAGAACAAAAGCAGTCGATAAAGCTCGCTGTCATTGCCCGGCTGCTCAGATATCTTCTGGAATACAAA
>SVPO01000107.1 GCA_015065795.1 Oscillospiraceae bacterium | reverse complement strand
AGAGCAGCCATTTCCTCGGAGGAATCATACTTGAATGTGGTGCTCTGATAGATGGGCAGCACGCGGGCCTCGCCGTTCTCCGGCTTCCAGCCGCTCTGCACGCATTTGGTGTCGATTCTGAAGTCGCTCATTGGACACACGCTCCTTGATATCTGAATTCCTGATATACTTAATTATATCATTGAATCGTATTTTACCACCAACAGACGTTGATTGCAACAAAAAAATAGGCTTGCGGCGCTCGGCTGCAAAATTGCCCTTGACAAACCACCGCAAAGGTGATATAAAGATGAAAATACTGTATAAAGGCTGTGACGGAACGAGTACCCGGCATCCGTACCCATCAGAGAGAGGAAGAATTTGCTGCGATCTTCCTTTGTGTGCCGCCGGCGAAAACCACTCCCGAGCTGTATGCGATGAGCATCACCGTATCCTCTGCGTTAAAGGGGCAGGGCTGTCCGGCCCGAGTGATAAATCAAGGTGGAACCGCGCAACTGCGCCCTTGAACGGAAGATATCCGTTCCGGGGTGTTTTTTGTTTTTATACGTATTTTATTTCGGATACATTGATATAAGGAGGAAAACAACATGAAAGTCATTACTCACAGCGGCGTTATCGAAGAATACAGCTTTGAGGACGAGATCGGTCGCGGCGCGCTGCGCCACACCGCTTCCCACATCCTCGCTCAGGCTGTAAAGAATCTTTATCCCGACACCAAGCTTGCCATCGGTCCCTCCATCAAGGACGGCTTCTATTACGACTTTGACTGCGTCACTCCCTTCACCGAGGATGATCTTGAGAAGATCGAAGCCGAGATGAAGAAGATCGTCAAGTCCAATCTCAAGCTGGAGCGCTTCACTCTGTCCAGAGCCGAAGCCATCAAGCTCATGGAAGACAAGGGCGAGCCCTATAAGGTAGAGCTGATCAACGACCTGCCCGAGGATGAGGAGCTGAGCTTCTTCAAGCAGGGCGATTTCGTTGACCTGTGCGCAGGCCCTCACGTCACCTACACCTCCGCCGTCAAGGCATTCAAGCTGACCTCTGTCGCCGGCGCATACTGGCGCGGCAGCGAGAAGAACAAGATGCTCACCCGTATCTACGGTACCGCTTTTTCCGCCAAGCCCGATCTCGAGGAGTACCTCGCCCGTATCGAGGAAGCCAAGAAGCGTGACCATCGCCGCATCGGCAAGGAGATGGGTCTGTTCATGATGACCGACGAGGGTCCCGGCTTCCCCTTCTTCCTGCCCAACGGCATGATCGTCAAGAACGAGCTTATCAACTACTGGCGTCAGATCCACACCCGTGAGGGCTACGTCGAGGTTTCCACTCCCATGATGCTCAACCGTCAGCTGTGGGAGACCTCCGGTCACTGGGGACACTACAAGGACAATATGTACACCACCGTCATCGACGATGTGGATTTCGCCGTCAAGCCCATGAACTGCCCCGGCGGCATGCTGGTCTACAAGTCCGAGCCTCACTCCTACCGTGACCTGCCCCTGCGCTGCGGCGAGCTGGGTCTGGTTCACCGTCACGAGAAGTCCGGCGCTCTCCACGGTCTGATGCGCGTGCGCTGCTTCACCCAGGACGACGCTCACATCTTCATGACCCGCGAGCAGATCACCGACGAGATCAAGGGCGTTGTGCGTCTCATCGACGAGGTCTACGGTCTGTTCGGCTTCAAGTATCACGTTGAGCTGTCCACCATGCCCGAGGATCACATCGGTGACGAGGCTGACTGGGAGATCGCGACCGACAGCCTGCGCGCTGCCCTTGAGCAGATGGGTCTGGATTACATCATCAACGAGGGCGACGGCGCCTTCTACGGTCCCAAGATCGACTTCCATCTGGAAGATTCCATCGGCAGAACCTGGCAGTGCGGCACCATTCAGCTCGACTTCCAGCTGCCCATGCGCTTCGATGCCGAGTACATCGGCTCCGACGGACAGAAGCACCGCCCCATCATGATCCACCGTGTTGTATTCGGTTCCATCGAGCGCTTCATCGGCATCCTCATCGAGCACTATGCCGGCAAGTTCCCCACCTGGCTGGCTCCCATGCAGGTCAAGGTGCTGCCCATCACCGACCGAAACAACAAGTACACCGACAAGATCCTTGCCAAGCTGCGCGCCAAGGGTGTCCGCTGCGAGGCTGACAAGCGTCAGGAGAAGATGGGCTTCAAGATCCGCGAGGCTCAGGTCTCCAAGGTTCCCTATATGCTGGTCATCGGTGATCAGGAGCAGGCAGACGGCACTGTCGCTGTCCGCAAGCGCGACACCAACAACACCGTCACCATGAAGGTCGCCGATTTCATCAAGCTCATCACCAAGGAGATCGCCAACAAGGGCGAGATCGACGCTTAACCGTCATTGTGCATAAATTCCAGCACAGCGGCTTCTGATATTTCGTCCCCGAAAGGCTGCCCGGAATCCTTTCCGGACAGCCTTTTTTTGCATATTTTGACGACAAGCAATTTGTGTCAAGAATCTGCACAATTTGACATTTCGAACAAAATGTATAATATCCGCAAAATTCCGGCAATTGTCGATTGACTTTTCCACGATATCGACTATAATTGGTTACAATGGCGCAATTTATTAAAACAAAATTAACACCGTCATTTCTTAATGCAATTAAAAATCAGATAATTTTTTACGGAGGGATAATTTTATGTTCGGCGTTTCTATGATGATCATATTCCAGATTGTCGGCGTTGTTCTTGCAGTGATCCTCTCGATCCTTATCAGCAGACAGAAGCCCTCGGCGCTGCGAACCATTCTGCAGTGGAACAGCGTAGCGGTTGCCGGCGGCCTGCTGGCGTATCTGTTCGAGATGCTCTCCACCGTAAGGGAGGAAGCTCTGCTGGCGGTATTCTTCGAGAACCTCGCGCTTGGTGCAATCGTTTGCCTGACGGTAGAGTTCGTCAGTGTTTACTGCGAGGCAAAATTCCCCAAATGGATCAAGTGGGCACTGTATGTTGACATCGCACTGTGCGAGGCAGTCATCTGCACCAGCCAGTTCGGTCACAATCTTCAGTACAAATCCTACGATATTGCCAGATCCGAAGGCGGTTTCTCCGTTTTCAAGTCCGATCCGGGCCCGGCATATTATTGGTATGCCGCCTCCATTATCATCGGCATCCTTCTCTGCCTCGGCACTACCTTCTCTGCATTCAAGCGCACAAGCTCCTCTACAAAGAAGCGTTCCTATCTGTTCGTTCTGCTTGCCTGTGCTCCGGCTCTTGCCTTCTTCCCCGTGAAGTTTATTGACCTGTTCAACGGCTACGATATCGGCTCCATTCTGATGATGCTGATGACCATCTGCTTCTTCATTCTCACCGCACGTTTCAGAATCTTTGACCTTGCTTCTGTGGCTAAGGAGAACGTACTGCAGTCCATCAGCGAATCCGTTGTCGTTCTGGACAGCGAAGGTGCTGTAATCTATTCCAACAAGGTCGCTCTGGATACCTTTGCCGAGCTCAACGGCGAGCACAAGGACAAGTTCGTCAGCCAGCTCATGCAGTCCCAGACCAAGGAATTCAACTACGGCGACCATGATTATGAGTGGAAGTCCAACGGCATCTACAACGGCAAGCGCTTCGAGGGTCTTGCCCTGTGCATCACCGACGTCAGCTATCTCAAGAGCGATAACCGCGCTCTTGCCTCCAAGATCGACGAGCAGACCGAAAAGATCCGTGAGCAGTCCCGCAAGCTTGCAGACGCTCAGCAGCAGATCATCTTCAGCATGGCTGAGCTTATCGACAGCCGCGGTCAGGGCGGAGAGCATTTCAAGCGCACCGCCGCCATCGTCACCCTGCTTGCCCGTACTCTGCAGGTTCGCGGTTACTTCAGCAACACCCTTACCGACAGCTTTATTGACCGTCTGAGCAAGGCCACTCCGCTCTATGACATCGGCAAGATCGTCGTTCCCGACAGCATCCTCAACAAGCCCGGCCGCTTTACCAAGGAGGAGTTCGAGGTCATGAAGACCCACGCCACCGAAGGCGGCAGAATCGTGCGCAGCACCCTGCACCGTCTGGAGGACAAGAAGTTCACCGACATGGCTTACGATATCGCCACCTATCACCACGAGAAGTACAACGGCAGCGGTTATCCCTCCGGCATTTCCGGCGATACCATTCCTCTGAGCGCGCGCATCATCGCCATCGCGGACGTGTTTGACGAACTCATTTCCGAGCGTTCCTACAAGACCGCAGTTCCTATCTCCAAGGCATTCAAGATGATCGAGGCAGGAAAGGGCACTCATTTTGACCCGATTATTACTGACGTGTTTGTCAGCCTGCGCAGCCGCATTGAGGAGCTTATCAACGACTAATCAATCTCCGCTTAACCAAAAAGCCGGGGCGCTTCACAGGCGCTCCGGCTATAATTTTACTTCCTAGCAATTGCGATGGGCTGATAGAAGCCCGTTTCCTCAGGAAAACACCATTTAACCTCCCTGAAGCCGTTTTCCGCAAGCAGATGTGTCAGCTCATCCCGTCGCGTGGCTCTGTATTCACACTCAAAGCGGCTTGCTGCCGGAGTTCCCTCGTCGTCAATGATGTACTGGACAAGCCTGTAGTTGTCTCCATTCCAGTTCCATGTTTGGAAGGACACTCTCTGTCCCTTGTCGGTCTGGTGTATATACGGCGGCGAATAGGGTGGCTTTTTCTCCAGCAGCGCGTCGTAATCCCTGATGCTGGCAACAAATATGCCGTCCGGCGCGACACGGTCTGTGATGCTCCTGACGGCAGCTTCAAGATCGTATTCCGTGAGCATATGCGGCAGGGCATTATCCATGGCGATTACGATATCGAACCGCTCGTCAAAGGTCTCCGACAGGAAGCGGAAGTCGGCGTGTGCAAAACGCAGAATGACCTTATTCTCCGCCGCTCTTTTCTTTGCCTGAGCCAGCTCTGCGTCACTGATGTCCGACGCGGTCACATTGTATCCAAGAGCGGCAAGTCCAATGCACTGCGTACCTATTCCGCAGGCACAGTCAAGGACGCTCGCTCTGCAGTCGAACCCCTCGGCACGAAAGAGCCTGTCCAGCAGCTCTGCCTGTTCACGCACCGTCGATTGCCAGTCAAGAAAAAGCTTGTCATACTGAGAAGCCAGATCATCATAAAATGTCTGGGTGATGTCCATGCCATGATCCCCTTTCGATTGAACCGAATATGTCACATTATATATCATTTTCATGCAAAAGGGAAGTTTATGCCGCACTGTTTTGCTGTCGGCGGCGATTACTTTCCAGCAAAATATTGGCACACGGGCAAGCGTATGGTATAATAACAGCACTCTGCGCCCTTCGCAGACGCACCTGCATAACGGAGGTACTTGAAATGATATCCCTGCTTTCACGCTGGTTTATTTCCGACCATCAGAATTACACCTCGCCCAAGGTTCGCGAGGGTTACGGCGTGCTGTGCGGCACCATGGGCATCGCTCTCAACGTGCTGCTGTTCCTCGTCAAGCTTGCCGGTGGTCTGTTCAGCGGATCCATCGCCATCATGGCGGACGCCTTCAACAACCTTGCCGATGCCGGAAGCTCGGTGATGACCATGCTGGGCTTCAAGCTTGCCGGCAGAAAGCCCGACCCCGAGCATCCCTTCGGGCACGGCAGAATGGAGTATATTTCCGGTCTGCTGGTGGCGCTGATGATACTGCTCATGGCTTTTGAACTGATCAAGGGTTCGGTTCAGAAGATCATGTCCCCCGACGAGCTCAACACATCCCCCTGGGTCATCGTGCTGCTTGCCGTGTCGATCCTCGTCAAGCTGTACATGAGCGTCTACAACCGCCGCATCGCAAAGCTCATCTCCTCATCCGCCATGAAAGCCACTGCCGCCGACTGTCTCAACGACTGCATTTCCACCGGCGCTGTTCTGCTATCCACCGTCATCGCCGCCATATGGGGCGTCAACCTCGACGCATGGTGTGGTCTCGCGGTGGGACTGTTCATTCTCTATTCCGGCATCAAAATGGTCTTTGAGACCGCCGGCGATCTCATGGGCAAAGCCCCCGAGCCGGAGCTGGTCGATCGTATCCAGCAGATCGTTCTTGAGGACGAACACATCCTGGGCGTTCACGACCTGATCGTACACGATTACGGTCCCGGCAGGATGATCATCTCCCTGCACGCTGAGGTACCTGCGTCCGGCGACATCCTCGCCATGCACGATCTGATCGACAACATTGAGAACCGTCTGCGCAGCGAATTCAGCTGCGTCGCCACCATTCACATGGATCCCATCTGCGACGACGAAGCCACCACCGAACTGCGCATAGCAGCCACGAAAATCGTACAGGATATTGACGAACGGCTGACTGTCCACGACTTCCGCATGGTCACGGGTCCCACCCACACCAATCTCATTTTCGACGTGGTGGCGCCCTTCAGGCTGGGCATGAGCGACGCTCAGCTGCACGCTGCCATCGACGAAGCTGTCGCAGTCTGTCTGCCCCACTGCCGCACTGTTGTGTCCATCGACAAGGACTACAACGGCGTGAGCGGTCGGCAGTGATTCTTAGAATAACAATATATGACAACCGCCGCAAGCGCGCTGGCAATGACGCGCTTGCGGCGGTTTTTGTGCAGTGCTTCCGTCAGATCAGCTGCCTGAAACCAGCTCGACGGCATGGGCGACCCCCGGTATGCTCTCCCCCTGCCACGAGCTGGTGGTGGACATGAGCGCGCCCGTTGCCACGAACAGCACTCTGCGCAGCTCGCCTGTGACGAGCTTTGGGATGACCTCCGCGCACAGCACGCTTGCAGAGCATCCGCAGCCGGAACCGCCTGCGTGGACATCCTGTTCCTTGCGGTCAAAAATCATTTTTCCGCCGTCGTTGTGCTGTGTGGTGATGTCGATGTGTTCTCTTTCAAGAAGCTCGTACAGCAGATCGCTGCCCACGAAGCCGAGGTCGCCTGTGAGGATGAGGTCGTAGGAGTCGGGGTAGGTATTGAGAGCAGCAAGGTGACGGGTTATGGTGCGGGCTGCGGCAGGGGAAAATGTCAAGGGTACACCATAGATTTTTTCAAAAATATTTTTTGGCGTATTTATGCACTTTTTCGAGGGTGAACCATGGGTGCGGCAGCAGGGTACCCATGGGTAAAGATACACCATAGGCTGTGGGACAAACTCCAATTTTCCGCGTGGTTATGCAATTTTAGGCGTTTTGCGTATTGTAGTGTGGTTTTGACGGTGATCGAGCACGCTAAAAGAGTCGCTCATATTTTTGTGATAAGAGCAGGTTAATTCGCTCATCTTTTTGTTGTGGAAGCAGAATAATTCCCTCATTTTTTTGTAAGCGCCTTGAATTATTGTATGCTGCGGCATATAATATATACGAGGTGTTTAGTATGTACATCAAACGGAAGATAGACGACTTTCTCAAAAACTGGAAAGCAAACGAGGGGCGCAAACCTCTTATTGTCAAAGGCCCTCGACAGGTGGGCAAAACTGAATCCATCACCCGATTCGGCGAGGCTAATTACTCAAGCGTAATCTACATCAATTTCTACGAAGAGCCGAAATACAAGATGATAGCCGTCGATGGCTACAAGCCGGAGGACATTATCAAAAACATATCGCGCATTGACCCCTCCAAGCGCTTCATCGAAAACGACACGCTGATTTTCTTTGATGAACTTCAGGATTTCCCCGAAATATCCACCGCACTCAAGTTTTTCAAGATAGACGGTCGGTACGATGTTATCTGCAGCGGCTCTCTGCTGGGGATAAACTACAAGCGCATTGAAAGCAACAGTGTAGGCTACAAGACCGACTACGAGATGTATTCCCTTGATTTCGAGGAGTTCCT